>NZ_OZ241356.1:2700000-3000000 GCF_965200405.1 Glacieibacterium sp.
GTCGATCCCGGCATCGCTCAGACGCGCGTGTAGAAGTTGCACCATGTCGAGGCCGCCATGCCCCGGCCAGCCATGGAGCCGCTGGCGACTGTTGCCATATGAGGCGCGAAAGCGCGTATCCAGTTCCCAGGGCAATCCGTGTCGATCGATCAGCCATTCGAGCGCCGGCGCGCTGTTGTCGGCGAGCGCGCGGGCGATGACCGGATCGGTCTCGCTCCGCGCCTTCGCCATGATGTCGGCAAAGAAGGTGTCGGCGTCGTCCGCGATGCCGTGCGCGGCCTGGCTGCGCGTGCCCGCGGCACAGACGAGGCCCTGCGACATGCCGGTCGAGCCGCCGGCGCGGTCGTCACGTTCGACGACCAGCACCCCCGCGCCCGCGTCCGCCGCGGCCAATGCAGCAACCGCACCGCAGGCACCGGCCCCGATGACCAGCACCTGCACCGTAAAGTCGAACCGGCTCAAGCTTCGGCGCCGATCTCGTCCGCGACGTCCTCTGACGCGATTTCCCCAGCCATCTGGTTCGCCTCGTTGCGTTGCTGGATGATGCGCAGCACGCGAGCGATATATTCCTGAGTGGCAAGCGCGCGCTCGACGGCGGCTTGTGGGTCGGGCGAATAGGTCTCGATCTCCCCGCGGGTCAGAACGCCCTGCTGCTCGAGCAGGCGCTCCAGCGTATCGATGCGCTGGCGGCTGACTGCGAGTTCCTGGACGACGGCCATCGTGATCGCGAGCACCGTCTCGATCTCGGTGTCGAGGAAGAAGGGCCGCTTGCCCGCTGGCTTGGCGCCGGCCTCCGCGATCGCTTCCGCGATGCTCATCAGACGCGCGCTCCGATGACGTGCCACGCCGCCTTGCGCCCGTAATCCTCGGTTTCGTCGTCGGCCGCGTCGGGAAACAGGTCTTTGTCGACCACCGCGGTCACACCGCCATGGATCAGCTGCTCGCGTTTGAAACCGGCATCGATCATCGCCTGGTCGAGGTCGAGTTCGTGCATCCGGCTCCAGAAGGGCTCGTTATTATAATAGGCGTCCCAGTCGCGCATCACCTGTTCGAACAGCGGCATGTCTGGTGTGTATTGCGGTTGCTCGACGTGAAGGACGATGCCGCCCGGCTTCAGCAGGCGGCGCGTCTCGCGCAGGATATTGGCGAGCGAGCGAGTCGACAGTTCGTGAAGGAACATTGTCGTCTGGATCCAGTCGAAGCACTGGTCCGGAAAGCGCGACAGATCCTCGCCCGAAGCCTGCACGAAGCGGACATTATCTATGCCGAGCGACTTGGCGCGGGCAAGGCCGTAGCGCAGCATCGGCGCACCGAGGTCGACGATCGTCATCTCGGCCTCGGGCCAGGCCTGCGCGATCGGCAGGCTGGAGTGCCCGACCGTCCCGCCGATTTCGAGGATCTTGTGCGGTTTGAAATCCGGCAGGTTGCGGCGGATCCAGTTCACCACCGCATGGCCGCCACCATCGGCGAGCTTGCCCAGCATTCCTCCCGTCGTGACGAAATTGCCATGATCGTAATTGGCACCGTTGGTCACGTCGCCGGGAAATGCTTCCTGATGATAGCTGCCCGGCATGCAGTGGTGGTCCACTGCCGAGACGTAGCGCGGGATGGCGAGCCCGGGGTCGAGCTCCAGCCGAGCGTCGCCTTGCGTCAGTTCGGCGGCTTTGTCTGCAAGCTCCTGACGCTGGCGGATCGCAGTCCAGCGGCCGGCTTGCTGGCGTTGTTCCATCGTCATGCGCCGGATCGCCGACCAGAAGCGGAAGGCAGGGTGATCGAGCAATGCCTTGCGCGCGTCGTGCCGGTCGGCAAGCGGATGCCCGGCTGCTTTCTCCGCAGCGGGTGCGACCTCCGTCAAGAACGCGGCCTTCACGCCGGGCACGACGCGCGTCGAAAGATGACGGTTCATCTGCGTGAGGAAATTGACCCGCTCGATCTCGTCATGGCCCATTTCGGGGAACACTCCGTGGCGACCGATCACGCGGTAATCCGGTGGACCGTCGTAGCTGACTTGGGGAGTGTTCACGGTCGCCATGCTGGAAAGTCACTTTCCTCATTTGCTATATCCATATAACAATATGCCAGCCAACCGAGAATGCCAAGAGGACACGCGCATGACCCGGATTATCGTTCTGCTGAACCTGAAGCCCGACAAGAGCGCGGCGGACTATGAGAAGTGGGCATTGGCGACCGATCTGCCGACGGTGAACGCGTTGAAGTCCGTCGACAGCTTCACGCTTTTCCAGGCGACCGATGTGCTGGGCGGCGGCGTATCGCCATACCAGTATATCGAGGTGATCGACGTCGCCGACATGGATCTCTTCGGCAGCGAAGTCAGCACCGAGGCGATGGGCCGGGTCGCTGCCGAATTCCAGGATTGGGCCGACCCGATCTTCATCGTCACGCGCCAGGTCGAGGCTGCGGCATGAGCCGCGCGCTTGCCGGCAAGACCGCCGTCATCACCGGATCGGGTCGCAAGGGCGGCCTCGGCGAGGCGATCGCGTTGCGGCTGGCGGCGGACGGCGCCAACATCGTCCTGTCCGACGTCGGCACTTCCCGCGACGCGGCAACGCCAGACGCGATGATTGGACTTTCGACGGAAATGGACGAGATTGCCGCCGCCGTCGCTGTGACGGGCGTCAGGGTCTCCACTTACGCCTGCGACGTCCGCATCCGGGCTGAGGTACAGGCGCTCGCTGACCACGCAGTCACCGCACATGGCAGCCTCGATATCTGGATCAACAATGCCGGCATCGGCTATATCGTGAGGCCTCTTCTCGAGGTCAGCGAAGACGAATGGAATGCAGTGATTGGCGTCAACCTGACCGGCGCTTTCTACGGCCTCCAGGCAGCGGCGCAGAGGATGGTCCGGCAGGCGCGCGGCGGCCGGATCGTCAATATCGCGAGCCAGGCGGCGAAGAGCGGCTTTCCCAACATGCAGGCTTATACCTCCTCGAAGCACGGCCTCGTCGGCCTTGTCCGTTCGGCCGCGACCGAACTGGGCGAACACGGTATCACAGTGAACAACGTCTGTCCGAATCACGTCACCACCGGGCTCGGCGCATGGCAGAACGCCTATTTTGCCGAGCGCCAGGGCAAGTCGGTCGAGCAATATGTGACGGACATGGCGGCTCGCATTCCGATGGGGCGGCCCGGCTTGCCGCAGGATACCGCCAACGCGGTCGCCTTTCTCTGTTCTGAGGAAGCTGCCTACATCACGGCCGAGTCGCTGAACGTGTCGGGCGGCGAGGAGCCGCACTGATCGGGTAAACGTTGGCCTGATGATGCTCCGATCGCCGGCCTATGTTTCCAGCACGGCGATCAGCGCGCCGGCGACGTCGTCTACCGCATCGAGATCGTCGATCAACAAGGTCAGTGGGCCGTGTACCTCGGCGATGCCGCCGAACTCCAGGCATCGCGCCGCCTTGGCGAGATGCTCCGAGCGGTTCAGCGGCCATTCGGGTGAGCCGAACTGGCGAGTCACCACATGCGAAATGGCCTCGCCGGATTTGAGGGTCACGGTTGCCACCGCCGGCACAAACGCGGCGGCATCGGGATTCTCGTCGGTCGCGACATGGATACGCTCGGCGAGCGCGAGCAGGGCAGGGTCGCCCAGCCGCTCCGGCGTGAAGTCGGCGAGGTCCAGCGTGCCACGGGTCAGCACGACGGCGCCGAGCCAGGCGAAACACAGGCGTGCGTAGGCGACGCTCATGCCGGCGAAGGGTCGACGCCCGACGAGCCGATTGATCAGCGGCGGAGCGCGATAGGTGAAGCGCTCAAGCGTAGCTGGGGTGATGTCATGCTTCGCGACCAGGTCCTGCAATGCCATGATCGCGCCGTGCGCGGCGCGGCCCGAGGGGAAGGGCTTCCAGCTCAGTTCCTCGATCCGGCGGATGGTGCCGAGTTGCGCCAGCACGGGTGCAAGGTCGACGTCGTTCTCGAACAGCGAAAGATAGCCGAATGGCCCATCGATCGAGCCTTGCGGCCCTTCCAGGCCAGCCGCCGCAAGGTCGACCGCCTCGATCGCCGAACGCGCTGCGGCAGCGACTTGGACCGCGAGCGTCGGCTTGCCTTCGACATGCGCCTGCATCGTCCCGCTGACAAAGGCGAGGCCATAACCAAAGGCATTGGTCGCCACGTCCGGGGCAAGTCGCCGTAGCCGGCATAGCGCCGCGATCGAGCCGAAGATGCCGGCTGTCGCTGGACGGAAGAACTTGAGCGGCCCGCGTGCCGCGACGCCGAGCGTTGCCATGACGTCGACGCCGCCGACCATCGCTGCAAGGAAATCCGCGCCGGACACCGGGGCACGGCCAGCTTCGGCCAGCAGAACTGCGCCGATGCTCGCCATGGGGTGCGCGACGGCGGGTTCGTGGACGCAGTCGAACTCCTGGGAGTGGATCTGGTAGCCGTTCACGAAGGCGGCGTGCGGCGTGGTCAGGCGCGCGTGCGGGCGGCCCAGCACCAGGCCGGTGCCACCCGCGCCGCTCCAGCCTTGCGCCGCTGCGAAAACACTGTCGGCAAACGGCGCGTTTCGGCCAGCTATGCCAACCGCGAGCGTGTCGTGCAGGAAGGTGCGCGCCGCCGCCTGCGTGGCTGGCGCAAGCTCCCCCCATTCGGTGGCGAGCGCGTGGTCGACGAACCGGCGTGACGCGGGTGTCATTGCACTTCGATCATCACCTTGCCGACATGCTCCGACGAGGCAAGATACGCATAAGCCTCAGGTGCCTGGTCGAAGGCGAAGACCTTCTTGACGACGGGCTCGATGCCGTTCGCCTCGACCGCGCGCACCAAGCGAACGAGCATCGCGCGGCTGCCCTCGGCGATGCCGCGCAGCGTCAGGTTCTTGCCGATTATCGTGCCGTAGTTCGGCAAGCCGTCCGCGGCCTTGCCCGCCGTAACGCCGATGATGACGATCGTCGCATTGACTGCGGCGGCGGCGATCGACTGGCTCAGCGTCGCCTGGCCGCCTGTCTCGACGACGATGTCCGCGCCGGCATTCGCAGTCGCCTTCATCAACTCGGCCGCCCAGTCGGGATGCGTGCGATAGTTGATGGTGATGTCCGCGCCCAGTTCGCGCGCAATGGCCAGCTTGTCGTCACTCGACGAGGTGATGGCGACGCGTGCGCCGTTGGCCTTGGCAATCTGGAGCGCGAAGGTCGAGACGCCGCCTGTGCCGAGCGCGAGCACGAGATCGCCAGCCTTGACCTTGCCGACCTCGACGACCGCGTTCCAGGCGGTGAGTGCAGCGGAGGGCAGCGCGGCCGCCTGGCGATCGGACAACGCCTCCGGCACGCGCACGAGTGCGGTTGCCGGCACCACGACGCGCTCGGCAAGCCAACCGTCATG
This sequence comes from Glacieibacterium sp., assembly GCF_965200405.1. GTDB lineage: Bacteria > Pseudomonadota > Alphaproteobacteria > Sphingomonadales > Sphingomonadaceae > Glacieibacterium. The sequence continues at coordinate 2,705,344 of NZ_OZ241356.1, forward strand.
CGTGACGCCGACGTCGTGACTGAAGGCATGAAAGCCGAAATCGCCGCCGGTCCAATTGACGAAATGTGGAGCGATCACCCGATCGCCGACGCTGAAGCCCGAGACGCCGTCGCCGACTGCCACGATCTCGCCGACGCCCTCGGAAACCGGGATCCGCTCAACAGGCTTTTTCGCGCCATAGGCGCCGCGCATGATCTGGATGTCGCGGTTGTTGAGGCTGACGAGGCGCGGCGCAAGGACGACCATGCCGGGTGCGGCGACAGGATCTGGCCGTGTCGTCGCCGTCAACGCCTCGATGCCGCTTTGATCACCGATCTGGAATGCTCTCACGCGAATGCTCCTGCTCTGGGCGCGCGGGCAAGAAACCGCTTCGACCGGCGACGCAATTGTATTGTCTATATATCAATTGCGTCCGAGGCAAAGGCTTTTGGTCGTCGCGTAATGTAGTCAGGAGACCTGTGGGACCAACCGCGGTGTGCCGCTCGCGCCAGGATGCTGCAGATCGAGGCGGATGGTGAACTTGTCCGCGCGATAATGTGCGAACGTCAGCAGGAACGGCGTGTGGTGGGTGTCGTACACGGTGCGGTTGATCCGCAGGATCGCGGATCGCGACTCGATATCCAAGGCGTGCGAGATAGTCGGATCGGCCTGCATCGCACTGATCGTCTGATCGGCTTGCTCCGCCTTGTACCCTAGATCATCAAGCACCTTGAGTATCGGAGTACTAGCCAGCGCTGCAGCGGTGACGCCCGCCGCGAACGCGGCCGGTACGTAGCTGACGATATATCCGAGGGGAACGCCGTCCATGCTGCGCACGCGCACGGCGCGCAGCACTTCGTCGTTCACACCGATCTTGAGCGCGCTTGCGACGGCAGGCGTCGGCATCTCCATCGCCACTTCGAGCACGGCAACGGTGGTGCGCCGGACGAAGGCGAGAAGAGAATCAACTGCTTGGTCGATATTCGCCTCGAAGGGCTTGTTGGGAGACTCGAAGATCACGCGGGTGCCGAGGCGCCGCTTGCGTTCGGCGAACTTCTGCTGGCTGAGCTCGGTCATCACCCGACGCGCGGTTATGCGCGAGACCTGAAACTTCTCCGACAGCTCCTGCTCGGTTGGCAATGCGCTGCCATATGGCCGCTCGCCGCTCAGGATCTCATCGCGTAATTGGAGATAAATCTGATGATAGATCGGCATTGCCGCGTTGCGATCGATCAATGTGCAATCACCTTGGGCTAGACGCTGTGGACCAGCATCCTTGCACGGCTAGTTCAGCTTTTGTGTCCGCCCGTCAAGACGAGCTGCCGGACGGAGAATAACGTGAGAGGGCGATGGCCGCCGTTGGCCACGCCCTCTCACGCCGGGTTATGGATCAGAAGTTGAACCACAGACGCGCGGTGACGCGGCGGGGATCACCCGGAAAAAGCGAGATGAAGTTGGCTGTGATCGTCTCCTGCTTGGTCAGGTTGGTGACTCCGATCGCCGCGCCCCAGTGACTGCTGTCGTTCTCATAGGTCAGGTTCAGGTCGACATAATCCTCACGTGGCGCAAAGGCGGTGTTGAGCGCGGCCACCGCATAGGACGAGTTGTGCCGGAACGTTCCGGTCAGGCCGACATTGCCGCTGAGCGGTGCCACAGGCACCACGTACGTCGCGCCCGTGGCAATCTGGAATGTCGGCACGCGGAGCGGAAGCGTATTGGTCGTGATCTGCGAGGTCAGCGGCACGCCCGGGGTCAGCACGGTCGACAGATACCTGCCCTTGCCGACCGAACCGTTGGCGAACAAGTTGAACTGCTTCGTCGGCGCGAAGATCGTCTCGAACTCGAAGCCATAGGTCCGCAACTTGCCGGCGTTGCGGGCCAGCTGCGAGATTACCGTCGACGGCGGTACGATGATGCCGGACGTCACCTGCAGGTCTTTGGTGACGGCAAGATAGGCGGTGCCATTGAGCCTGAGCTTGCGGTCGAACAGGTCCGACTTGAAGCCGGTTTCATATGACCAGGTCCGCTCCGGACGGAAGGGCAGCACCTGGAAGGGGACGCTGTTGGTGCCGTTCCATCCGCCCGACTTGAAGCCGTTCGTCGCCGACGCATAAACGATCGTGCTGGGAGTGACGTTGTAGGTTAGGGCGACACGCGGCGTGACGCGGCTCTGCTTCTGCCTGAGCGGAATCCCGGCGGCGAGCACCTGGGCGCTCGAATAGCCGGCCGCGCCGTTGGGGTTGCTAGTGTAGAGCGGGCTGAAGAAACGATCCGATTGGAAGAAGGCGATCTTCTTGAGCTCGTAAGTGTAGCGCGCGCCGGCGGTCAACGTCAGGTCGGGAACGAACTCCCAGTCCGCCTGGGCATAAGCTGCCGCCGTCTCGACCGACTGGCGGAAATGATCGTCGGCACCGTAGGTCAGGCCGTTCGAGGTCGTCTGCGCCAACACGTAGGAAGTGGTTCCGCCCGAGAAAGTCGCAGTCTTGAGCTCGTTGTTTTCCTTGAGGTAGAAGATACCCGCGACATACTTGAGCTTGCCGTCGAAGATGCTGCTCGACCATTTCAGCTCGCCCGAATGCTGATTGTTGTCGATCTTGTCGGCAAGGATGAAGGCCGCGTATTTGTTGACGGTGCTCGAGCTATAATTGTTGATGTAGTCCTGCGCCTGGGTGCGATAGCCGAGGATCGCCTCGAGCGTGCCGCCGTCCGTGTCCCAGCTGATATGCGCCGATCCCGCGTAATTGTCGGTATTGAGGCACAGGCCGTTCTGCGTCTGCATCAGGATGGTGACGGGATCGCCCTTGCAGCTGACCTGACGCATGTTCGTCGCCGCTTCGTAGAAGACCGGCGTCGTCGCGGTGCGGAACTTCGGATCGGCGACGGGCAGCACGCGGACGCCGAAGTAAGTGCCGCGATTGCTGGTATATTCACCGGACAGGTCAATGGTCAGGTTATCGGTCGGCTTCAGGCGGATATCACCGCGGACGCCGTAGCTATTGTCGCCGTTGAGACGCTCACCAGTGGTGATGTTCTTCACGAAACCGTCGTCGGTGACATAAAAGGCCGAGACTTTGGTGAGGATCTTGTCGGTGATCGGTACATCGACGCTCGCCTTGGCGGTAACCCGATTAAACGATCCGCCCGTGACTTCGAACTTACCGCCATAATCTTCGCTCGGCTTGCGCATGATTATGTTTACGGCACCGCCGGTCGTGTTGCGGCCGAACAACGTACCTTGCGGACCACGGAGAACTTCGACGCGCTCGGTGTCGAAGAACGCATAGTTATTGGCGTTCTGCCGCGCCACGTAGATGTCGTCGACATAGGTTCCGACGGGCGGATCAAAGGTCGCGGCCGACTGGGTGTTGCCGAGCCCGCGCAGGAAGTAGCTGTTTGCCGTGGCAAGACCCGCATTATGCTGCGAGATCATCGACGGGACGTATTTGGATACCGAGATCGCGTCTTCGAGATTCAGTAGCTTGATGCTCCGTTCGCTGAACGCGGAGACGGCGATCGGGATAGACTGGGCTTTTTCCGGACGACGCTGTGCCGTCACGATGATGTCCTGGAGGCCGCCCTGGTCCGCTGCCGTGTCGACGGGCGCGCTGGCCGCAGCGCTGGCGGTCGGTGCCGGCGTTGCCGTGCTCTGTGCATATGCAACGGTCGACGTGGCGCCCATGCCTGCGATGATCGCAATGCACGAGGCCCGCATCGATAAATCTATCCTCATCGTTTGCCCTTCCCTTAGAGTTCTTTTGCCGCTCCCAAAGCGACGGACAAACCGGATGCACGCCCGGCCTTTGATCTATTGTTATGTCAATAAGACAATACATTTCCTCAAGGGTGTCAAGCATGTTTCGTCACGATCGCGAGCCGCGAAAAATATCTCCTATGCTATTGCAGAAATGACGCGGTTGGCGGCCCAGCGCGGGTAGGGGCCGAGCAGCAGCAGCAACAGGCTGCCGACGATCAGGCAGCCGACACCGGACAGCAGCACGGCATGGTAATTGCCGGTGCGATCGAAGCTGAAGCCATAGACCACCGGTCCCAGTCCGCCACCGAGTGCGATGACAGCATAGAAACAGCCGTAGATCGCACCGTAGTGCCGCTGCCCGAAGTAGCGATTGATCAAATAGGCGAGCAGGTCGAACTCGAACCCGGCGCCGAAGCCGATCGCCAGGATCGCCAGCAGTGCGCTGGTGGGACTGACGGTCGAGCCTGTCAGCAGCCACGACCCGACGGCCGGCACCATCAGGATGCCGAAAGCGCAAAGCGGAGCCCATATACGATCCAGCAGCCAGCCGCCGATGACGCGCCCGGCGATAACGGCGAGGCCGAAGCTCGCGGTGATGCGCGCGATCTGCGGCAACTCGAAGTGAAATGTCTTGAGAATGTTCTCCATGTTCGGAGTCGGCGCCGTGAGCGCGAAAGCGATCAGCAGGAACGCCGCCGCCAATAGCCAGAAGCGCGGATCGCGAAGCGCTTGGCGGAGCGTCACGCCATATTCTTCGACGATCACGGTTTCGTCGGGCGCCACGTCGATCACGGCAGCGTGGTTTTCCCGGAACAGGCGAAAGACGATCGGCACGCCGATGACGATGGGCAGCATTCCGATGACGACAAACGCCGTCCGCCAGCCATAATTCAGGATGAGCCACGCAGTGAACGGCTTGATAAGGAAGCCGGTGAGCCCGGTGCCTGTGCTGGCAATGCCGAGGGCCAGTCCACGGTTGCGATCGAACCAGCCGTTGACCACGCGCGTCCAGGTCGCCGACAGGGTTCCGGCGCCCAGCACCGACATGACGACCCATTGTCCGTAATAAAGCGTCAGCGAGCCGGTGCTGAAGCCGAGGCTCATGAAGCACAAGCCGAACAACATCAGTGAGACCATCGCGACGTTGCGCGCCCCGTATCGATCGATAACGATGCCGACGCCCGGGCTGATCAGCATCACGACGCCGGACTGGACGGCGATGCTGCCCATCATTGCTGCAAAGCTCCAGCCGAACGCCTGCGACAGCTCGGGCGCGAACATCCCGATCGTATAGAAGGGGATAGGACTAAGTCCGACCGCGACGCCGATCATCGAGGCGAGGACGACGAGCCACCCTTGCGTCGTCTCGCGCGGTTCGATGGTCGATGCGACATCCGCCGTTTGGCTTTTCATAGGATGTGATCCTCAGGTCTGGACAAGCCGGCGACGATGCCGCACCATTCGTCATAAGAGTATGTCAAATGGCGCCGCGCAAGTCCTTTGCACGATAGCCGCGAGGCACTTGCGGGAACGCGATTCTATGGCACCTGAGCCGGCCCCATCGTCCTACGGTACGGTCCATGTTCGCAAGGGCTTCGTCGAGGTCGATGGGCGACTTGTCCACTATCGGTATGCCGGCAACGGACCGACCGCTGTCATGCTGCATGACTCGCCGCGATCGTCGCGCCTGCACTCCGACACGATGACCCGGCTAGCGGCCGACTACCGCGTCTATGCGCTCGACACGCCGGGCTATGGTGCTTCGGCGCCGCTGGATGTCGAGCAACCGACCATCACAGTGTTGGCGGCGGCGCTGGGTCGCACACTGGAAGCGATGGGGCTCGCCTCGGCACCGCTGTACGCGACGCATACTAGTGCGAAGATTGCGCTCGAATATGCGGCCAATTTCGGTAATCCACCGCGGCTGATCCTCGATGGGCTGTCGATCCCCGTCGGGACGCCCGACGTCGCCTTTATCGAGACCTACATGCGGCCGTTCAGGCTCGATGACGCCGGCGGCTATCTGGCAAGCGAGTGGACCCGGATGCGCGACATGCTGCGCTGGTTCCCGTGGTTCACGCAGACGCCGCTCGCCCGGATGCCGGTTGCCGAGCAAAGCGACGCGTGGATCGCCGACTATGTCGTGGATTTCCTGTCGGCCGGCGCTCGCTATTCATCGGCGTACGCGGCGGCAATGTATTACGATCCGATGCCGGCGCTGCGCGCCGTCCGCTGTCCCACCGTCGTCGCGGCGCGGACTGACGATGTACTCCTCTCATCGCTTGAGCGCGTGCCGGCGGGCGACAACGATGCGTTGACGGTTGTGCGCCTCCCCGCGGATGGCGAAGCATGGTTGGCCTGGCTGGCTCGGATGTTCGCCGATGCGCCGCACCTGGGGGAGCAGCCCGCCGCGACCGCTGCGGCCGCGGTCTATGTCGATCTCCCGCACGGTCAAGTGTTGGTCCGCCGTGCCGGACGTGGCTCGCAGCGGCCGCTTCTCATCCTCGACGCGCCAACGACTTTGCACGCATGGGCCTGGCAGGATGCGCTCGGCGGCCGGCCGGTGCTGATCCCTGAACTGCCTGGCTGTGGTGATTCCGATCCACTGCCTGCGCCGTCCATCGATGCGGCGGCCGATGCGCTGGGTGCGATGCTCGAACAGCTTGGGCTTGGTTCGGTCGATGTCCTGGGGCTCGGCTTCGCTACGCCATTGGCAGCGGCTTTCGCCGCGCGACATGCCGACCAAGTGGGACGCGTCGTCCTCGACGGCTGCTTTGCGCTCGACGACAGGGACCGGCACGACGTCGCCGCCGCATTATGCCCCGAAATTGGCTTCGATCGCGCCGGTGGGCACCTCCACCGGATCTGGCACATGCTTCGCGACGCGGAAGCACAATGGCCGTGGTTCGACGGGTCGCCCGCCGCGCAGCGTGCGCTTGCACCGCTGCTCGCGGCGTCAGCGCTTCACCCGTCGCTGCTCGCTATCCTCAAACAACCCGAGCGTTACGGCGACATAGCACGCGCCGCCGTGGAACTGCCCACCACGGCGCGCTATCCTGTTTTCGCGTCACCGGCACTGATCCTCGATCACGCGGACGATCCCGCATATCGTGCCGCTCACCAGATCGCAGCGCTGCTACCGGACGCGCACGTTGCAAGACGCTTTGCCAATATTGCCGACACCTGTGCCGTCGTTTGCGCCTTCCTCGATGATGCGGCGACCCATCGCGTCGAGACATCCCGCGTCGGAGAATACGCGATATGACGCCTGCTTCTCAGACGGCTGCGGCGGCGGATTCCTGGCCTCCGCGGCGCTATGCCTGGTTCGTCGTCGCGTGCCTGACCCTGGCCTATGCGCTGGCAATCCTCGACCGGGTGTCGATCGGTCTCCTCATCACGCCGCTCCAGGCCGCGCTCAAGATCAACGACACGCAGTTCGGCCTGCTGCAGGGCATGGCATTCAGCATCTGCTATTCTGTCCTCGGGTTGCCGCTAGGCATGTTCTGCGATCGGTCGCACCGCGTCTCGGTGCTGGTGGGCGGCCTAGTTTTATGGAGCCTGGCGACGATTGGCTGTTCGTTCGCAACCACCTTCGGCGGCCTGTTCGTGGCGCGCATGCTCGTGGGCGTCGGCGAGGCGGCACTCGTGCCCGTCGCGGTTTCGCTGATTGCCGATTATTTTACGCCGCTCGTCCGGCCCAAAGCCTATGGCGTCTTCGTGACCGGCAGTTCGCTCGGCACCGCGGTAGCCTTCGCGCTTTCCGGCCTGTTCCTGAGCTGGGCCGATCGACTTATCGCCGTCCTGCCGGTTTTCCACGGAATGGCACCGTGGCAGGTCGTCTTTGTCTTGTGCGGCGCGCCGGGCCTGATCCTCGCGCTGATTGTCGTGTTAACGGTCCGCGAGCCTCGCCGGCACGGCGTCGTGTCGGTGGCGCAGGGATTCAGTCTGCGGCCGATAATCGCGCTGTTCCGCGCCCGTCCGCTCGCCTTCGCTTCGCTGATGGTCGGCACGGTGCTCAACCTCGTCTGCGTGTATGCGATCCTGGGCTGGTTTCCAGCGCTGTTCATTCGCGCGCACGGCTGGACGCCCGCCGAGACCGGCTATGCGCTCGGTGCGGTCGGCCTGCCGATCAGTATCTTCGCGGCGGTGAACAGCGGCTGGGTCATCGCGTGGCTGACGCGGCGCGGGCATCGCGACGCGCCGCTTATCACGGCAGCAGCCTGCGGCATCTCGATGGCGGTGTTCGGTACACTTGGCTGCATCGCGCCCTCGGGTTGGCTGGCGCTGGCGTGCTACGGCATCAACGCGCTGTTCGTGAACTGGAACATCTCGTCGGTCTATTCGGGCCTGTCGCTCATCACGCCGAACGCACTGCGCGGGCAGGTCATGGCGCTGCACACGATCTGCTCGGGCCTGATCGCACTGACAGCGGGGAACTTCATCGTCGGCTTCCTCTCCGACACCGTGTTCAGGACGCCGGGCGGCATCTCCTACGCGCTCGGCGTCGTTTTCCTCACCTTTGGGCTCGGCGCGACCATCGTTCTCCTGTCCGGACGCAGGGCGTTTCGCGAAGCGGTACAGGCGCACGGCGAAAGGAACGTCCGATGATGGACAAGCTCTCGCGGATCCTCGGTGCAGAGGGGCTGTTGGTCGATGAGGACAGCCGCCGCCTTTACTCCTCCGACCTGTTCGGTGCCGGCGGGCTGGTTGCAGCGGTCGTCCGCCCGGCTTCGATCGAGGCATTGAGCGCCGCCGTTGCGATGATCGCCGATGCCGGACTGGTGCTCCTGCCTCGTGGTGGCGGACTTACCTATGTGCAGGGCTATGTGGCGCCCGGGGCCGGTGCGATCGCAGTCGACATGCGCCGTATGAACCGGATCCTGGAAATCGACGCGCAGAACATGCTCGTCACCGTCGAAGCCGGCGTCACCTGGATGCAGATCCATGATGCGCTGAAGCCGCTCGGTCTGCGACTACCGTTCTTCGGCACTTTCTCCGGCCGCGGCGCGACCGTGGGCGGGGGGCTTTCCAACGGTGCGTTGTTCCTCGGCACGGCGCGATACGGCACTGCGGCGGAAATCGTGCTGGGCATGCAGATCGTCCTGGCGGATGGCTCGATCCTTCACACCGGCCAGACCGCGATCAGCACCGCCAAGAAGCCGTTCACGCGCAGCTTCGGCCCCGATACGACCGGCCTGTTCACGCACGATGCCGGCGCGCTCGGGATCAAGGGTACCGTCACGCTGCGCATGATCCGCGCGCCTGCCGTTACCGACTATCTGTCGTTCGGCTTTCAGGACCGGGATGCCGCGGTCGAGGCCTTGTGCGAGATTGGCCGGTCGGAGCTGGCCGAAGACTGCTACATGATGGACCCGGACAAGACGCGGCAGGCGCTGGCCCAGCCCAGCGGCCTGATCAGGGATGCGAAGACTCTGGCGAAGGTCGTATTGCAGGAGAAGGGGTTGGCGCGTGGCTTCAAGGCCGGGGCGCAGCTCGCGATGGCGGGTCGAAACTTCATCGAGGCCGGCTGTTATTCGCTCCACATGGTGCTGGCGGGACGGACGCGCGCAGCGGTCGATGGCGATGTAGCGCTGACGCGGGACATCATCGAAAAGGCCGGCGGCAAGGAGCTGTCCAACTCCATCCCCAAGGCCGGGCGCGCCGATCCGTATTCCCCGCTCGATGCGGTACTCGGGCCAACCGGCGATCGCTGGATCGCGCTCAACGCCAAGGTGGCGCATAGCGAGGCAAAGCCACTGGTCGATGCGGTGGAAGACCTCATCGCCCGGCACCAGGCGGCGCTGGATGCCAAGGGGGTCGTCGTCTCGCGGCTGCTGACGGTGATTGGCAACCATGTCTTCAGTTACGAGCCGGTTTTCAACTGGCACGACAGTTGGCTGCCGGTCCATCATGCGTCGGTGAGCGCCACCATGAAGGCGCGCGTCGCCGAACCCGTGCCTGATCTCGACGCCCGCGCGCTCGTCATGCAGGTTCGCGAGGCGATCGTCGCCCTGTTCGCGGCGATGGGCGCGCAATCGAACCAGATCGGGCGGACCTACCGCTACGCCGATATCATGCGCCCCGAATCGCGTGCGCTGTTGGCCGGGATCAAACGGCTGGTCGACCCTGACAATCGCGTCAATCCCGGCGCGCTCGGGCTTGGGAGCTGAACGATGGCACGACCCTATATCGAATTCATCCAAACGCAGAACGTCGATTGGGCGGTCCAGCCCGACGGGACCGAGATCAAGCGCCTCAACGTCGATCCTGACGATGGTGAGGAGACGTATCTCCTCCGCTATCCGGCAGGCTTCGATGCGCCGGACCACGGACCTGAGGATCGCGCCGAGGAGTATCTGGTTCTCGATGGCAGCATCGCGGTCGACGGACGCGAGCAGCGCTATCATTGCTATGGCTTTACTCCGCGTGGCGAAAGCGCGGGCAGCCGCAGGATGCGTGACGGCGCGACGCTGATCGTTTTTCGCTACGGTCGCCACGATCCGAACAGCGCGACCGGCATGACCGACGCGATCGCGCTCGACCCCGTCTCCATCCCTTGGGACATGAGCCCCAGCGTGGCGCATATCGCGCACCTCCGCCTGGCGCGCAAAGTGCTGCGTCTGGGTCCGAATGACAGTTCGCGGACATTCCTGCTGATCGGGCTGCCGCACGGCGTCCCAGCGCAGGCTGAAATGCCGGCGGAGATCCACGATCATTTCGAGGAAATGTTCATGCTGCAGGGCCAGATGTGGACACCGGAGGGGCTGATCCGGCCCGGTGCCTATTTCTATCGGCCACCGGAGATCATTCACGGGCCGCACGTTTCGGAAGCGGGCTTCTTCCAGATCATGCGGGCCGGCGCCAATTATGTACGGACCAAATGGACCCACCCGATGCCGCTGCCGATCGGGCAGAGCTATGCGCCGAAGATCCCCTCCGGTACGCCCGAGAGCTGGGTGCGCGAGTGGAGCGGCACCGCGCCTTACTGAACGATATTCGACGAGAAAGGGGAGGGCGGCTTGTACCGCCACCCTCCCCATTAGTAAGCGTCAGACCCGCTTCAGTTCGACCAGCTCGTACCAGGTCATCATATAGCCATCGACGCCGCCCTTGAGGAAAATGGCGTCATCGTCCGCCGTCACCCACACGTCATAGTTCGGGTGGCCGCCCGCCATCGATGCGTCGGGATCGGTGAAGGTGAAGTGCGATGCCTCGAAGGTGCCTGCTCCCACCGTCACCGTCTCGTCACCGATATAGGCAAGCCTGAGGCTCGTTTCGGCGATCAAGGGTGGCGTGGCGCCGCGATGGTCGGTCGAGGGGAGGAACGTGCGGAACTTGCGCCCGTGTGGCCCCTTCGATTTGTCGATCTTCTTGGTGATGTAGGCGTCCCCGGAAATGGGGTGCGTGCCGAAACCGTCGAAATCGCCACCGAACGGGACTTTCTGCGAGACGCGCCCAATCGTCGGGCCAAAGCTCTCGCATTCGACATGGCCATCGGCAACCCGGAACAGGCCCGCTCCCATGAACACATCGCCGACCGTGAGGCGCACGAAGCAGTCAGTGGGCATGTCGTCGGCATCGAGGCTGTAGACGATGTCGCGCAAGACGGTCGGAGCGGGTTCGTCGATCTCGCACAGCGCGCGCAAGGTGCGGCTGCCGTCGGTGTGCTTGGTGTAAGTGAAGAACTCGCGCCCACGCTCCTCGCCTTCGCGGCCGGGCTTGCGGGAAGTATAAAGAATTTTTCCTGAAATGGTTTTGTGCTTCATCATGGGCGGGTGCTCCGGATTCGAGTGCTAGAGATGGTCGGCAAGAAATTCGCGGATCGCCGCGGCGCGCTTTGCGGCGAAGTCTTGCGCGTCGAAGCGCGGCAGCCGCACGTACCCGCTGCCCGGAAGCAGGCTGGCCAGCGCCTCGGTGCTGGCCAGCAGCGGATCGTTCTCGGCCGCCGTCAGCAGTATCGGGCGCGTGATGAGTGGCAGGCGCTCGCCCGCATCCCACTTGAATGCAGCACGATAATTGAAGTGATAGGTTTCGCTCGCCTTCAAGACTTCAAGCAGCAAGGCACGCATGTCGGCGGCAGAGCCCAAGCCGTTATCGCGGCGACCGCTGCGAGTGCGATCGTACCAGGGATAGAAGAGATATTGGTCGCGGCAGAACTGAAAGATGCGCGTCAAATACATGCCGTCCTGATCGGGCGGGAAAGGAAAGGCATATCTGGCGAGAATCTCCTCGAGTTCCGCCGGAGTCAGGACGCTGACGCCATCCAGCACCACTGCATTGATCCGGTCAGGAGCGAGGATAGCGAGCTCGGACGCGATCGCCGCGCCGGTGTGCGAGCCGTAGAGATCGACCTTCTCGACCTGCAGAGCATCGAGGAACTTCGTCATCGCGATAGCGAGGTCGACGATCGTCGGCTCGCGGTCGAACAGCGGCTCACTGTCGCCATTTCCGGGGGTATCGGGCGCGAGGACACGATGGCTTTTCGCAAACTCGCCGATCAACCCCAGCATCTGGCGCGAACTGCCGGGCGAAGCGTGGAGCGTGAGCAACGGCGCGCCCTCGCCGGCATGGCGGTAGTGCATCTGGCCATGGGGCAGGTCCGCGAAGCCTCGCTTGATCGTCGTCATGGATGTCCTTGCTTCTAGCCTATATTCGCTCAGGCGACGGGCTCGCCTTCGATGATCTCGAGGAGTGCGCCTTCGGGGGTCTTGAGGACGCCGGTACGACGGCCGCCGTAGAGCACGCCCTCGCGCACGACCGGGGGTGAGGCCCAATGTCCCTCCAGCCGCGCGAAATCCGGGTGCATCATCGTGACGATCGAGACACCGGGCGGCAGCACACCGGGGTGGGCAGAGCGCGGCGTGACGCTGACCGGATACTGGTCGAGCTCGAGGAAGGTCTGGCCTTTCCAGCGCACGATGCAGAGCGGCGTCTTCTCCTCGGCGTCGAGGCCAAAGGCGAGCTGGATCATCGAATAACGGATCGAGACCGGCTCGGTAACGTCGAGGCCAAGCACGTCTTTCGTCCAGGCGATCGTCGCGTCGAGGTCCGGGCACGCGAGGACGAGGATGAACGGCCGATCCACCAGCGAGGCCGGAACTGGCAGGCCGCTGGCAGGGTCATCGGTCTTGATCTCGGTCAAGTAGACGGTCTCCTGATCCGGGCCGCGAACCTGCATGGGCTTTACGGTCGGAAAGCCGTCGAGCGGCTTGGGCGGGCCGATGATCTCGAAATCCCTGGACGCCATCATGCGCTGGTTGACGATCTCGACGTCCTGCACGCAGATTTCGATGGCCGCCCAGCCACTGGTTTTGATCGGCCGATAGTCGGGAACAGGATCGCCCTCGATGAAGCGGAGGAAGACCGGCGTGCGGGATGCCGGCTGCATTACCGCGAAAGCGCGGCCTGCGCTGGCGGGGGCAGACCATGAGGCGGCAAGGTCATCGGTGAGGTGGCCTTGCTCGACCAGCTCGTAGTCCAGCTCGCGAGCGTATCGTGCGACGGCTGCCGCGACATCGCTCACCACGTGCGTTGCGCATTTCAGAAGCGTCACGCTTGCCCCTTCTCGCCGGTGTCCCTAGTCCATTTTCATTTGATATAAGAATAATACATATTGCAAGCGCCTTCGCACCTGGTGGGGATCAATTCTGAAGATATGCCCAGGGCCGTCGCCGTGCATCGGCAGCACGAAACGCGGTAATCTCCGACTGCCTCTTGCGGGTGAGCTCGATGGCGTCGAGGCCCTCCATCAACATCACGCGCGGCTCGTCGTCCAACACGAACGTCCAGCGCTGCCCCGCCGCCGATACCGTCATCGCTTCAAGGTCGACGGCAATCTGCGCGCCCTCGGCGGCGAGCTCCGCGAGAGCAACGCAGACATCGCGGGGGAGCACGACCGGCGCAATGCCGTTGCGCACGCAATTGGCTTGGAAGATCGGGCTGAACGACGGCGCGATGATGACGTGAAAACCGAATTCCGCGAGCGCCCACACGGCGTGTTCACGACTGGAGCCGCAACCGAAGTTCGCGCCCGTGACGAGGATCGCGGCACCTGCGAAACGCGGATCGTTGAGGACAAAGGCCGGATCGGGCTGCTTGCCGCTCGCCGCCAAATAGCGCCAGCCGGCGAACAGGCCATCCGCAAGCCCGGTCTTCGACACCGACTTGATCTCGCGCGAGGGGATAATCGCATCGGTGTCGATGTTGTCGCGCATCAGGGGCGCAGCAATGCTCTCGAGATGGACGAGCGGCGTCACGGCAGCGGATCCAGGTACCGCGGGTCGGCGATCGCGCCGGCAATCGCCGATGCTGCGACTGTCTCCGGCGATGCGATATGGGTGCGCGTCCCCGGACCCTGGCGGCTCTCGAAGTTGCGGTTGGTCGAGCTGACGACGCGCTGCTTTGCGCCGAAGCTCTCGCCGCCCGCGAAGAAGCACATCGAGCAGCCCGCTTCCCGCCATTCGAAGCCAGCTTTGCGGAAGATCGCGTCGAGCCCTTCGGCCTCCGCATCCCGTTTCACTTTAGTCGAGCCCGGCACGCAGATTGCGCGGACGCCGGGTGCAACCTGGCGACCCTTGAGGATCGCAGCCGCGCGGCGCAGGTCCGAGATGCGGCTGTTCGTGCAGGAACCGATGAAGGCAGCATCGACCGGCAGTCCGCCAAGGCTGCTGCCGGGTGCCACATCCATATAGGCAAGTGCGCGGTCGTAGTCGGCGCGGCCGATGGTGCCGTCCAGGACCTCGAACACCGGGACAGTCTGGTCGAGCGGCACGCTATGCTGCGGGCTGGTGCCCCAGGTGATCATCGGCGCCACCTCGGAAGCGTCGAAACGATGCTCCGCTGCGAACAGCGCGCCGTCTTGGGTGGCGAGCGTCCGCCAGTGCGCAACGGCCGCGTCCCACATCGGGGCCTTCGGAGCATAGGGGCGTCCCTCCAGGTAGGCGAAGGTCGTTTCGTCAGGCGCGATGATCGCACCGAAGGCGGCAAGCTCGGTAGCCATGTTGCAGAGGGTCATGCGCCCCTCCATGTCGAGCATCCGCACAGTCGTGCCGGCAAATTCGACGATGTGCCGCTTCGCGCCGCCGGAGCCCAGATGGCGGATGATGTGGAGCGCCAGGTCCTTGGCGGTGACGCCCGTTCCGAGCCGGCCCTCGATGGTGATGCGCATGTCGTCCGGGCGCTCGACCCGCAACGTCATCGTCGCCAGCGCATGTTCCGCCTCGGTCGAGCCGATGCCCCAGGCGAGCGCGCCGAACGCGCCCTGCGTGCAGGTATGGCTATCCGGGCAGGCGAGCGTCAGGCCGGGAAGCACAATGCCCTGCTCGGGCGAAATGACGTGGACGATACCCTGGCGCGGATCGTGAAGGTCAAACAGAGTGATGCCGTGCTTGCGTGTCCCCTCGCGCAAAGTCGTCAGGAAGGCCTTGCCCGCGGGCATCAGCGTATCGTCGCTGCGCCCCGGAAAAGTATCGACGATGTGATCCATCGTGGCGAAGACCTGCGCCGGCGCGGCAACCGTGCGGTTCGCCGCATCTAGGCTCATCAGCGCCACGCCGCCTGTCCGCTCGTGCAGGAGGAGCCGGTCGACCGCGAGCAGGTCCGTTTCCCCGTCAAGGACTGCGATGACATGCGCATCCCAGATCAGGCCCGCCAAAGTGCTGGGCCGCCGGTCCGCTGCATCATTGGCGACCGAGGTCATGACGCGCGCTTGTGCTCTGCTTCGCGGGTCTGGAGGGCAGGCGCGACCGCCGTCGATGCGATCGCATGGCTTCGCAGGAGGCCGGTGACCTCGGCATCGGTGAAGCCGAAGTCGCGCAGTACCGCCTCGCTGTCGCCTCCCGGGTGGGGAAGGTCGCGACGCACGCCCGGGATCGCGCCGTTTATCTCGAGCGGCAGCGCCGGAAGTCGGATAGGCCGCCCGTCGTTCAGCGTCAGGTCGAGTAGCGCGCCATTCGCGTTGAGATGCGGATCGTCGAACAGATCCTCCGGTCGGGCGATTGGTGCGAAGGCGACCTCCGCAGCTTCCAGTCGATCGAGCAGCGCCGCGCGGCTGTGCGCTGCCATGACCGCGCGAACCGCAGGCACGATGATGTCACGCGCCAACACGCGTTCGTTATTGGTGGCGAAACGCGGATCGCTGCCGATCGGGCCAAGGTCAAAAGCCTTAACGAAGCTCTGCCACTGCGAATCGCTGACCACGCCGACGAACAGCAATTCGGCTGGATCGGCGGTTTCGAAAACGTCATAGATTGCCCAGGCCGAGATCCGCTCGGGCATCGGCCGCGCGGCCTGGCCGGTCACTGCCATCTGCGCCATATGCTGGCCGACCATGAACGCGGTCGTCTCGAACAGCGACGACTGGACCATGGCGCCGTCGCCACTGTGGGTGCGGGCGAGCAGCGCGGCCAGAATGCCGATCGCGCCGAACATGCCGCCCGCGATGTCGATGACTGATGCGCCGGCGCGCAGCGGCCGTCCGGAGGGACCGGTCATATAGGCAAGCCCGCCCATCATCTGCGCGACCTCGTCGAGTGCCGAACGGTGGCCGTATGGTCCGGTCAGAAACCCCCGCGTCGAGCAGTAGACGAGGCCGGGATTACTCGTCTTGAAGGCGTCCGGGCCGAGGCCCAGCTTCTCGAGTGCTCCCGGCCGGAAATTCTCGATCAGCACGTCGACGCCGTTGATGAGGCGGGTCGCCACCGCCAGCCCGTCGGGACTTTTCAGATCGATGCAGATGCTGCGCTTGTTGCGATTGAACATCGGGAAATAGCCCGATCCGGAACCCAGCAGGCGGCGTGTATGATCGCCACCGATCGGCTCGACCTTGACGACATCGGCGCCGAGATCGCCGAGAATGGTGCCGGTCGACGGCCCCATTACCATGTGACTGAACTCGACAACCTTGATCCCCGCGAGGGGTAGTTTGCCCACTTTCTGCACCTACGGTCCGCTCCCGCAATCTCGACAAACTCGTTTCAATTGATATATAGACAATACAATTCGGATCAAGGTAGGAATGTCGCCTATGGACGTTTTGATCAGCGAAGTTGGCCCGCGGGACGGGTTGCAGAGCATCGCTGCGACGATGGACACCGACGCCAAGAAGGCCTGGATCGAAGGCGCCGTGGCGGCCGGCATTACCGAGATCGAGGTGGGCAGCTTCGTGCCACCGAAGCTCCTGCCGCAACTCGCCGACACCGCTGAGATCGTCGCCTATGCGAGGGAGTTTCCGGGGCTGACGGTCGCCGTGCTCGTTCCTAATGCGCGCGGCGCGGCGGATGCGGTCGCAGCGGGCGCGCACAAGATCACACTGCCGCTGTCGTGCAGCGAATCACATAGTCTCGCAAACCTGCGCAGGACGCATGCGCAGGTGCTCGAAGAGGCGCGAAAGATCGCCGAGATGATCGGCACGCTGCCAACCGACCGCCGCCCGCATTTTGAAGGCAGCCTGTCCACGGCATTCGGCTGCACGATCGAGGGCGTGGTGCCACGGGCCAAGGTCGTCGCACTTGCCGAGGCGCTGATGGCGGCGGGCTGCGATGAGGTCGGGCTGGCCGACACGACCGGCTATGCCGATCCCGCCTCGGTCAAGGCGATGATCGCGGCGCTTTGGGCTGCCGTCGGACGCGAGGCGCTGACCGGTATCCATCTCCACAACACTCGCGGCCTCGGCCTCGCAAACGTGTTGGCCGCCTATGATGCCGGGCTGACCACGTTCGACTCCTCGCTCGGCGGGCTCGGCGGCTGTCCGTTCGCGCCGGGGGCCAGCGGCAATATCGTCACCGAGGACCTCGTCTTCATGTTCGAGGCGATGGGCGTCAGGACCGGTATCGACCTCGAGCGGCTGTTCGCCGTGCGCGAGCGCGTTGCGGCCGCCCTAGGGGACGAGCCGCTGTACGGATTCTCCCCGCTTGCCGGGCTGCCGCTGGGCTTCACGCCGGCGACCGCCCGGAAGACTTTCAAGGAAGATGCGCTGGCATGACGATCATCGGTACGAAGATGGTGTGCGATAACAAGACCGCCCGCCAGTTGTTCGAGGAGACGATCGCGAAGCCTAATCGCGTCGACTTCGGTTTCGGCAGAAAGCTCGCGGTCGTCAACGTCGATTTCCAATGCGCCTATACGAAGATCGACGAGTTCGCGACCGCCTATGAAACCGACCCGCGCCAGATCGAATACACCAACACTATCTCCAACCTGGCCCGGGCCAAGGGGATGCCGGTCATCTGGACGCATGTCGCCTACGCCGAGAACGGTTCGGACTGCGGGATCTGGGGCACGCGTACTGACACGCCGGACTCGCTGCAGAACATCAAATACGGCAGCCGGCGTTACGCGTTCGACGAGCGTTGCGAGATCGATCCCACGGACGCTGTCTACACGAAGCGGATGCCGTCCGCCTTTTTCGAGACGCCGCTCCAGTCGCTCCTGGTCTTCTATGGTGTAGATACGGTGGTGGTGACGGGTGGCTCCACCTCCGGTTGCGTGCGCGCAACGGCGGTTGACTCTCTCTCGCGAGGCTACCGCACCATTGTCCCGATCGAGACGTGCGCGGACAAGCACGAGAGCTTCCATTTCGCCAATCTCACTGACCTTGCGATCAAATA
This sequence comes from Glacieibacterium sp., assembly GCF_965200405.1. Classification (GTDB taxonomy): domain Bacteria; phylum Pseudomonadota; class Alphaproteobacteria; order Sphingomonadales; family Sphingomonadaceae; genus Glacieibacterium. The sequence goes on from NZ_OZ241356.1 coordinate 2,723,683, forward strand.
TGCCGACGTCAAACCCGTCCAGGCCGTGTACGACTGGCTGGAGAGCCGGTGATGCGTGAGGGCGAAGCCGATCCCGGCCTCTACGATTACCTGCCGTATCGCGACCGTCCGAAGATCACCTGGCCGGACGGCAAGACGGTCGCGGTATGGGTGTCGCCCAACCTCGAATTCTACGAACTCGATCCGCCCGCCAATCCACATCGCAAAAGCTGGCCCAGGCCGCACCCTGACGTGGTCGGCTATTCGCACCGCGACTACGCCAACCGCGTCGGTCATTGGCGACTGGCCGAGATGATGGAGAAGCACGGCTTCAAGGGATCGGTTTCGCTATCGGTCGCCTTGTGCCAGCACGTGCCTGAGGTGGTCGAGAATGCGAACCGGCTCGGCTGGGAGTTCTTCTCGCACGGCATCTATAACACCCGGTACAGCTATGGGATGGATGAGGCGCAGGAGCGGCTCGTCATCGAGGACTCGATCCGGACGGTGCGCGACGCGACCGGCCAAACGATCCGGGGCTGGCTTGCGCCGGCGCTTACGCACACGCCGCGCACGCTCGACCTGATCGCCGAATATGGCATGACCTATACCTGCGACCTGTATCATGATGATCAGCCGATGCCGGTCGCGACGCGGAGCGGTCAGCTGATCTCGATGCCCTACAGCCTCGAAGTCAACGATCACTACGGCTTCTTCATCTACAACATGAGCCCGCGCGAATATGCGCAGACCCTGATCCGGCAGTATGAACGCCTCGCCGAGGAGGGTAGCTCGTCGGGCACGGTGATGTGCATTCCGCTGCACAGCTATCTCATCGGACAACCGCATCGGATCGGTCCGTTCGAGGAGGTGCTGCGCCATATCGCGGCGGACGGGCGCGCCTGGATCACCCGCTCCGGTGACATTGCGGACCATTATCTCGGTCAGCGCGGCGCCGTGGCATGACGCTTGATCCTGCCTATTTGAAATATGCCCATCGCCACAAGGGCATGGACCATGGCCTTTATCCCTGGTCGAACCTGTTCGAACGCCAGCCGCTGGCGTGGCCCGGGGGAGAGCGGGTGCTGACCTGGATCGTGATCGATCTCGAATGGTTCCCGATCACGCCCGAGGCCAAGCCGTTCCTTGCGCCGGGTCACATGCAGACGGCCTATCCCGATTACCGCCACTATACATCGCGCGACTATGGCAACCGGATCGGTGTCTACCGCCTGCTCGACGCGCTGGACAAGGCGGGTGCGAAGGCCAGCATTGCCATGAACAGCGCGATCGCCACGCGATATCCCGCGCTGGTGCGCGATATCGTGGCTGCCGGACACGAGATCATCGCGCACGCGACCGACATGAATGCCACTATCGCGACAGGCGTGCCCAAGGCGGAAGAGCGCGCGATGATCGCCGCCAGCCTTGCGGACATCGATCAAGCGACCGGTACGCGTCCGACGGGCTGGCTTTCCATTGCCCGCTCGCAGTCTTTCAACACCCCGGCGCTGCTGGCCGAGGCAGGGATCGCCTATTGCTGCGACTGGGTGAACGACGATCTGCCGTATCGGATGACGACTGCAAACGGACCGATCCTGAACCTGCCGCTCAACCACGAATTGTCCGATCGCCAAGTCCTCAACGTCCAGCAGCAGTCCATGACGAGCTATTGCGAGCAAATCCGTGACGCCTTCGCCTGGCTGGCGCAGGAGGCGGCGATCACCGGTAGCGGGCGGATGCTGGCGCTGAACCTGACGCCGTACATAACCGGCCTGCCGTACCGCATGGCGGAGTTCGAGGAGCTGCTGCTGTGGCTTGCCGGCCAGCCGGGCCACGGCTTCGCGACCGGCGCGCAGATCGCGGCAGCGGCGGATGCGCAAATCTACTGATTGCAAGCGCGGTCCGGTAGGTGACGGCACGCATCCCCTGTTACCGCGGACTTCAACGCGTCGGTTCGTTACCGATACCGTCGATGCGCGCCTGAACCCGGGAGAGCACCGAGGCTCGGACCGGCCCGCCGGCGATGAGCTTGCGCCAGGTGTTATAGCTGATGCCGAACTGCTCGGTCAGCGCAGCGTCGGTACGACGATCCACCATGGCTTGCAGGCGATCGACCAGATCGGGGTTGACCGGTCGACAGCTACTCGAACGCGGCGGGGCCGGATGATGCATGATCGCTCTCGTGTCTGTGCGCCACGGAGAGAACGGCGCGTTGCCGCCATTTGATATAAAGATAATACAAATATGGCAAGCGCGAAGCTGGCCCGTAGACGCGCGATTTCTTGCTGACGACCATTTACTGTCGCGGACCAGATGCTGGATGGCGGGTCAGTTCGGCGTCGCGATACCGAGATAAGCTGCGAGTGTGATCAGCAGCCAGATGGTGATGACGGAGACGCGCGCCTGTTCGTTCACGCGCCTGATTATGGCGTCGGTCCCGGCCGTTGGGCCGCTGGTGGTCATCTCGCGGATCGCGCCAAAAAGCGGTACGAGCTGCCGTCTCACGACGAGCCCCAGCGCGACGCAGCCTGCGAGCAGGCACAGCTTCAGCGCAATGAAGAGGGGGATCGTCAGCAGGCCGACCAGCCCAGCCACTCCCGAGAGACCGAACGTCGCCACGCACACATAGCGAATTGCGAGATCGATCTTCTTGACCGCACCGCCGTCACCATGCCGAAGATGGACTGCCCAGGCGAGCGCCAGCCAGCCCAGGAAGAGCAGTGCCACGATTGCAGGAATATAGGCGGGCAGGTCGATCCAGCCCTTTGCCGAGGCGAGCGCCAGTCCGGTCGGAAACGCCAGGATCAGCATCGTGCGCGGCGCCATGTCGATGTTGTTGAGGATCTTCACCGCCATCATCCGCTCGGCAACGGAGCGTTTGGGATCGGTCATGAAGCTGGATGTGTAGAACGCACCGAGATCGCCGCCCAGCCAATAGACGAGCACCAGCACATGAAACAGGGTGAGTAACACAACGAACACGATCCAGTCCCTTTTCGCTTTGTCTGATAAGGGGTTCTGGTCGTGCCGGCGGACCGGCGTCAATTTGAGTATTTCGCCAAGGCAAGGCGACCTCGACCATGATTGTAAAGGACAGGACGATATCCATGTTGAGCCCGAAAGCTGCCGAACGGCTCGCCATCGTATCCATGTCGGCGACCGACGCCGTTGCCTTGATCCCTAATGGATCGAGGATCGCCATGGGCCTGGGTGTCTCACAGCCTCCCGCGCTGTTGTCGGCTTTGGCCGATCGTGCGCGGCGCAAGGCGGTCGGCGGCCTATCGCTCTATTATCTGCTATCGACGCGTATCGCCGGCGAGACGGTACTGCAGGCCGATCTGTCGGACCGCATCCGCCCGGTCAGCCTCTTTCACAGCGCTGTCGAGCGAACCCTCGACGCGGCCAACGGCGAGCGACCTTGCGTCGAGGTGCTGCCGACGCCGTTTCACCAGGTGCCCCGTGTCCTGTGTGAGCAGGTCCGCGTCGATACCCTGCTCGTCACCACTTCGCCGATGGACGAGGCGGGCCATTTCAGCCTCGGCACCAATACCGATTATGCCCTGTCCGTCGCGCGAAGCGGCGCGCGGATCATCCTTGAAGTCAACCGCCACATGCCGCGGGTGTCCGGCGATTGCCTGATTCACGTCTCCGATGTGACGGCAGTCGTCGAGAATCACGTACCCCTTCAAGAGATGCCCGATGCCGTTCCAGGGCCCGCCGACCTGGCGATCGCGACGATTATCGCCGGGCTGGTCGAGGATGGCGATTGCCTACAGATGGGCATCGGCGCGATCCCCCAGGTGGTCTGCGCGAAACTCGGCTCGCACCGAAATCTCGGCATCCACACCGAGCTGTTGACGCCCGGGCTGGCCGCGCTGATGCGCTCCGGCGTCGTCGACAACAGCCGCAAGCAGATCGATCACGGCCGAAGCGTGTTTACCTTCGCAATGGGCGGCCGCGACTTTTATGAGTTTATGGACGAACATCCGACGCTCGAGGCGCGACCCGTGGAGTACGTCAACGATCCGGCGGTCATTGCGCGTAACGACAAGGTGCTGTCAGTCAACGCTACCCTCGAGATCGATCTCGATGGTGCGTGCAACTCCGAAAGTGTCCGCGGCCTGCAATACAGCGCATCGGGCGGTCAGCTGGATTTCGTGCGTGGCGCGTATGCCTCACGCGGGGGAAGGTCGATCATCGCCTGCCACTCGACTGCTGCGAACGGCACGATCTCCCGCATCGTGCCCGTACTTCATGGTCCCGTCACCACGCCGCGCAACGACACGCACATCGTTGTGACCGAACACGGCTGGGTCGACCTGAAGGGCAAGACGCTGGTCGAACGGGCCCGCGCCTTGATCGCCCTCGCAGCGCCGGAACACCGGGAACATCTCGAGCACCAGATGCGCGTCCGCCACCGCCTGTGAAGAGGGCCGCGATGGAAGAGGCCTGTTCAGGCACGTTGCATGGTCCAGCCATTCGCCGCGACGGTCGCCAAAGCGTTTCCCCTCCGCCCATCGAAGAATCACAACTTGAAGCCTGCCTCGCCGTCGAGGAAATTCAGGGTTCACAGTGCCCATCTTCGCTTTTTTATGAGGCCGATGTTGGTCAAGCTGCGTCCGATTTCGGCGAGATAGTCATCGCATATAATCGGAGTTGCGGCGGCGGGAAGGGCGGCCGTTTCTCGCTCCCCGCCGCAGGTAATGTCGGCGTCAGTCGGTCACGTCCGCCACGGTCGGCCTTGGCTCCTGCACAGGCGCAGCCTCGTTCAGGAAAGCGAGCAGGTCGGCGTTGACCCGGTCCGGATCGGTGATCGCGATGCCGTGATTGCCGCCCGGATAGACGATCAGGCGGGCGTTCGGGATGACCTCGACCGCGCGGCGGCCGCCGGCGTCGATCGGCACGATCTGATCATCGTCGCCGTGGATCACCAGCGTCGGCACGTCGATGCGGCGGGCATCCTCGGTGTAATCGAGCTCCCAGCTGAAGGACGTTTCATATTCAGCAAGGAGGCCGCCCTGCAGGCCCTGGAACCAGAACAGGTCGCGCATGCCCTGCGTGACCTTGGAGCCTTCGCGGTTGGCGCTGAAGAAGGGCGTCGCGACATCCTTGAAGAATTGGGACCGGTTCGCGAGCGTTCCGGCCCGGATCTGGTCGATGCCTTCGATCGGAACGCCGGCCGGGTTGTCGGGTGCCTGCAGCATCCGCGGCACGATCGAATCCAGCAGCACGACCTTGGCGACGCGGCTGGTCCCGTGCCGGCCGATGTAGCGCGCAACCTCGCCGCCACCGGTCGAATGACCGACCAGGACGACCTGCTTAAGATCGAGGTGTTCGATGAGGCCGGCGAGATCGTCCGCCCAGGTATCGACGTCATTGCCGAAATCGGGCTGATCGGAACGGCCGTTGCCGCGCCTGTCATGCGCAATCGCGCGGAAGCCGTTGGCGCGGAGAAACATCATCTGTCCCTCCCAGGCGTCGCCGGTAAGTGGCCAGCCATGGCTAAGCACGACCGGCTGCCCGTTGCCCCAATCGCGGTAGTAGATCTGCGTTCCGTCACTTGTGGTGTGGAATGGCATTGTTCAGGTCCCCTTGCGAGCTGGTCGAGTGAGTACGCGACGCTACGAGGCGAGAGTGCCACTACACCGGCGGGTGTCGCCGATAACGACCCCGCGCTGCGGACGGCGAATGGATCGTATCACAAAATTTGTTACAGCGGAGGCATTCGGCGCTGCTCGCTCACAGAGCCTGCGGAGACGTTGGAAAAGGTGCGATCGCGGAGGTGCAGCTAGCGGCCTGTTCCTTCGTGCGACCGCTGCATGGCGCGCTCGTAGGCGTCGCGGCCGGTGGTGCGGGCAAGATACGCCTGTTCGGCATCGCCGAGGATGATGCCGCAATTCCTCTGTCCCAGGTTCAGGGCATAGGTTACCGAGATGTCGGCGGCGGTGAAATCCTCGCCGGCGAGATAGGGCGAGCGGTCGAGCCGTCGGCTGACCAGCGCCAGGCGCTTCTGGAAGGACTTCAGGCACCAGGCGGCGCCCCAATTCTCCCGCTCGGCCTCCGGCGCGAGGAAGCGGCTGACGACGACGGGCATCATGAGGGTCGCGAGGCCGGCTTCGCCCAGGTGCAGGAATTGCTGGTAGGCGGGGAAGCCCGGATCGTGCGGTGGGGGCGCCAGTGGCGTCGGCCCGTAGCGCGCCATCAGATATTCCATGATGGCGATCGACTCGACCATGACGATATCGCCGTCCTGCATCGCCGGAATATAGTCGGCGGGGTTGATTGCCAGGAATTCGGGGTCCTGGTCGGCGGCCAGCATGTCGACCTGCCGCACGCGGTAGGGCAGCCCCATCTCCTCCAGCACCCAGGCGACCCGGATCGATCGCGAGGTCTGTCCGCCCCACACGGTTATCATGCACCGGCCCTTTTCCGGGGTGAGTAGGCGCCGACCGTAGCGAACCTTGTCGCCCCTGGTCCATCGGCCAGACTGTCCTTCCAGCGCCATCCGTTTGGGGTAGTCGGGGCCGATACCGATGCGCCCGCCTGCTCGAAGCGAAAATGGCCTATTAATTACGTCTTGCCGGGGGGCATGGGGGGCGGGGTTGCATACTGCTGCGCTGACACAGACGCCTTCGCGCCGGAGTGCACGGTCCGTGCTCAAGGGTCGCGTCGCCTCGGCGCTCTGCCTGGTTCCCGCAGCCTATGTGCTGGGGGTGGCGGTCTTCGCGCTGTATAATTCGCACCAATATGCCACGGCGCTGCCGCAGTTCCTGCGCTACATCGCAGTTCCGGCGCTGTTGTTCGCAGTATTGGTCGGGGTGGCGATATTTGCGTCGCGCGGCACGCGTGTCGCGGTCGGCTCGGCGGGTATCGCCGTCCTGCTGGCGCTCCTGGCGTTCGAGTTCGTGCTGCAGCTATCGGCGTTCTCGGCGATCTCCGGCCTGATCGCCACGCCGAATATCGAGCGGATCAAGGCCGAGGGCGTCATCCACGGCCTCCCGCCGAGTGGCACGCCCAAGAAGCTCAGCCGCCTGCTCGGCGTCACGACGCTGGCGGATGGCATCGTCAGCGGCATACCGGGGGAACGCGTACTGCTGTGCGGCGTGGGTGGACACCAAGTCATCTACCGCGCCGATCGCTATGGCTTCCGGAACCCCGATACCGCCTATGATCGCCCGGTCGGCACGATGTTCCTGGGGGACTCGTTCGTCGAGGGCATATGCCTGCCGGACGGTCGCGATCTTGTCGGCCGGTTCCGCGCCGCTCATCCCGACACGGTCGGCATCGGCATTCGCGGCGCTGGACCGTTGCTCGAACTGGCGATGCTCGGGCGCTTCGGCCCGGTCATCCGGCCAAAGCGCGTCGTCGTCGTGTTCTACGAAGGCAACGACTGGGAAAACCTCGATCACGAGCTGCGACGGCCGTGGCTGGTGCCGGCACTGGGAGACAAACCCGATTTCGGCCCGGCGATCATGCCGGCGGCGACGATCGACCGGACGCGGCCGATCCTCAGCCAGTGGTTCGCGACACGCCCGCCCGGCGCGCTGGCCGTAGTTCGAGGCGCGCACATACCGCGCAACCTGCTCGCGCTGCACCAGACCTGGACGCAGCTTGGACTGGGCTATCCCAAGGCTGCCCCGGAGCTTCCCGAGTACGACCACATCCTCAAGCGCGCCAAGGCGATCGCGGCAGGTTGGGGCGGCGAGATCGTCCTCGCCTATGTCCCGCAGACCAGCCGCCTGATCGGGCTCTTCCCCAGCCAGTTCGTCTTCGACCAGGTCCGCGACAAGGTGCGGGCGGCGACCACGGCAAACGGCATACCGATGATCGACCTGACGCCGGCTATCCTGCGCAGCCCCAGTCCGATCAGCCTTTACGGCGGTGACGGACACCTGGGCGAGACCGGAGCCGAGCTCGCGGCGAAGTCCATCGATGCGGCGATCACGGAGCGGCAGCGGCTATGAGTGCACACGAAAGTCTTGTCGACAGCGGCGAGATTGCCGGGCCGTCGAACCGCAAGTTCGGCCTGACCCTCGGCGCGGTGCTGATCGTCCTGGCAGCAGTGCGCTGGCACGCCGGATCGGGTGCGCTGGTCGTCGGTGCACTTGCCGGCTGCGGCGGCGTGCTGGTCATCCTCGGCGCGGTGGCACCGGGGTTGCTGACATGGCCGAACCGGGCCTGGCTCCGCCTTGGCGTCGTGCTGGCGGCGGTCATGACGCCGCTGGTCATGCTCGTCATCTTTGCGCTCGTGTTCGTGCCACTGGCGCTGCTGATGCGATTGCGTGGCCGTGACCAGCTGGCACTGCGGCGCAAGCCGGCGTCGGGCAGCTACTGGGTCGAGCGCCAGCCTCCCGGTCCTGCGCCTGCAACCATGATCCACCAATTCTGAGAAGGGAAACTGCCATGGAATTCGCGCACGAGTTGCTGCTGTTCATGAAGGCCCGCCGCAAGCTGTGGATGATGCCGGTCTTCATCCTGCTGTTCGTCTTCGGTGCGCTGGTGCTCATGACGCAGGGCACTGTCTTCGCGCCCTTCATCTACTCGATCTTCTGAGGCCCGGTGCGCATCCTCGGACTCTCGGCATTCTACCATGACAGCGCCGCCGCGCTGGTCGAGGATGGCCGGATCGTCGCCGCCGCGCAGGAAGAGCGCTTCACGCGAAAAAAGCATGACCCGCGATTTCCAGCGGCAGCGGCCGCCTATTGTCTCGAAGCAGCCGGATGCGATCTCGGACAAGTCGACCACGTCGCCTTCTACGAGAAACCCTTCCTCAAGTTCGACCGGCTGCTCGAGACCTATTTCGCGCTGGCGCCGAAAGGTTTCGACTCGTTTCGCCGGGCGATGCCGCTGTGGATCAAGGACAAGCTATTCCAGAAATCCATGCTGGCGAAGTCGCTGCGCCTGCTTCCGGGTGGTGATGGCTGGAACGGCTCGCTGTTGTTCACGGAACACCACCAGTCGCATGCCGCGAGCGCGTTCTTCCCCTCTCCGTTCAGCAGCGCTGCGGTGCTGACGATGGACGGGGTCGGCGAATGGTGCACGACCTCGCTGGGCCACGGCAGCGGTAATCGGCTCGATATCCTCAAGGAGATCCAGTTTCCGCATTCGCTGGGGCTGCTGTATTCGGCCTTCACCTATTATTGCGGCTTCAAGGTAAACTCGGGCGAATACAAGTTGATGGGGCTGGCACCGTACGGGGAGCCGCGCTTCGCCAGGACGATCCTCGATAACCTGATCGACCTGCGCGAGGACGGCTCGTTCCATCTCGACCAGCAGTACTTCAACTATGCCGCCGGGCTGACCATGACCTCGCCCGCGTTCGACCGGTTGTTCGGCGGTCCGCCACGGCGGTCGGAGCAATCGCTTACCCAGCGTGAGATGGACCTTGCCGCGTCGATCCAGCAGGTCACCGAGGAGATGGTGTTGCGGCTGGCACGCCACGCTCGCAGCCTTACCGGCGAGCGCGTGCTCTGTCTCGCGGGCGGAGTGGCGCTCAACTGTGTTGCCAATGGCAAGCTGCACCGCGCCGGCATCTTCGACGACATCTGGGTGCAGCCTGCCGCAGGCGATGCTGGCGGGGCGCTCGGGGCGGCGCTCGCGGCGTGGCACCAGTATGCGGACCAGCCACGCGTCGTCGTCGATGGCGAGGATTCGATGCAGGGCGCCTACCTTGGCCCGGCCTTTGAACAGGAGGCGATCGAGGCACGCCTGGCCGCCGCAGGTGCAAGGTTCGAGCGGCTTGCGCCGGAAGTCCTGACCGGCAACACCGCGGATGCGCTGGCAGAAGGCAAGGCCGTCGGCTGGATGCAGGGGCGCATGGAGTTCGGGCCCCGCGCCCTGGGAAATCGCTCGATCCTCGGTGATCCGCGCTCGCCGACGATGCAGAAGCTGCTCAATCTCAAGGTCAAATATCGCGAGAGTTTCCGCCCGTTCGCGCCGTCCATCCTGCGCGAGGACGTTGCAGACTGGTTCGAGTTCGATGGCGACAGCCCGTATATGCTCATGGTCGGCGATGTCGTTCAGCAACGCCGGCACCGCATGACGGCGGACGAAGACGCCCTGTTCGGTATCGACAAGCTCAACGTCGCGCGCTCGGAGATACCCGCCGTCACGCACATCGATTACTCGGCACGCATCCAGACCGTCCACCGTGACACGAATTTCCGCTATTGGGCGCTGCTGTCGTCGTTCAAGCAGCGGACCGGCTGTCCGGTACTCGTGAACACCAGCTTCAACGTGCGTGGCGAGCCGATCGTCGCGACGCCCGAGGACGCGTTTGCCTGCTTCATGGGAACGGAGATCGAGCGGTTGGTGGTTGGTGACTGCCTGCTGCTCAAGGAGGCGCAGAGCCCTGAGCTGGCGTGCGACTACAAGGCTCGCTTCGAGCTCGACTAGGGACGGCTTGCTACCGATCCGCGGGGCAATTTTCAGGTAGCGCACCTTTCGGCAGGCGATCGCGGGCCGATGCGGCGTGCGCCAGCCGCGCGATGTTTATTCGGCCGCAGCCGTTTTGCCGCGCCGCCCGTCGTCAACCATGCCGATGCGGGGCAAGAACTCATGGCCGTGCTGGCTGGCGAAATCCTTGAACTTCGCCATCGCCGGGGACAGCATCCGGTCGGCGCGACAGACCGCGAACCACTGCCGATGGATCGGCATGCCGACCACGTCGAGAATCGCGAGCAGTCCCAGTTCGGTCTCGAGCTCGATCGTATGGGCCGAGATAAAGGCGATGCCGAGCCTCGCCATCACCGCCTGCTTGATCGTCTCATTCGAGCGAAATTCGTCGCCGAGGTCATCGAGACGCCCGGCAATTTCCGCGAGAAACAACTCCAGCGACAGCCGCGTGCCGGATCCGGGCTCGCGGATCAGGAATTTCTCGGCAGCGATCTGCGTCTTGGTGATCTGTCGCTGCTTGGCCAAGGGATGAGCCGGGTGGGCGATGATGACCAGCGGGTGATCGCCGACCAGGTAGGTGCGGTCCGGGAGCTGCCGGGGTGGCCGACCCATCAACGCAATGTCGATCGCGCGATTGTCCATCGCGTCGATCGTCTCGGCGCGGTTGCCGATGACCAGCTTGACCTCGATCCCGGGATTGAACGCCGTGAAGGCCGCGATCAGCCGAGGCGCGAAATACTTTGCCGTCGATACTGCGCCGAGCGTCAGCCGGCCGCGGCCGCCGGTAGCGATCGCCGCAAGCTCGTCGGCCAGCAGCCGCAACCTTTGATCGACTTCCTGAGCGGCGCGCACAAAGGCTTGCCCGGCATCGGTCATGCGCATGCCGTCGCTCATTCGCTCAAACAGCACGGCACCCGCCTCGGTCTCGGCAAGCTGGATCTGCAGGGTCACGGCCGACGCCGTCAGGCCGAGCTCGCGCGCCGCCAGAATGATCCGGCGCAAGCGACCGACCGCCTCGACGGCACGAAGCTGGCGGAACGACAGACCCTTCACTCGGCTAAAATAAACTGAGTGCAAGGCTTAGTATAATGAATTTTACTTATTAAGGTCGTGGAGCGATCTTCTGAACAGAATTGCCGTCAGAGCAGTCTGTCTTGGGAGATCGTATGGGCGACCAAAGCCTCGACAGCTTCCTTGCTCGCTACGCGGCGGATGGAGCGCCGCTGGCCGGCGACATCGCGGCGACGGTCGCAGCCATCGCTGCAACCGCGATCGATCTGGCGGCAACGATCTCCGAAGGCCTGCTCGGCGCGACGTTTGCCGAGAAGCAGGGCGGCGCCAATTCCGATGGCGATCTACAACGCGGGCTCGACCTGTTGGCCGACGACCGCTTCCTTACCGCGCTGCAAGACTCGGCGGTCGGTGTCTATGCGTCGGAAGAGATGCACGAGCCCGTCGTTGTCGGCGCCGACCGTTCGCTGGCGCTTGCGATCGATCCACTCGACGGATCGTCCAATATCGACGCCAATGTCTCGGTCGGCACGATCTTCTCAATCCGCCAGGCGCTGCACGACTATCAAGTCGATCCGAACGCGAGCTTCTACCAGGCGGGGAGGGCGCAGCTTGCCGCGGGCGTGATCGTCTACGGACCCCAGCTCGCGCTCGTCCTGACGCTCGGCAAGGGCACGCAGATCTTCGTCCATTCGCGCGGCGAGGGTGGCTTCCGGCTTGCCCAGGCCGATTGCGTCATCCCGTCCCGGACACGCGAATTCGCGATCAACGCGGCGAACTACCGGCATTGGGACGAGGCCGTCCGCCTGTATTTCGACGACTGCATCAAGGGCGGTCACGGCCCGCGCGAGAGCGAATTCAACATGCGCTGGATCGCCTCGTTGGTCGCCGATGCCTATCGCATCCTCATCCGTGGCGGCGTCTTCCTTCTATCCTGGCGATCGCCGGCGTGGATATGCCAGGGGGCGGCTCCGGCTGGTTTATGAGGCTCACCCGATCGCCATGCTGGTCGAGCAGGCCGGCGGCTCGGCCACCGACACGGTCGAGCCGGTGCTCGATATCGCCGCGACCGAACTGCACCAGCGCGTGCCTCTGGTGTTCGGCTCTGCCGCCGAGGTCACCAGGATCGCCCGCTACCACACCCTGCCCAGCCTGATCGCCGAGCGCGCGCCTTTGTTCGGCAAGCGCGGGCTGTTCCGGGCCTGAGGGAAGCAGCGATGTCGGCACGCCACCCGATCATCTCGATCACCGGCTCCTCGGGCGCCGGCACGACTTCGGTCAAGCGGATCTTCGAGATGATCTTCCGGCGCGAGAAGGTCGAGGCGGCGTTCATCGAGGGCGATGCTTTCCACCGCTACGACCGCGCCGCGATGGCCGCGAAGGTCGCTGAGGAAGAACGGCTGGGCAATCCGAACTTCACTCATTTCCATGTCGATGCGAACGAGCTCGAACGGCTGGAGCAGGTGTTCGCCGGCTATGGGGCGACCGGCACCGGCCAGACGCGGGCCTATATCCACGACGCCGGCGAGGCGGAGGTTCACGGCGTCCCACCGGGCAGCTTCACGGCCTGGACCGACTTTCCGCCTAGCGACCTGCTCTTTTACGAGGGGCTACACGGCTGCGCGGTCACCGACACCGTCGACATCGCGCGCCACGCCGACCTCAAGATCGGCGTCGTGCCGGTGATCAACCTCGAGTGGATCCAGAAAATCCACCGTGACCGCGCGACCCGCGGCTATTCGGCCGAGGCGGTGATGGACGTCATCCTGCGGCGGATGCCCGACTATGTGCGCTACATCACCCCGCAATTCTCGCTGACCGATATCAATTTCCAGCGTGTGCCGATCGTCGACACCTCCAACCCGTTCATCGCACGCTGGATACCAACGCCCGACGAGTCGATGTTGGTCATCCGGTTCGCCAATCCGCGCGGGATCGACTTTCCGTACCTGCTGTCGATGGTGCCCCAGTCGTTCATGTCCCGGCCCAACTCCATCGTGATGCCGGGCAACAAGCTCGACATCGCCATGCAGTTGATCCTGACCCCGCTAATCCTCCAGCTTATCGAAAAGCAGCGGCGCCTGTCATGAGCCACGGCCTGACCACCCGAGCGGCGCGCGACAGGGCAGTGGTCCCGGCGAACCAGCTCTACGCCGATTTCGGCATCACCCCGCAGGCCGTGCGCGACCTGCCAGCCAGTCAGGAGTGATCATGGCCCGTATCACGCTACGCCAGTTGCTCGACCACGCCGCCGACCATCAGTACGGCGTGCCCGCCTTCAACATCAACAACATGGAGCAGGGGCTCGCGATCATGGACGCCGCCAAGGCGGTCGATGCGCCGGTCATCATTCAGGCTTCGCGCGGGGCGCGCAGCTACGCCAACGACATCATGCTGCGCCGGATCATCGATGCGCTGGTCGAGATGCATCCCGGCATCCCCGTCTGCATGCACCAGGATCACGGCAACGACGAAGTCACCTGCGCATCGGCGATCGCCAACGGCTTCACCTCGGTGATGATGGACGGCTCGCTGCTCGCCGACGCCAAGACCCCGGCCGATTACGCCTACAACGTCGCGCTGACGGCGCGTGTCACGCAGATGGCGCATGCGGTCGGCGTCTCGGTCGAGGGCGAGCTCGGCGTCCTGGGATCGCTCGAAACCGGGACCGGCGAGGCGGAGGACGGTCACGGCGCCGAGGGCGTCCTGGGCCACGACCAGCTCGTCACCGATCCCGAGCAGGCGGCTGACTTCGTCGCTCGCACCGGTGTCGATGCACTCGCCATCGCCTGCGGCACGTCGCACGGTGCCTATAAGTTCAGCCGCAAGCCGACGGGCGACATTCTCGCGATGGAGGTCATCGAGGAGATCCACCGGCGCCTGCCGAACACCCACCTGGTCATGCACGGCTCGTCGTCGGTCCCGCAGGAGCTTCAGGATATCATCAACGCCTATGGCGGGGAGATGCCCCAGACCTTCGGCGTTCCCGTCGAGGAGATCGAGCGCGGCATTCGTTCGGGTGTCCGCAAGATCAACATCGACACCGACTGCCGCATGGCCATGGCCGGGCAGTTCCGCCGCATCGCCAGCAGCGACCGCGCCGAGTTCGACCCGCGCAAGTTCCTGAAGCCGGCGATGGACGCGATGCGCGACCTGTGCCGCGACCGCTTCGAGCGCTTCGGCGCGGCCGGCAACGCCTCGAAGATCGATCCCATCCCGCTCGACGAGATGGCCCGGCGCTATGCCGCGCCGCTCGCCGCCTGAAACCTCGTCGAAAGGAGCTCGCATCGTGGACGTCATGATCAACAAGCCCGAGGGCAAGGAACGCTACGCCGCCGGCGTCATGGAATACGCCAAGATGGGGTATTGGGAACCCGACTATACCCCCAAGGACACCGACCTGATCGCGCTGTTCCGGGTGACCCCGCAGCCGGGCGTCGACTCGATCGAAGCGGCTGCCGCAATCGCAGGTGAAAGCTCGACCGCGACTTGGACGGTCGTCTGGACCGACCGCCTGACGGCTTGCGACAAATACCGTGCCAAGGCCTATCGCGTCGTGCCGGTGCCCAATTCGGAAGACCAGTTCTTCGCCTATATCGCCTATGACATCGACCTGTTCGAGGGTGGCTCGATCACCAATTTGACGGCGTCGATCATCGGCAACGTCTTCGGCTTTAAAGCGGTCAAGGCGTTGCGGCTCGAGGACATGCGGATCCCGGTCGCCTACCTCAAGACCTTCCAGGGCCCGGCCACCGGCATCGTCGTGGAGCGCGAACGGCTCGACAAGTTCGGGCGGCCGCTACTCGGCGCAACGACCAAGCCCAAGCTCGGCCTGTCGGGGCGCAACTATGGTCGCGTGGTTTACGAGGCGCTGAAGGGCGGGCTCGATTTCGTCAAGGACGACGAGAACATCAACTCGCAGCCGTTCATGCATTGGCGCGACCGCTACCTCTACGTCATGGAAGCGGTCAACAAAGCGCAGGCCGCGACCGGCGAGGTCAAGGGCCACTACCTCAACGTCACCGCCGGGACGATGGAGGACATGTACGAGCGCGCCGACTTCGCCCGCGAACTCGGCTCAAACATCATCATGATCGACCTGGTCATCGGCTATACGGCGATCCAGTCGATGGCCAAATGGGCCCGCAAGAACGACATGATCCTCCATCTCCACCGCGCCGGCAACTCGACCTATTCGCGCCAGAAGAACCACGGCATGAACTTCCGCGTCATCTGCAAGTGGATGCGGATGGCCGGCGTCGATCACATCCACGCCGGCACCGTCGTCGGCAAGCTGGAGGGCGATCCGCTGATGATTGCGGGGTTTTACGACGTGCTGCGCGAGGATCAAATTCCCGAGAACCTGGAGCACGGCATCTTTTTCGATCAGGACTGGGGTTCGCTCAACAAGGTCATGCCGGTCGCCTCCGGCGGCATTCACGCCGGGCAGATGCACCAGCTGATCCATTATCTCGGCGAGGACGTCATCCTGCAGTTCGGCGGCGGCACGATCGGGCACCCGATGGGCATCCAGGCCGGTGCCACCGCCAACCGCGTCGCGCTGGAGGCGATGATCATGGCGCGTAACGAGGGACGCGATTATCTCGCCGAGGGACCGGACATCCTCGCCGCCGCCGCTCGCTGGTGCTCACCGCTGAAGGCCGCGCTCGATACCTGGAAGGGCATCAGCTTCAATTATGAGTCGACCGACACCGCCGACTTCGTCCCGACGCCAACCCATTCATAAGAGAGACAGCCATGCGCATCACACAGGGCACGTTCTCGTTCATGCCGGACCTGACCGACGAGCAGATCACGGCGCAGGTCCAATATTGCCTCGACCACGGCTGGGCGGTGAACCTCGAATACACCGACGATCCTCATCCACGGAACACCTATTGGGAGATGTGGGGCATCCCGATGTTCGACGTCCCCGACGCGGCGGGAGTGATGTTCGAGCTCGCGGCGTGTCGCAAGGCGCACGCCGGCAGCAATTACATCCGGCTGACGGCGTTCGATGCCAGCCATGGCTGGGAGTCGGTGCGCCTGTCGTTCATCACCGACCGTCCCGCCAGCGAGCCCGGTTTCGCACTGTCGCGGCAGGAGCGCGCCGGCCGCAACATCACCTACACGACGCGCGCCTATTCGGCCGACCGTCCGGAAGGCGAGCGCTACAGTGCCTGAACCAGCGGGGCCTGGACCCGGGCCGGTCGACCTGAAGCAGGAGTTTGCCGACAGCGGCATTGCCGATGAGCTCGTGCAGCTCGATGCCGAACTGATCGGGCTGGCGCCGGTTAAGCGACGCATCCGCGAGATCGCCGCGCTGCTGCTGGTCGACCGGGTGCGGGCACGGCTCGGGCTGGTGACCGAGCCGCCGACGCTGCACATGAGCTTCACCGGCAATCCGGGCACCGGCAAGACGACGGTCGCCATGCGGATGGCGGGCATCCTTCACAAGCTCGGCTATGTCCGGCGGCCCCAGCTGGTGTCGGTGACCCGCGACGATCTCGTCGGCCAATACATCGGACATACCGCGCCCAAGACCAAGGACGTGCTGAAGAAGGCGATGGGCGGCGTGCTGTTCATCGACGAGGCCTATTACCTCTACCGGCCCGAGAACGAGCGCGACTATGGGCAGGAGGCGATCGAGATCCTGCTCCAGGTCATGGAGAACCAGCGTGACGACCTCGTCGTCATCCTCGCGGGCTATGCCGAGCGCATGGAGACGTTCTTTGCCTCCAATCCGGGGTTCCGTTCGCGAGTGGCGCACCACATCGACTTTCCCGACTACGGCGACGCAGAACTCGTCGAGATCGGCGAGTTGATGCTGGCCAGGCTGAACTACCGCCTCAGCGATGCGGCACGCCAGGCGCTGATCGACTATGTGCCGGCGCGCAAGCAGCAGCCGCTTTTCGCCAACGCCCGCTCGATCCGCAACGCTCTGGATCGCGCGCGATTGCGGCAGGCGATCCGCCTGTTCGAGCAGGCCGGCGGCCCGGTGACCGCCGATCAGCTATCGACGATCGAGCCCGAGGACATTCGTGCGAGCCGGGTGTTCGTCGCTGTGGAACAGGCCGCATGATCGTCGCCCGCTCGATCCTCGTTGACGGATCCGCCGGCTTGAGCGGCAGGACCGCAGCATCCACCGCGGTCGGCGAAACCATCCGTCGTGCCGCGTGACCGATCGGCTGGCGGCGATCATCTTCGACGTCGACGGCACCCTGGCAGAGACCGAGGAGGCGCACCGCGCGGCCTTCAACCAAGCGTTTAGCGAGGCTGGCTACGGCTGGGTCTGGACGCCCGACGACTACCGCCGGTTGCTCGGGGTCACGGGCGGCAAGGAGCGCATCCGCCAATTCCTCGACGCGGCGACGCTCGACGCCACCGACAAGGACATCGAGGCGCTGCATCGGCGCAAGAACGCCATCTACGCCGATCGACTGAAAGCCGGCGCGGTCGCATTACGCCCCGGCGTGGCAAGGCTGATCGACGAGTGCAGCCACGCTGGCATCGGGCTGGCGATCGCCACGACGACCAGCCGGGCAAACATGCTGGCATTGCTCTCGGCGCTGTTCGGCAGCGAAGCGCCCGACTGGCTCGCGGTCGTCGTGGCCGGCGAGGACGTCGTCCGCAAGAAGCCGGATCCCGAGGTGTACCGTCGGGCCGTGGAGGCGTTGGGACTGCCGGTATCGGGGTGCATTGCCATCGAGGACTCACGCAACGGCCTCGACGCCGCCCTCGGATGCGGTCTCGCGACGGTCGTGACGCCGTCCGTCTATACGAGCCATGAGCAGTTTGCCGGTGCCGCGCTGGTCTGCAGCGATCTCGACAATGCCGGCACGCCGATCGACGTCGATCGTCTCGCCCGGATATTGTCGTCGAGACAGCGGCGCCTTTTCGAAGCGCGGTGAACGCCGCGGATCAGCCGGCCCGCTCCTGCCGCATCGACACCGTCGGCAGCTTCAGCCTGATCCGGTTGCGGCCCTCTCGCTTGGCCTCGTAAAGTGCCTCGTCGGCGACGCGAAGGACATCGACCGCGGTCTGCCCGTCGCTGAGAGCGGCGACGCCGACGCTGGCAGTGACAATCAGCGACACGCCGTCTTCAAGACGCACCGGCGTGCTGGACAAGGCGGCACGGAGGCGGTCGCAGACCTTCACGGCGTCCTCGGCCTCGGTGTTCCACAAGACGACGCCGAACTCCTCGCCGCCCAGCCTGCCGACCAGGTCATTCTCTCGCAGCGTGCGCCAGGCGGTCGCAGCGAAGCTTCGCAACACCGTATCGCCTGCCGCATGGCCGTGCGTGTCGTTGACCCGCTTGAAGTAATCGAGATCGAAGATCGCCACGGCACAGGGGCCACTGCTCGGGGACAGCTGGCTGACATGCCGTTGCAACTGTATCTCGAAGCCGCGCCGATTGGTCAGCCCGGTGAGGACGTCGGTCTGCGCGGCCTCGATCAAATTCGTCTCGATCGCCTTGCGCGCGGTGATGTCGCGTGACGCGCTGACCGCGCCGACGACGGCGCCCCTGTCGTTCAGGACCGCGCGAACGATCGTCTCGAACCAGGAATGACGACCGTTGGCGGTGACGGCGCGATATTGAACCGGAAACGACTTGTCGGGCTCGTTGAGCGCGCTGCGCAGTGCCGCGACGACCTTCGGCACGTCTTCGTCGACGACGAGGTCTCGCGCATTGCGGCCGACGAGCGCGTCGGGGTCGAAGCCGCCCAGGTCGCGTGCCGCCGGAGACGCGTAGAGTATCGTGCCGTCGGTGGCGAGATTCAGGATGGCGTCGCCCGAGTATTGGGCCATCAGGCGGTATCCCGCCTCGCTTTGTGCAAGCCGGTTCGCCAGCTCCTTGCGCTGCTTGAGCAACGCCGCCAGCGGCAGGACGAGCATGGCTGCGACGGCGACGTAGAACTGGAAGAACTGCGCGCGCGCACCGTCTCCAGCATCGACGAGGTAAACCGGGCCGGTACCCCGAACCGTCATATACCCGCCGACCACCATCAGGATGACGGTCGACCCGGCAGCGCCGAGGCGGCCAAGGCGCATCGTGACGATCATCATGGGCAGCATCGGCAGGAACAGCAGCGGCATCTTCGACTGGTCGAACACCAGGAACGTGATCAGGGCGACGACGGCGAACAGCAGCAAAATCTCGACACAGCGGGTGATCGAGCCCTTGGTCATTATGGCGCCGACCTCACCGCGTACGATCAGCATCGCCATCGGCGTGAAGGCGATGGTTCCCAGTGCATGGCCCGCAGCCCAGGTGACCAGGTTGTGCAGGAACGGCGTCTGGGTTGCGAAGGCGACGGCCGCCGCCGCGGGAACGCTGAGAAGGGCGGGAATCAACCCGCCGGCGATCACGACAAAGGTCACGAACGCCTCGACGGACTCGAAGTAGGCGGCATGACCGAGCCGCTTGCGCAACAGCCAGACAGCGGTCGCAGCTTCGGCGACGTTGACGACCGAGAGCGGGATGGCGGCCCAGACACCGGCGCCGAACAATGTCGTGGCGAGGAAGCTGCCGCCGACGCATGCGACGAGAGTGGGCCACCATTGGCCAGGGGGAACGACTGCCAGCCGTGCGGTCAGAAAAGCGGTTGCGATCCACAGATAGGCAACGCCTCCGTCGAAACGGGTCGGCAGGATCGTGGCCACGGCGCACGCGAAATAGATCAAGCCGGTCAGCAGCCCGCGCGACCAGCGAGTGCGTGGAGATATCGCCAAAGCCATCGCCGCACAGTGACGCGTTTGCTCTAATAAACGATGTATGGGCCGTACAAAAACAGCAGCTTGTCGCTCCCAAGCGGCACAGCATGCCATAGCGCGCATGGAGCGTCAGCCGGCGTTGCGAGCGCTATCGAAGGCGGACCAGCGATGCGCGGCCTCTTGGATTCACCCGCGCCGGGACTATTTGTCATAACCAGTCACCGACGAGACCAACATGACCGAGTATCGCAAATCCGACGAGGCGATCGCGAAGCTCACCGAGGAGCAGTACCGTGTCACGCAGGAAAGCGGCACCGAGGCGCCCGGGACCGGCGAATTGCTCGATAATCACGAGGCCGGCATCTACGTCGATATCGTCTCGGGCGAGCCGCTGTTCGCCTCGTCGGACAAGCTCGAGTCCGGCTGCGGCTGGCCGAGCTTCACCAAGCCGATCGAGCCCGCCAACGTCGACGAGCTGCGCGACACCTCGCACGGCGTGATCCGTACCGAGGTGCGCTCGGTGCACGGCGACAGTCACCTTGGCCATGTTTTCCCGGACGGTCCCGAGGAGAGCGGCGGGCTGCGCTACTGCATCAATTCGGCATCGCTGCGGTTCGTCGACCGCGACGACATGGAAGCCGAGGGCTACGGCGCTTATCTGGATCAAGTGGAGGACGTCGAATGAGCATCGAACGCGCGGTTCTGGCTGGCGGTTGTTTCTGGGGGATGCAGGACCTTGTCCGGCGCCTGCCCGGCGTGGTGTCGACCCGCGTCGGCTACACCGGCGGCGACGTGCCCAACGCCACCTATCGCAACCACGGCGACCATGCCGAGGCGATCGAGATCAACTACGACTCGACCAAGACCAACTACAGGGCGTTGCTCGAGTTCTTTTTCCAGATCCACGATCCGAGCACGCTGAACCGCCAGGGCAATGACAGGGGTGCCAGCTATCGCTCGGCAATCTTCTACGTCGACGACGAGCAGCGCCGCATCGCGCTCGACACGATCGCCGACGTCGATGCCTCGGGTCTGTGGCCCGGCAAGACCGTGACGCAGGTCGTGCCGGTCGGCGACTTCTGGGAGGCGGAGCCCGAGCACCAGGATTACCTGGAGCGCATCCCGGGCGGCTACACTTGTCACTTCGTCCGTCCGGGCTGGAAGCTGCCAAGGCGGGCCGACGCGGCGTAGCGGGGACGCGCGGATCAGCGGCACACTCACGGTCGGGGCAAACGCTGGCCTTGCCGCTGGTCCAGGCACCATTTTGCCGGAAGCGGCGACGCGCTGAAATGCGCGGTCGAAGCAGGAACACGCTGTCCTAACATCGATGACCGGGCGCGGCTGCGCAGGTTCGCGACTGGTAAGGACGCTTCGCACCAAAGACTGGCGCGAGCGATCGAAGTTCGTCGTCGGATTTCGATACTTTACTCAAACAAATACAGTTGACACCATCATATATGATATCTTATTTCGACCTCAATAAATAACGGATCAAACCTTATAGCCTGCGAGGGCTGGGGCTTTTCCAAAACAATTCAGTCCGCAGCAATTGGCTGTGGGCACGCGGATGATCGACCGGGGCAAACGGTCGGCATTCGCGCCTTGGGGGACGTTCAATGACGAGCTACAGCACCAGCAATGGTCGTGTCCGTGCGCGCCGCGGCACTGGCTATTACTGACCGGCGCATCGAGCCTCGCGGCAATGACGCTTTCTGCCGCGGCTTCGGCACAGGCACCCGCTGCGCCGGCGGACATGCAAGCGGCGCAGGACGGCGACATCGTCGTCACCGGTATTCGCGGCTCGCTACAGCGCAATCTCGACGTGAAGCGCAACGCCATTGGCGTCGTCGACGCGATCTCGTCGGAAGACATCGGCAAATTCCCAGACTCCAACGTGGCGGCATCGCTGCAGCGCCTTCCCGGCGTCTCGATCCAGCGTAGCGGCGCCCGTGGCGAGCCGACGGGCATCACCGTCCGGGGCTTTGGCGGCGATTTCAACACGACGTTGTTCGACGGTCGCCGCATCTCGACCGCAACGGGCAGCCGCTCCGTCGACTTCAGCACCGTCGGTTCCGACTTCATCGGCGGTCTGAGCGTCTACAAGACCCCGGACGTCTCGCTTTCGAGCAGCTCGATCGGCGCGACCGTCAACGTCCAGTTCGCCAAGCCCTTCGATCGACCCGGCTTTCGCCTCGCGGCTTCCGGCTCGGGATCGTTACAGGACAAGGCGGGCAGGGTAGTCCCGGCCGGCGGCATCCTGTTCAGCGACACGTTTGCAGACGATACATTCGGCATCCTCGCCGATGCGATGTACACGCGTCACGACACGCAAAGTAATCGCGTCTACGTCGCGGGCTGGATCGCGCAGAATTTCGCCGGCTGCCAGCTCGCCGGGTCGAGTGATCCCGGCTGCGCCGCGCCGGGCGCGCTTGCGACTGCCAACAAGAACACCGTCGGCTGGTTTCCCCAGCAGTACGGCGCCTACCAGAACAACGTGAAAGACGAGCGCATCGATGGCCGTCTTGCCCTGCAGTGGCAGCCCAGCGACAAGCTGCTGGTCACCATCGACGACAATTTCTCGCGCCAGAAGATCACCAACGACAATTACGGCTACGGCGTCTGGTTCAACCAGGCGAACCTGCGCAACGTCCAACTCGACAAGAACGGTGCGGTCACGGATTTCAAGCAGCCCGGCGTGTCGCAGACCGACTTCAATGCCGCCAACGGCTATATCGTCAACCAGACGAACCTGACCGGCCTCAACGTCAAATGGGACGTGTCGGACAACTTCAAGATCGAAGGCGATGCCTCGTTCGCGAAAAGCTGGCTCAACCCCAACGGCAAGGGCGGCACGGCAAACGGTGACGTCGGCTATGGCTATGACCTGATGAACCCGAATTTCGGTCTCAAGGTCAGCGGTGACAGCCGCAACACCCTGCCGGAGCTGCATAATTACGGCGTCGGCGGTAACCCGACGTTATGGGCTCCGACGGACACTCTCGGCTCCCATGTCTCCGGGCGCAGCCGCGATGTGAACACCGACGTCGTCAAGCAGGCTCGCTTGAGCGCGCAGTGGAAGCAGGACGACTTCACCATCAAGTTCGGCGGCGATTACATCGACGATCACTACAAGCTGACGCCCTACGGCTTCGGCACCAGCAACTTCAGCCAGGCCTATGCGGGCTATGGTCCGTACGGCCAGACCAAGGTGGCCGGCGTCAAGATCCCGGCGAGCCTGATCGGCGGATCGATCAGCCTGGACAATTTCATCCCGGGATATGTCGGCGCATCGCCGCCGAACGTGCTGCAGTACAACGCCTGGGATTACCTGCATTATCTCGAAGGCCTGGGTAACCCGCAGGCGACCAACATCCCGGGCTTCGCCTATGGTGGCGTACCGACGTTCAAGGGCGCTTTCGATCTCTCGGTGAACCCGGCGAGCATCCGCAACATCCACGAGAAGACGTGGGGGCTGTTCGTTCGCGCCAATTTCGACACCGAGATCGCCAGCATGCCGTTCCACTTCAATGCCGGCGTCCGCGAGGAGCATACCGATCTCGTATCCTCGGGCTTTTCGCGGCTTCCGGTCAGCATGCGGGTGAACCCCGGCGATCCGACGCTGATGACGGTGACGTTGAGCGATCCGATCCCGATCTCGACGCCCAACAGCTATGCCTTCCTGCTACCCAGCATCGACATGAAGCTGGAGCTGACGGACAAGCTGCACCTGCGCTTCGATGCTTCGCGGACGTTGACCCGGGCGTCGCTCAGCGTGCTGAACCCGGTCCTGACAGTGCCGACCGGGCCGCGAACCGGTTCGCTGTCGGCGACCGGCGGCAACCCGCTGCTCAAGCCATACCTCGCCGACAATTTCGATGTTGCGGCGGAGTGGTACTACAAGCCGAACTCCTACCTGTCGGTGAACTTCTTCCTGAAGAACGTGTCGAACTTCGTCGTCGGTGGCACGACGCGGCAGACCATTGCGACGCCGGCCGGCACGCCGGTGGTGGATCCGACCACCGGGCAGCCCGCGGTCTTTACCGTGACCCAACAGGTCAACGGTCCGGAAGCGACGGTCCGCGGTGTGGAAATCGCCGTTCAGCATGTCTTCGGCGACAGCGGCTTTGGCGTTACTGCCAACGCCACGCTGGTCGACACCAACAAGCCGTACGACAAGTCCAACCGGACGACGACCGGCTTTGCGGTAACCGGCCTGGCAAGCTCTGCGAACTTCGTCGGCTTCTTCGATAAATATGGCTTTGAAGCGCGCGTCGCGCTCAACTACCGCGGCGAATACCTGCTGCAGTTCGGCCAGCCCCAGGCCAGCGGAACCCTGTTCGGATCGGAGCCGATCTTCGTCAACCGCAGCCTGCAACTTGATGTCAGCACCAGCTACGAGATCACGCCGCAGTTCACCGTGTTTGCCGAGGGGCTGAACCTCAACAACGAGACGTACAGTACGCACGGGCGCTTCGATAACCAGCTGCTGGAGGTCTTCCGCTACGGTCGGCGCTTCACGGCTGGCGTGCGCTTCCGCTTCTGACGACCGACAGCGTACTGGCCTGGAAGCAGGAGACAGCCGGTTTGTCCGTGCTAGTGTGAACGTCCGGCGCTGATGACGATATCAGCGCCGGACTGCACGATGGTCGTTTCAGGTTCGCAAGGGCAGCAGGATGAGGCTTCTACCTCCCGGACGGCACCGCCTGCTCGACGTCGGTGTCTCGCTCCCCGGCACTCGGCTGCCCACAGCGAAAAGTCGCCATCGTTGAGCAGGACGTCGCCGCCAATGCAGACGGGGAGAGCCGGATGACGACGACATCGATGGTCGAGGGCGGCGCATCGGCGCCGGTGCGGCAAAGCCACGCCAAGGTCATCGTCGCATCGTCGCTCGGCACCATCTTCGAATGGTATGACTTTTATTTGTACGGCCTGCTTGCGACGGTGATCTCGACGCAGTTCTTCTCGGGCGTCAACGAGACGACCGGCTTCATCTTCGCGCTCGCCGCCTTTGCAGCCGGCTTCGCGGTCCGCCCGTTCGGCGCGCTGTTCTTCGGGCGCATCGGCGATCTTGTCGGGCGCAAGAACACGTTCCTGGTGACCATGGGCATCATGGGCCTGTCGACCTTCGTCGTCGGACTGTTGCCGAGCTATGCCAGCATCGGGGTCGCCGCGCCGATCTGCCTGGTGCTGCTGCGCCTGTTGCAGGGCCTGGCGCTGGGTGGCGAATATGGCGGCGCCGCAACCTATGTCGCCGAGCATGCGCCGGAGGGCAGGCGGGGCCTGTTCACCAGCTTCATCCAGACGACCGCGACGCTGGGGCTGTTCGCGGCGCTGCTGGTGGTTATCGGCGTCCGCACCGCACTGGGCGAGACGGCGTTCCTCGACTGGGGCTGGCGCGTGCCGTTCCTGGTCTCGATCGTCCTGCTCGGCGTGTCGATGTGGATCCGGATGCAGCTGGCGGAGAGCCCGGTCTTCAAGGAGATGAAGGACGCCGGCAAGACCTCCAAGGCGCCGCTGACCGAGGCGTTCGGCAAGTGGCCCAACCTCAAGATCGTCATCATCGCGCTGGTCGGTGCGGTCGCCGGGCAGGCGGTGGTCTGGTACACCGGGCAGTTCTACGCGCTGTTCTTTCTCGAGAAGACGCTGAAAGTCGACGGCGCGACGACCAACATCCTGATCGCCATCGCGCTGGCCTGCGCGACGCCGCTGTTCGTGGTGTTCGGCTGGCTGTCGGACAGGATCGGGCGCAAGCCGATCATCATGGCGGGCTGCGCCTTGGCGGCATTGACGTATTTCCCGCTGTTCGAGGCGCTGACGCAGGCTGCCAATCCGGCGCTGGCCCAGGCCCAGGCAACCGCGCCGGTGTCGGTGATCGCGCACGGCGACGACTGCTCGTTCCAGTTCGACCCGGTCGGCAAGAACAAGTTCGACAGCCGCTCGTGCGACGTCGCCAAGGCGTATCTCGCCAAGGCATCGGTGTCGTACACCAACGTCGAGGCGCCCGCGGGCACCGTCGCCAGCATCATGGTCGGCGACACGCTGATCCCCGGTGTCGATACCGACGCGCTGACCGGCGACGCCCGCAAGGCGGCGATCGCGGCCTTCCAGGGCTCCACCAAGGCCGCGCTGGCCTCGGTCGGCTACCCGGAGAAGGCTGACCCGGCGCGGATCGACAAGCCGCTGGTCGTCGCGATCCTGTTCGTTCTCGCGGCGTATGTGACGATGGTCTACGGCCCGATTGCCGCGTTGCTCGTCGAGCTGTTCCCGACGCGGATCCGCTACACTTCGATGTCGCTGCCCTATCACATCGGCAACGGCTGGTTCGGTGGCTTCCTGCCGACGACGGCGTTCGCGATGGTCGCGGCGACTGGCGATATCTATTATGGCCTGTGGTACCCGGTCGTCGTCGCGCTGGTCACGCTGGTCGCCGGCCTCCTGTTCCTGCCTGAAACACGAAACCGGCGACTGGCGGATTAGTCGACGAAGATTGCCTGGAAGACGATCTTGTCGCCGCGCACGATGAAGACGTCCTTGCCGGTGACCTGCTGCTTCTGACCCTTGAACTGAGTCCAGTGCAGGATCGCGCCGTCCGGACCGGCGGGCTCGATGCTGGTGACCATCGACTTGACGCCTGCATGATGGCCGGCGTCGGTCAGGGTCGAGAACACCCGCCGCGCCTCTGTCTGGCCGGAGAACACGCCCGGGCCGTCGGCGGGCAACTGGCCGGAGACGAGGCCCTTGGGCGTGACCACGACAGTGTTGGCGGCGTAGTCGTTCATGATCGGCTGGAGCTTGCCGATCTTCATGTTGTCGACATGGCGTTGCACGATCGCCGCGGGGGTGGCGGCGGTGGCGGCAGTGGCAAGGCCGAGCCCGATAACCAGCGCGGCGGCGGTGAGGCGGAAGTTCATGATCGTCTCCTTCTGAATGGTTGCGCGTCAGCCTTCGTAAGCGATGCCGGCTTCATGATCACGAATGATCTGCTTGATCGCCGCTGGCTTGACCGGCAGCTTGTTTTGGTTGGCGGTGAGCCATGCAAAGAAATCGGCCTCGATCGCCGGGGTCCAGCGGGTGTCGATCTGCCCGGCGGTGTACTTGCCCTCGCGCAGGCGCAGATGCCCGAAAGTGTCGCGCAGGCGGGTGTTCTCCGACAGCTTGACGACCTTTTCCGCCAGCTGCGGTGGGATGAACAGCACGCCACCATCGCGGCCGAGCACGACGTCGCCGGGCATTGCGGTCGCCTTGCCGATGCGGATCGGTTCGTTGATCCCGACCATCGTCGAGTTGAGCCGGGCGCCCGTCGCCATCGCGCCGAAGTGGTGCGACGGATCGTAGGAGCGCACGAACGACACGAAGTTGGGCAGTTCCTTCAGACCGTTGATATCGCGGACTGCGCCGTCATAGACGATGCCGTTGCCGCTGCGGGCGTAGATGGCGTTGCCGACGTTGTCGCCGATCGAGGGGCCGTCCTGTTTCAGCCCGAAATGGTCGCTGACATAGACGTCACCCTTTTGCAGCATGTCGACCGGCCAGGCATTCATCGCGCCCTTGCGCTGGTCGGCGACGCCCTGCTTTTCCAGGATGACTTGGATGTCGGGACGACCGGGCAGCCACTGCGAGGTCAGCGCACGGCCGACCAGTATCTTGTCGGGGAAGATCGACAGCCAGCCGTCCTCATACTGATGGTTGAAGCCGGCGCTGCGCAGTGTCGCCCACGCCTCCTCCAGCGTTACCGAGCGCATCCGCTCCAGCACGTCGTCGGGCACCTTGGGCCGCCCGTCGGGGAACCGCTCCCCGGTCCACGCCGCGGTGTAGCGGATCACCTGTTCCGGCGAGAAGAAGCCGTCGGCAGCACTTGCCGCCACTGGCAGAATCGCCACGGCGAGGGCCAGCGCAGCACCGCGAAGCCGCCAGTTCGATCGCATGCTCATCTCCTGTTGTCTTTCAATTGGATCAGTCGACGCCAGCTTGTAGCTCGGCCGTCGCGCCACCGCGGGGAACTTCGACGCCGGCCGACCACAGGATGCCGTTGACCAGGAAGCGCCGCTGCTGGGCGAACAGATGCATGTTGTCGTGGAAGTCGTTGCCGCCCCAGACCATCGAGCGACCACCGCCGGGGCGCTCGTAGGCCCAGGCGACCGGACCGCCGGAGCCATTGGTGGCGGTCGCCGGCTTGGCGTTCAGCAGCTCGGTCCGGCCGGCGTTGTCGGCGAGGAAATAGCGCGAATACATCTCCTCGCGCGGCATCCACGGCTTGACGCCACGCAGGACGGGATGCTTGCCGCCGATCGGCCGGATGTCCCATTTATCGACCGGGTTGTGCGATAGATAGGGGATCCAGGCACCACCCAGCCAGTCGTTCCAATAGATCAGGCCTGCGCGATTGTCGGTCCACATCGTGTAGTGGAACACCACCAGCCCGGTCTTCTTGCGCTTCAGCAACGCGTCGAAGCCTTTCAGGGCCGCGGTGTTTTCCGCGTCGTAGGTCAGGCCGTCGGTGTCGGCATATTGCGGAAACATCGCGCCGGTCTCGCGCTTCAGCCAGTCGCCGTTGCCGTCGATGACGATCGCATCGGCACTTTCCAGCGCGGCGAGATCGCGCGGCTTCTGCCCGACGATAACTTCGGTCGTCACCTGCCGGTTGGTGCCGGAATGCTCCAACATGTACGCCAGCTCGCGCAGGTCCTTTTCATATTCGTGGCGGCCGACGGCGCCGTGTTGCTTCGGCCCGGCAAACAGCACGATCTTCACCGGCGGCAGCGGCACCGGTGCCGCCTGCGCCGAGACCATGATCATCATGCCGAACCCAGCCAGCGCAAACCGCGCCAGCCGTTCGGTCGAGCCAAGCAGCTTCAAGTATGATCCCCCAGGATTATCGCGAACGCCGAGCCACGGGGATTCTTGCGATCCTCCGCCGGTCGTCGATGGTTGCCATACTCCGACAATATAGCCAATCCCTCGCCGGTCGTTAACGGATCGGAAGTTCGAAGGGGCCGGCTGGCAGGCCGGAGGCGTCGGACAGGTTGCAGAGCGGACTGTCGCCCCAGCAGAATCGCACTCGTACCGGGCGAACCGCGCCGGCGTCGAGCACCACATCGCCGGTGCCGCCGATCCGCGCCGCAACGTAGCGGCACGAGCCCGTCGCCGCGCCGCAGAGCTCGAATGCCGTCGGGCTGCCGCTGTAGGCGACAAGCCTGCCGTCCACGTCGCTGAAGCGGACGGTAACGCTTCTGCCAGAGAGCATGGCGCGCTCGCCGCGAGGACCGGTCTTCACCGGTGCCCGGTCGAACAGCCGTGCGGCGGTCTGCGCCAGCCGGCGGCCGACTTCCTGCTTCTTGGTCGGATGGATGTTGCCGGGATCGCCGATGTCGGTGGTGACGGTATAATCGGCATAGGCGTCGGCCAGCGCCGTCCGCCGCTGCGCCTCGCGGATGTCGGCCATTTCGGACTCGCCGGGCTGGATGGGCCGCGGACCAAAATTGGGCAGTTGGACAATGATGAAGGGCAGGCCGGCGCCGAAGCGTTGCCGCCAGTCAGCCATCATGGCCGTCAGGTTGCGCTGGTAATCGCCAGCAAAGTGAACGTCGGACTCGCCTTGGTACCAGACGGCACCCTTGAAGCCGTAGGTCCCGATCGGCGCGATCATGCCGTTGTAGATCACCGATGCGCCGTGCGCGGGGCCCCAGGGCAGCTGCGGGGCGATCGTCCTGGCCGGCATCTGTGCGTAGCGCCACGGACCGGCCAACGGCACCGCGCTGCCGTCCGCCAGGCGGATCGCCCGCCCGGTCGCGGGGCCGGTCAGTCCGCAGTTGCGCCAGCTGCAGAATATGTTGGTGACCACTGTGTTGACCCCGGCGTGCAGGACGCCGCCCGGTACGGCGTGGCGCGCCCGCGGCAGCCAGGACGTGCCGCCGACACCCTTGCCATTGACCCAGCTCTGGTCTTCCTCGTTGACGACACCGAGGTCGAGGACGGCGGGTTGCGCGGCCTGTTCGGCAGTCAGCGTGACCTCGGTGCGCAGCCACATCTGCCCGGTGAAGCCATCGGGTGACGAGCCGTTCCATAGCGCCCAAGCGCCGAGCTTGTCGGGTGCCGTCGCCCAACTCCGCGCGTCGAAGCCCGGCTGCCACGGCTCGCCGCCCAGCAGCTTCAGCCCGTGCCACCAGCGTTCCCAGACGACGCTCCAGCCGCGGTCGGCAGCCTCGGGCTGGGTCCGGCGCAGTGCGAGCAGGTCGAGATTATCGCCTTCCAGCTTTGCGGCGCGCAGACCCGGCTCGCTGACCCACGCCCGCACCCGGCTGCCGCCCCAGGCCGCGACCACCAAGCCGATCGGCGCATCGACCGTTTTCTTGCGTTCGCGCGCAAAGAAATAGCAGCTGGCCGAGAACGATCCGACTGTTTCCGGCGCGGCGGGTACCCATTTCACCGGCTTGGCGAAGCTGTCGAGTGGGTCGAGGCTGTCCTTGGTGGCAATCGCCATCGAGCGGATGCCGCCGTCGCGCGCCGCATTGATGTCGGCTTGCGCCCCTTCCGAGCTGCGCACGTCGAATGCCATGTTCGACTGTCCGCTGCACAGATAAACGTCGCCGATCAGCACGTCCTCTGCGACCTGGGTTTCGCCGGACGACGTCTGCGCCTGCAGTCGATAGGGGCCACCGGCAGGCAACTTCGGCAAGGCAAGCTGCCAGTGCCCGCGCTGATCGGCACGCGCGCGGGCGGTGCCGGACCCCAGGGTCACGGTGACCTCGGTACCTGCCGCCGCGTCGCCATAGACCTTGATCGGCGCGTCGCGCTGCAGGACGGCGTGATCCTGGAACATCGGATGCAGCAAGGGCGCCGCCGCCAGCGGAGATGCACAAGCCAACGCCGCAAACGCCCAATAGCGCGTCTTCATCGATCTGCTCCCCGGCCGGTTTTCCGGCCTTGTCCGTGATGATTGCGCGATCGTCGTGCTGGTTGAAAGACGACCGGCCCGCTTCGCTATTTCGGCAGCATCACCGTGCCTGCTGCCTTGAACGTTGCAGACTGGGTCGGCACGCCGGTGTCGGGCTGGCCGGAGCCGACGCTGACCCGGTAGCTCCCCGGCACAACGCGGCGCATGCCGTCCGTCGAAACACTGCTGAGGTCGCGCGGCTGCATGTCGAAGGTTAGCGTCCACTGCTCGCCGGGCTTGAGCGACACCCGCTGGAAACCGCGCAACGCGATCCGCGGTACGCCCGGCACGTCGGGGAAGTTCAGGTAAAGCTGCGCAACCTCGTCGCCGGCGTGCTGGCCCGTGTTGCTGACCTGGGTCGTGACCCGCACTCCGTGCGCCGGATCGCCGGCCAGCGGCTGCACGGTCGGCGCGGTGTAAGCAAAGCTCGTGTAGCTCAGCCCGTGTCCGAACGGATAGACCGGCGCCTTGGCGAAGTAACGATAGGTCCGGCCCTTCATCTCGTAATTGTCGAAAGGCGGCAGATCCTCGATGCTGCGGTAAAAGGTCAGCGGCAGGCGTCCGGAGGGATTGGTCTTGCCCGACAGGACGTTAGCGATTGCCAGCCCGCCTGCCTGGCCCGGGTACCAGGCTTCGACGATTGCCGACGCGTTGGCCTTGGCCCAGGCGAGATTGATCGCGCTGCCGTTCATCAGCACGACGACTAGCGGCTTGCCCAACGCCTTCGCTTTCTCCAGCAGCGCCCGCTGGTCCGCCGGCAATTCGAGCGAAGTCTTGTCGCCGCCCGAGAAGCCCTCGACTTGCACCGGCATCTCCTCGCCCTCGAGGTCGGACGTCAGCCCAACCACCGCGACGACGACGTCGGCATTGGCGACGCCTGCTGCCAGATCGGTGTCGAGATTGGTCGAGATGCGTTTCCAGAACATCGCGGTCGCGGCCGGCGTGCTGCCGCCTTCCGCCTGGAACTCTAGCGGATAGAGCTGGCCCTTCTCGAGCTTGACATCGGTCAGTTGAAGCGGCTCGGCCCATTTCGAATAGCTCGACGCCGATATCGCCGGCTTGCCGCCGACCGTCAGCGCGCCTTTCAGCGCAGTGACCGCGATGCGGTAGGTGCCAGTTTCCGGGGCGACGAGCGAGCCCGTCCACACGACCTTGTACTTGTCGGAAACCTGTTTGTATTCGCCGGCCCGCGACGTCAGGTTGGTCTCCGTACGGGTCAGCACTGGCTTGGCCGGATAGCCGCCGCCGGGTAACGCGTTGTAATACTGCGCGCGCAGTCCGGCCTTGCCGTTCGGGCCGACAAAGGCGCTGTCGGGCACCGGGTCGCCATCGGTGATCGAGGCGGTGAACGGCACGACGCTGAGCCGCGCCCCCGGCATCGCGCTGCGCAGCCCGTCGAGCACCGAGACCGGAGTGCCGGTCCGCGCCGATGAGTAGTTGCCGCGCAGTACCCGCGTCGCATCCGCCAGCGGCCCGATCACCGCGATGCGGGTTGCGGGCTTGAACGGCAGTACGCCGTCGTTCTTGAGAAGCACCAGGCTTTCCGATGCCGCCTTCAGGGTTCGTGCCTGTGCGTCAGCCGTGCCGATGGCGCTGACCGGTACCATCGAGACTTGCCGCGCCGACAGGCCGGGCAGGTCGCCATTTCGGAAGCGAGCGGAGAACAGCCGGACCAGTGCGCGGTCGAGGTCCTGCTCGCTCATCAGGCCGCGCGCCACGGCTTCCTTGTAGCGCTCGCCAAGGTTGGTCGCGCCGCCCAGCGTCCCGGTATGACACTCGTTGTCGACGCCGGCGGTGATCGCCGAGGCGACGCCCGCTGCAGCGTCGGGCGCGTATTTGTGATGCTCCGAGATATCGACGACCGCGTCGCAGTCCGAAACGACATAGCCTTTGAAACCCCAGGCGTCGCGCAGATGCTCCTTGAGCAGCAGGTTGCTGTTGCACGCCGGCTGGCCGTCGATGCGGTTGTAGGCGCACATGATCGAGTTGGCCTTGCCGTCGACGATCGCGGCGCGGAATGCCGGCAGGTAGGTGTCCTCCAGGTCGTGGCGCGAGACGAAGATATCGGCGACATGCCGGGTCGACTCCGGGCCGCTATGGACCGCGAAATGCTTGGGGGTGGCGATCACGTCTGGCAGATCGGGGTTGGTCCCCTGGACGCCGGTGACGAACGCCACGCCGAGCTGCGCGGTCAGATACGGGTCTTCGCCATAGGTTTCCTGGCCACGGCCCCAGCGCGGGTCGCGAAAGATGTTTATGTTGGGCGACCAGGTGTCGAGCCCGGTGCCGATCTTGCCCAGCTTGCCGGTCTGCCGGCCTAGTGTGTGGAGTGCCCGAACTTCGGTGCTGATCGTTCCCGCCACTTCGTGCAGCAGTGGCGCGTCGAAGGTCGCCGCCGGCCCGATCGGCTCGGGAAAATTCGTGGTCGGCACCGTCCCGATCGCGCCATGCAGCGACTCCGTCCACCAGTTATAGGCGGGGATGTTCAGGCGGGGGATCGCCGGCGCGACGTTGACGAGCTGCGCGATCTTCTCGTCGAGCGTCAGCTTGGCGACGACGGCGCCGGCAAGCTGCTCCGCCTCGACGCGCACCGCGCCCGTGCCGTTGGCCGGCGCGACCTGCGCCGTGGCGGCAGCCAGGACGCTGCTTGCCGCCAACAGGCACTTGAGAACGCCGGTCGCTGTTCGTGTCACTATTCACTCTCCCCAGATATCTTCGATGTCGTGTTTCGGCAGCGCTATCCGGTCGGGGCGGCTCGCGTCCGTCGCTTGATCGGCTTGGCTTTTCCCGATCGGCTGCCCAGCGCCTCGCGCGTGACCTGCAGCGCGTTCTCGACCAGGATCCGCATCTCGCGGCTGGCAACTTCGACGTCGCCGGCGACAATCGCATCGAACACCCGCACATGCTCGGGCAGCGAGTCACGCGGCAGCTTGCCCATGCGTTGCTTGTATTGCGTCGTCCAACTGACCACCGCCTCGATCGAGACGCTGAGCACGGCGAGAGCGTCGTTGCGCGTCGCCCTCAGGATCGTGTTGTGGAACAGGCGATCGGCCCGCCGGCCTTCCTCGGTCGCCAACGTGTGGCGCTTCATCAAAGCCAGCGCTTCCGACATCTGCAGCAATTCCTCGTCGCTGCGCCTCGTGGCGGCCAGGCCGGCGGCTGCGGGTTCGACGATCAGGCGCAGTTCGAACAGGCTGCGGACCAGCTGCTCGTCGGGGTCGCCTGAAAACGCCCAGGCGAGCACGTCGGGATCGAGCAGGTTCCAGCGATCGCGCGGCAGCACCCGGGTGCCGGTCTTGGGCCGGCTCGCAACCAATCCTTTGGCGGTGAGCACCTGCATCGCCTCGCGATAGGCACTGCGCGAAACCTGCAATGCTTCGGAAAAGGCGATCTCACCAGGCAGCACGTCGCCCGGCGCAAACTCCCCCGACAGGATCGAGACACCGAGCTTGAAGGCGATCGCGCCGCGCGGCCGCCGGGTCGTTCCGCGGCCTGTCGCCGGGGCAGGGGGGCCGCCACCCTCGGAAACGAGCGCGACGACATCTTCATCCGATGCCGTGCTGCCTGTTTCGTGTCCGCCTACATCCACCTTCGGTCTCCCCCCGCGTCGGGCGCCTCAGCGTTGTGCTCGAGGCGCCAGATTCTTGCTAAAGAAGGGGATAACATTGTTTTGAAAACGGAAAGCCACATTGCTGACGTGCGTGCCCGGGTAGATCTCAAAAGCGTTGGCGATGCCGTAGCTGTCGAGCACCTCGTGCAGCTTGCCGGCATCGACCTTGAGGCCGTCCTGATCGCCGACGTCGATGGCGATGGCGCGGTATTGGCGCAGGTTGCCGACGTACTGATCGACGAAGGACAGAGGCGCATTGGCTGCCCATTTCGCCAGCACATCGGGCTGCACCGCGCCGTTCTTCACCGGCAGGTCGAGGTACAGCGGCGGGTTCTTGGGGTTCGGCGACCAGGCGGCTGCACTGGCGAGCTGGGCTCGCAGCATGAACGGTAGCTTGGCCGAGTCCGCGGGTGTCTTCACCGCTTCGAGCGGTGCCAGTGCTACCGGGTCCATTTGGCCGGCAGGACGCGCCGACAGGCAGCACGGGCTCATCATGTAGATCGCGCCGAACATCTCGGGGTGGCGCATGCCGATGCGAGCGGTGCCATAGCCGCCCATCGAATGGCCGGCCAGCCCGCGGCTCAGCCGATCGGGAATCGTCCGATAGTGCGTGTCGATGTAGCGGACGAGGTCACGGGCGATGAACGTTTCGAAATCGCCTGTGGTCGGCGACATCGAGTACATCGAGCCGTTGTGGATCGTCTTGGAGTCCGGGAAGACGATGATCATGTCGGCCGCGCCCTGGGCAAATGCGCCCTCTATGGTCTGCGGCACATGGATCTCCTTGCTCCACTGATCTGCGCCGATCGAGTAACCGTGCAAGGCGTAGACGACCGGGTATCGCTTGCGCGGGTTAACCGCATAACCGGGCGGCAGCGCGACCAGCACGTCGCGTTCGGCGGTCTCGCCCTCTAGGTTGCCGAAGATGGTCGGCGCATGAACCTTGATGCGCTCGATGGTGACCGGCTTTGCCCCGGCGACGACCGGCGGCGTGTTGGTGCCGGTTTGCGCCAGCAAGGGCGCGCTTGTCGCCAGCAGCGCGATTGTGAGTACGCGCCGCAGAAAGTCGCCGGTCATGCAATTCCCCCTCTGTTGTCGCGGATGTCTGGCGCATCCGGTTTCGACGATCCCAAGAGCGCCAGCCTAAGCCCTGACGACGGACGTCGTCAATATGTCCGACATTTGGCTTGCCGAGAGTTTCACAGGCGCTCTATGGGCCGTCAGTCGGTCGCAATGGCGCGGTCTAAATGCAAGCGTTTGGGTTTGACGAGGAGAACAGCGTGCATCTTCTGCAATATGTGCAGGACGGCGGAGCGCGAGCCGTCGCAGTCCGCGACGACAGCAACGCCTGGAGGGTGGAGGGCGTCGAGACGATCCTGGCGCTGGCGCAGCACGCCCTGAAGCATGGCCTCTCGCTGGCCGACGCCGCCTGGCAGGCGAGGGGCGAGGTGCTGGACCTTGCAGCTCTGGTTGCGGCTGGACGGTTGCTGGCTCCGATCGACCACCCCGATACCGCGCATTGCCTGTTGACCGGCACCGGCCTGACGCATCTCGGTTCAGCGGAGGGGCGCGACAAGATGCACAAGGCGGCGGCATCGGGCGACACCACCGATTCGATGCGGATGTTCCTGATGGGTGTCGAAGGCGGCAAGCCCGTGGACGGCGAAGTCGGGGCGCAGCCGGAATGGTTCTACAAGGGCGACGGGTCGGGCTTGGTCGGACCATATGACGACATTTCGATGCCGGACTTCGCCATCGACGGCAGCGAGGAGCCTGAGATAGCGGGCATCTACCTGATCGATGCGGACAGCACGCCGCGGCGGTTGGGCTTCACGCTTGCCAACGAGTTCTCCGATCATATCACTGAGCGCGGCAATTATCTGTGGCTCGCGCATTCGAAGCTGCGGTCCGCCGCGCTGGGGCCGGAGTTACTGCTTGGCGCGCTGCCCGACGACGTTCGTGGCACCAGCCGGATCCTGCGCGACGGCAAGCCGATCTGGGAAAAGCCGTTCCTGACCGGGGAGGCCAACATGTCCCACAGCATTGACAACCTCGAGGCGCATCACTTCAAATATTCACAGTTTCGCCGGCCCGGCGACATTCATGTGCATTTTTTTGGTACCGCTACCTTATCGTTCGCGGATGGTATCGTAACGGAGCCCGGCGACGAGTTCGAAATCGCTGCAGCGCCATTCTCGCTGCCATTGCGCAATCGCCTGACTCGATCGTCGGTGGACGCGGTCAAGGTCGTCCCGCTCTAGACGCCACGACTTCAGATATTGCGAAGCCGCTGCATCACACTGGCGCGGATCCGGCCATAATTGCCGTTCTTCAGGGCGCCGAGGATGCCGTGCCGCGCCTCTGGCAGAT
This sequence comes from Glacieibacterium sp., assembly GCF_965200405.1. Lineage (GTDB taxonomy): Bacteria > Pseudomonadota > Alphaproteobacteria > Sphingomonadales > Sphingomonadaceae > Glacieibacterium. The sequence goes on from NZ_OZ241356.1 coordinate 2,760,696, forward strand.
GCGCCAGCGGATGGCCCTCCGGTCGAAAGACATAATGGTCGAAGAACGCCCGCCAGGCCGCTCGCTCATGCTCCGGCCTTTCGGCGATTGCGATCATCGCCAGCAGCATCGTCGTGTACGGCGCATCTGGCCCGGAAGCGAAGCCGTCCCACCAGTAATTGACGAGGACATTGAACGGCGCCAGCGCCTCGACTTGGTGCCACCACAGCTTTGGCAGATAGAGCGCATCACCTGGAAGAAGTTCTACCTCGATCGCCTCGCCGCGCAGCGCTTCGAACCTTGGATAGCGAGGATCACCCGGCGGCGATCCGACGGCGAGGCTGTTTGGTTGCCCGGCCATGGTCTTGTCGATCGGACCGACGTAGAGGTCGCCGATCGCCTGGGGTGGATAGAGGGTAAAACGCCGCTGGCCCGCAACCACGCAGGCGATGTTGTCGAACGTATCGAAATGACAGGCGACCTGCGAAGCGGAGCCGAGCCAGATGCGGGGCGCGGCCGTCGAGGGCGGAATGTCCAGCGGGTTCGATCGCGAAAAGCCCGACAGGAATTCGTCCGCGGTTACTGAGCCCATATAGACGGAGCGGACCGGTGCGGCAGGCGGATCGACAATCTGCTTAATGACGTCGGAGACGCTCATCTTCTCACGCGTGAAGTTGAAGCCGTCCGGACCGTCGCCGTAGTTGTATCGTCCAGCAATTTCAGCGGGTCCGACGAAGGCCTCGGCTTTCGTCCCAGTGTCCATGGCGCGCAGGTAGTCGAAGATCGACGCGTCTGACTCGAGAGCGGCAGTCACGACGGGCCAGCTGGCGCAGAGGCCGCGCAGAACGACCGGCTGACCGCCGGCGGCGACGGTGGACTCGAACTCCTCCTTGCCGGCAATAGCGGCCGCCTCGATCTCTCCGATCTTCTTCGCCACCGTCCTCAGATCTCGCCAAGCCGTCGATTGCGACGCCGCGCGAGCAGCGGCACTTGGCGCAGCGATCCGGCAACGCAATAGGCAAGCTGTAGATAGCCCTGGCGAAAGAACTCCAGGGCAGTCGCGTCATCTAAGTCCTGCACGGCATCGAGGCTGATCGTGTAAAGACCGTCCAGCGTCAGTGTCTCGCCGTCGTCGAAGCGAAGCGAAATGTCGATCGGCTCGACCAGCTTGTGCCGCAACATGGCCGCCAGGAACGCGTCGGTTTCCTCGACGCCGGTCTTCAGTCGCGACAAGACGCGCTGCATCTGACGGAGATAGTTGGCGGGCAGGCCCTCGTCCTCGAACAACGGCTCACCGCTATCCTGCGTGAAGCGGGGATGCGCGGGATCGATCGCGATGTCGTCACCCGCTATATAGAAACCCTGTCGCTCAAGATCGAGCGGCTGGAGTGCATCCGATTCCCCCTTTGCATCGGTCAGAAGGTCTTCGCCGGCCCTGAAGCCGAACATCGCGCCAACGTAGAACTGGCCGGTCTCGCCGTTCTTCACGAGGAACAGCGGACAGGTTGCGGCGGCGGCGGCAAACTCCGCAGGGACGACCTGGACGAAATGAGGCTTGGCGCCACGCCACGGACTCACGCGGAGTGCACCATGCGCTTCGGGGCTCAATGCTTCGAGCTCAACAGCCTTCATTATCTCTCCTGGGGGCGGCTTCCGGTGTCCGCTTACTGCACACTACAGGCCCCGGCGCCGTACCGAAAGTGGCTCAGGAGCAACACTCTAGCCATCATCTATTACGCGGACAAATTAATCTTGATAGCGCTACCTTCTGCGCATAACGGTTGCGAGCCAGATTCGAGATAAGGGTCGGCGGGGACGGAATCGCATGTCGTGCTTTGCGCGGCGCCCAACCTCGACCGGCGTTGATCTCGTTAGGTTTATCAAATCTGCCTGACGACGACGCATCGGGTTCTTTGGGAGGGTCTTAATGACATTTACGGGCAAATTCTGCTTGGCGCCGGTTCGCCGATCACAGACTGCGATGAGGGCGATGCTGATCGCCGCGCCGAGCCTGATGGCAATCGCCGTCGCCACGCCGGCTTGGGCGCAGCAGGCTGGCGCTGCCGGCCAGCAGTCGAACGCGCCGACCGCGGTCCAGCCGGCCCTGCCGAATACGTCCGACACTTCGGCGGCCCAATCAGCGCGTCCGCAGGACGAGTCCAGCGCACCGAGCAACGCCCAAACCAATACCACCCCGAACGATGGCGCGGACATTGTCGTGACCGGCCTGCGCGGCTCGTTGCAGCGCAACCTCGACATCAAGCGCGATGCAGTCGGCGTCGTCGACGCGATCTCGGCCGAGGATATCGGCAAGTTCCCTGACTCGAACGTCGCTGCTTCGTTGCAGCGCCTTCCCGGCGTCTCGATCCAGCGCGATGGCGCCCGCGGTGAAGCGACCGGCATCACGGTTCGCGGTTTCGGCGGTGACTTCAACGAGACCCTGTTCGATGGTCGTCGCGTTTCGACGGCAACCGGTGGCCGTTCGGTCGACTTCAGCACCGTCGGCTCCGATTTCGTCGGCCAGATCAATGTCCTAAAGACGCCCGATGTCAGCCTCAGCTCCGACTCCCTCGGCGCCACCGTCAACATCCTGTTTCCCAAGCCGTTCGACCATCCCGGCCTGCGCATCGCCGCGTCTGGTTCGGGATCGTACCAGCAGGATTCGAAGAAGGTCGTGCCGACCGGTGGCCTGTTGTTCAGCGACACCTTCGGGGATGATAAGTTCGGCATTCTCGCCGACGTTGCCTATTCGCGCCACGATACCCAGTCGAACCAGGCCTATATCAACGGCTTCGGGTTCGGCTATTACGCGCCTTGCCAACTGAGCGGCAGCACCGCTGCGACCTGCGCGCCAACCTCGGCGGCTGCGAACGCCGGCGGCGTGGCGACCGATCCGAACAACCTGACCTCGGTGCGCGGTGCGTTCCCGCAGCAGTACGGCCTGGCCCAGCTCTACACCAGGGATGAGCGCGTCGATGCCCGCATCGCCCTGCAATGGCATCCTTCGGAGCAGGTCATGGTCACCCTGGACGAGAACTTCTCGCGCCAGACGATCAACCAGGACTCCAACGGCTATGGTATCTGGTTCAACGCGGGCAATCTGCGCAACGTCAAGCTGGACAGCAACGGCGTTCCGCTGACTTTCAGCCAGGCCGGCACGCAAACCGACTTCAACGCCACGACCAACAGCAACGTCACCCAACTCAGCCAGACTGGGCTGAACGTGAAATGGGATGTGACGGACAACTTCAGCGTCGATGCCGATGCCAGCTATTCGAAGAGCTGGCGTAACCCGGACGGTCGTGTCAGCAGCCAGAACGGCGACATCGGCTATGGCTATGGCATCGGGCCAAACCTCGGCCTCGTGATTAATGGCAACAGCGACAAGTCGATCCCGGCGCTGGTCAACTACGGCGTCAACGGCGATCCGACCCGCTTTGCCGACTCCTCGGTCTTCGGTTCGCACGTCACCGTCAACTCGGCGCAGAAGAACACCGACGTCATCAAGCAGCTGCGGGCGTCCGGCCAGTGGAAACAGGATGACTTCACGATCAAGTTCGGTGGTTCGTATGTCGAGGACAAGTTCAATATCCAGTCGAGCGATACCTTCGCCAACAACTTCTGGCAGGCATATTCGGGCTATGGTCCAGCCTCGGGCAACAACGGCGGCGTCGCGCTGCCGGCAAGCCTGATCACCGGCACCATCAACACCAACAATTGGCTGCCGGGCTTCTCGGGCAACCTCGCTGGCCCGATCCCGATCTACTCGGCTGCTGCCTACCAAGCGTATCTGGGCAGCCTGGGCGATCCGCATACCAAGAACATTCCTGGCTTCAACTACGGCGACGCGACGATCGCGGCGAATAACTTCACAGGCGCGTTCGACGTCAAGCTCGCCCCGGGCAGCGTTCAGCAGATCACCGAGAAGACCTGGGGCGGCTTTGTCCGTGCCAGCTTCAAGACTGAGATCGCAGGCATGCCGCTGCAGTTCAACGCCGGTGTGCGCGAGGAGGTCACCAACATCGTCTCGAACGGCCTGGGCCAGGTGCCTGGGACGCTCGTGCAGGGGACCGGTGACAAGACGTTGCTGACCGTACTCTATACCAGCAGCACGCCAGTGCCGGTGTCGACCAAGAGCAGCTATGCGTACCTGCTGCCCAGCCTCGACATGAAGCTGAACATCACGGACAATTTCGACGTCCGGTTCGATGCTTCGCGGACACTCACGCGTCCTAACCTCAACTTCCTGACGCCAGTTCTGAACGTCGGCAGCGGTCAGCGTACCGGGGCCTTCACGGCCACCGGCGGCAACCCGACGCTCAAGCCATACCTGTCGGACAACTTCGACCTCACCGGCGAATGGTACTTCCGCCGCAACTCCTACATCGCCGTCGACCTGTTCCTGAAGAACGTCAGCAACTTCATCGTCACCGGCGTTAACCGTCAGTCGATCAACAACGTCATCGATCCGAACACCGGCCTGCCGGCGCAGTTCGCCGTCTCGTCGCGGGTCAACGGTCCTAACGCGACGGTTCGCGGTATCGAGTTGGCGGCCCAGCAAGTGTTCGGCGACAGTGGCTTCGGCTTCCAGGCCAATGCGACATTCGTCAACACGACCAAGCCGTATGATCCGAACGACTTCACCCAGACCGGCTTTGCCGTGACCGGCCTCGCGAATTCGGCCAACTTCGTGCCTTTCTATGACAAGAACGGCTTCCAGATCCGCGCCGCGCTCAACTGGCGCGACAAGTATCTGCTGCAATTCGGCCAAGCGCAGAACAATGGCGCGTTCGGTGCCGAGCCGACGTTCGTCAACTCGAGCCTCCAGGTCGATCTGAGTTCGAGCTGGGATATCACCAAGCGGATCAGCGTCTTCGGCGAAATCCTCAACGTGAACAACGAGACCTACAGCACGCACGGTCGCTACGATAACCAGCTTTTGACCGCTTACGGTTACGGGCGGCGCTTCACCCTCGGGGTGCACTTCCGGCTGTGATCATCTAAGTCGTAGGAACTGCAGCCGCTCGACCGCAAGGTCGGCGGCTGTTCGTTCTTCAAGCTGGTCGATTGACTGACCGCGGCCGGTAGCGACCGAATTCCAGTGCGGAACATCGTAGTCGCGGGCGGCTAGATCGTCGCCTGGCTGACGGCGGGCGTAATCGCGGCGAATTGTTTCAGCCCCATGTCGGACGCTTTTACAGTGACGCTGGTCCACGTCAGGGTGGAGCTAGGACATCAGCCTGCCGACCCGCCCCGGGGTCGAGCACATTTATTTGATCCGGTATGTCTCGAAAGGCCACCGGGTGCTGGCCGAGTTCGTTGCGCAAGACGGCCGGGCATTCCGAGCATTTGTGGACCAGTCGACCAAGCACCGCGACGTGAGCAGAAGGATCGTCCAACAGGCATGTCGACGATGCAGCGGCCGGTAAAAGCCCGATAGCGCAGTCTTTGTTTGCTCAAGCGGCAAGTCTGTGAGAACAAGTCGCTGGAGAATGAGTCTCGTCTCTGATTTCCAAGTATCCTTTCATCACGATCTTGTTGAACTCAGACAGGTATTCCAAACCATGCCGTTCGGACCCAGCGCCGTGGAAGAATTGCCTCTTTTCGCTCGTCCGGGTACGCGACACGGTGACGGTTTCGACGCTGGTCAAGGCGGATAGCCAGCGGCGTATCATCGAATGGCTCAGTCGCGAAATACTGCCGCATGAAGCTGCCGTTCGGCGTTGGCTGAGCCGCGCATTGGATACGACGGCGGTCGAGGATATCATTCAGGAAAGCTATTGCCGCATCGCCGGGTTGCGCTGCACGGATCACATCTTCAACGGGCGAGCATATTTCTTTCAGACAGCCCGAAGTCTGGTACTGCAGCAGATGCGGCGGTCTCGGGTCGTGCGAATCGATACCGTGGCGGAACTTGACGCCTTGCCGCTGGCTCATAACGAGCCGTCGCCGGAGCGCATCACTGCGGGGCGCCGTGAACTGGCCAGGGTAATGGATTTGATCGGCCGACTGCCGGACCGTTGCCGACAAGTAATCGAGATGAGAAAGATTCAGGGATTGTCGCAACGTGATGTTGCATCAATCCTCGGCGTCTCGGAGCATGTAATCGAAAACGATGTCATCAAAGGGCTGAAGGAAATTTCGCGGACAATTGCCGAACATGACGAGCAGGCGGAGCGACATTTAGGAAGCGCGATTGAATCACGGGCAATCAGCAGCGATCGATGACCGTGCCGCCGCTTGGGTAGCGCGCATCGATGCCGATGCGCTCGACGAAGCGGCGACAGCGGAACTCGAAGCATGGCTTTCGCAGGACACGCGCCACCGCGGCGCGTTCGTGCGGATGCAGGCGGCATGGGTGTATCTCGATCGCGCCAGCGTCCTGCGCGATGGTTTCGAGCTGTCCGTGCCTGCGCCCTCGGCCGCAGCGCTCCTTCCACCGCCGCGACCAATCAATCGCCGCCGGTTCCTGTGGGGCGGCAGCGCGGTCGCTGCGTCGCTGGTGGGCCTGGTGACTGTTGCGAACCATTTACGGAATGTCGACAGGATCGAAACCGCGCTTGGCGAGGTGCGGCGCGTGCCGCTCAACGACGGCTCCATTGCCGCGGTGAATACCTCGACCCGCTTGTCGATCGAGATTGGCGAGCGCGTCCGCAATGTCAGGATCGATCGGGGCGAAGCCTGGTTTCAGGTCGCCAAGGACCGGGCGCGGCCGTTCGTCGTCGCGGCCGGCGAGGTCCGCGTCCGCGCGGTCGGTACGGCATTTTCCGTCCAGCGTCGCGATGACGGTGCCGATGTTCAAGTAACAGAGGGCGTCGTCGAAGTCTGGACCGTCGGCCGTGAGAGCGAACGAAAGCGCGTCAGTGCCGGCGCCCGCACCTTCGCCAGTGCCAAGTCTGGACCAGAAACGCCTGTTCAAGCGTCGGTAGACATCGATCGTTCGCTGGCCTGGCGTGAGGGTCAACTGGTTTTGCAGGGCGACAGCCTCGGCGAGGCCGCTGCGCAGTTCAACCGCTACAATTTGCTCAAGATCGAGGTATCGGCAAATCTGCAAGGTGAGCGCATCGTCGGGCGCTTCCGAACGAACGAACCAGAGGCTTTCGCCCAAGCCGTATCGGCCATGACCAGCGCCCATGTTGAGCGGCGCGGCGACCTGATCGTCCTGACGCGAAGTTAATTTTCGTCGGCACTACGGAAACGCCGGGACCAAGCATCTACCGTTCGGAGCGTCAAAAGGCGCCAATGGGGGATCTGGCCGTGGCTAATCTAAAACATCATGTGCTGCTTGCATCGATTGCGGCAATCTCGATTGCACCGCCGGCTTCAGCCCAGGGGCAGGTAAAGAGCTTCAACGTCGCCGGCCAGAGCGCTGCTAGCGGTATCCCGGAATTGGCCCGCCAGGCCGACATCCAGATTCTTGCGAGCGCCAACGTCGTCGAGGGCAAGCGCACCGCCGCCGTAAAGGGACAGATGACCATCGCCGCGGCGATCCAGCAGCTGATCGGTGATACCGGACTGAAGGCTTCCACCGCGGACGGACGCACCTTCATCTTGGCGCAAAACCCGGTGGCTGGATACGTTCAGCCAAGACCCGAGACGGCGCCCGCTGCCGCTCCGCCGGCATCGCAGACGCCCGCGACTGAACCAGCGTTGCCGCCGCAGGCGGATGCGGCCTCTGCGCTGCCGGCGGGCGATGGCGACATCGTCGTGACGGGTTCGCGGGTCATCACCAACGGCAACAACTCGCCGACACCGGTGACAGTGGTGTCGACTGAGCAAATCCAGCAGGTTACTCCGTCGAATATCCCCGACGCGCTCAATCGGCTGCCTGTTTTTTCGGGATCGAACAATCAGTCCAGTTTCGGCGCCGCAGAGCGTAACTTCTCGGGCAACTACCTTAACTTGCGCAACGTCGGCGCCGGTCGGTCACTGATCCTGGTCGATGGTCACCGCTTCCCGCCGACGACGACGGACAATCTGGTCGACACCAACACGATCCCACAGCTTCTGCTGCAACGGGTCGAAGTGGTCACCGGCGGTGCGTCCGCCGTCTATGGCTCGGACGCCATCACCGGCGTCGTCAACTTCGTCGTCGACCGCAAATTCAACGGCTTGAAGTTCAACGTTCAGGGCGGCCAGTCGAGCCGCGAGGACAATGGCTCATATCGTATCGGCGCCGCCTTCGGCCTTCCCGTGTTCGGCGACCGTGGACATTTCGAGGCGAGTTTCGAGCATTACAATTCCAACGGCATCGACGACAAACTCGGTCGCGCTTATGGCCGGGCGGTCTATTCGACCCAGGGCGCCGGTACCGCCGCCAACCCCTACCGCGTCGTGACCAATACCCGGCTGACCAACTTCAGCCCCTACGGCATCATCAAGAACGGCATCTTCGCCGACCAGGTATTCGGTGGTCCCGGCGACACCTTGCGACCCTTCGTCCACGGGACGAAGACCGGTACGAGCGGCGTCGAGAGCGGCGGCGACGGCACCTTCTACAACTCGACGCTGCAGGCCAAGCTGCGCTCCGACCAGGCGTTCGCGCGGTTCGACTTCGACGTTGATCCAGACACGCACTTCTACCTCCAAGGCGCGGCGACGAGGTCGTTCAATCAGTTCTCGAAGGAGGAGAACGTCATCAACAATTTGACGTTCTCGTCGCAGAACCCGTTCCTGCTGCCCCAGTACCGTGCAGCATTGGCTGCCGCGAACCAGCCGACCTTCACTTTTGCCCGGCAGCTGAGCGAGGCGCCGCGTCTGACGCCAACGGCCTGGATCAAGAGCTATTTTGCGATCGCCGGATTGGAAGGCAAGCTCGGCGATTTCAATTGGGACGTTGCGTATTCGCACAGCGAGTCCCGGCAGCGCGTCGCGACCGAGAACAACATGACCTTCGCCAAGCTGTTCGCTGCTCTCGATGCGGTGACCGCGCCCGACGGAACGACCGTCTGCAACGTCACGCTGACTAATCCCAGCCTTTATCCAGGCTGCGTACCGATCAATCCCTTTGGCGCGAACACCTTCACCCAAGCCGCTCAGGACTATGTCCTTCAGGATACCTTCTTTCACCTTCACAACAAGATGGACGATCTGGCCGGGAGCATCGCCGGATCGCCGATCAGCACCTGGGCGGGCCCGGTCAAGGTCGCGCTCAGTGGCGAATACCGATCCCTGATGGTCGACCTGCGCAGCGACGCCCAGCCGACGGACCGCCCGAGCTGCGTCGGCCTGCGCTATAACTGCACAGCTAATACGCCAGTCTATGCGTCGAACGTCGTCGGCGACATGCGCAATAAGCACCAGCGCATTACCGAGGGCGCCATCGAGGTCGATATCCCGATCCTGGTCGACTCCGTTATCGCCAAGTCCCTGAACGTCAATGCTGCGGCGCGCTACACCCACTACAATACGAGCGGGAACGCCAAGACCTGGAAGGTCGGTGTCGACTAGCACCTTACCGACGACCTGAGGCTGCGCGGCACCCGCTCGCAGGATATTCGCGCGCCCAACCTCAATGACCTTTACGCCCCGCAGAACATTAACCCATCGGGCTTCAACGACCTTCACACCGGCGTCACATCGACGTTGCTGGTGATCAGCTCGGGCAATCCGGACCTGAAGCCCGAGGTCGCCCAGACACTGACGCTGGGCGCGGTGTATCGGCCGCAGTGGCTGCCTGGCTTCAGCCTGGCGATCGACTATTACGATATCAGCATCGACAACGCGATCGCCAGCATCGCCGCCAGCAACACCTCGGTGCAACGCGAGTGTGAGGCCAGCAACGGTACCTCGCTGTTGTGCGAGTTGTTTGAACGGCCGCTGCCGTTTACCGACCATACTCCCGCCAACTTTCCGACCAGGACTTTCAGTCGGTCGCTGAACGCAGCAACGCTAAACACCCATGGCATCGACGGTGAGATGAATTACGCGACGCCGCTGTTCGATGGCAACTTCAGCATCCGAGGGCTTATCTCTTATCAGCCCAAGAACGTGCTGGTGAACTTCAAGGGCTCGACGCCGCTCGACCGTGCGGGTGCCGCTGGACTGCCGGCGTACCGCGCGACGGCATTCCTGCACTATGACATCAGCGCCTATTCTATCGACCTACTTCAGCGCTGGCACAGCTCGACCGGGCGGAGCAGCGATCCAACGCAGATTTTCGATGCACCGCGGGTCGGGGCACGTGCCTATACCGACGTTACCCTGTCCTATCGCTTGAAGACCCGGAACCTCGGCGCGGCGCAGTTCTTCGTCACCGTCCAGAACGTCTTCGACCGGCAGCCGGCCGCGTTCGTGAACACCGGTGGCCCCAGCACAGTGCCGGGCTTCTTCGTTCCGGTCACCAACGGCGATGACCCGATCGGGCGCTATTACACCGCTGGCATCCGCTTCCGCCTGTGAAGACAGCCGCACCAGGGGGACACGCATGAAGCCTTTACTGATCGCTGGTCTGCTTGTTGCCGGTTTCGCGGCGCATCCGGGGATGGCCGCCACGATCCGGACGGATGTCTGGGACACGCTGCCCGACAACCGTCCGGTCCATCGTTTTACCATGCGCAATGCATCCGGCTCCGAAGTCTCGGTGATGGAACTGGGAGCGGCCGTGACCGCGATTCGTGTTCCCGATCGGGGCGGCAAGATTGATGACGTGGTGCTCGGTTATGACACGCCCATCGACTATATCACCAACAACGGTCCCCAGTTTGGGCTTGTCATCGGCCGTTATGCCAATCGCATTGTCACCGGCAAGTTCAGCCTGGGCGGAACCGAGCACAAGCTCGCCACCCAAGGTAGGTCCGACGCCAGCATGCATGGCGGCCCGCAAGGTTTTGGGACCCGACTTTGGTCAGGCAAGCGCGTGCGAACGCCGGCGGGGGAGGGCGTGCGTATGACGCTGGTCAGCCCCGATGGCGACCAAGGCTTTCCAGGCAAGATGGTGGCGACTGTAACCTACGTCTGGACGGCCGACGACCGGCTGATCATCGACTACACCGCGAACACGACCAAGCCGACCGTGGTCAATTTGACCCAACACAGCTATTTCAACCTTGCCGGTGCGGGGAACGGCGACGTCCTGAAGCAGACCCTCAAGCTCGATGCCGATTATTATATGGACGCCTTGCCCAACAATACGCCGACTGGAGAGATCCGGGCGGTGAAGGGGACGCCGTTCGATTTTTCGCAAGGTAAACCGATCGGCCAGGATATCGCGGCTTCCGATCCACATATGGTCGCCAACCGCGGGTATAACGTCCAGTATGTACTGCGGAGCTCGCCGATCCCCGGGGAGGCTGCGCCGGCCGCGACGATGACTGATCCTCAGTCGGGACGTACACTGAAGGTGCTGACCACCGAGCCTGGGGTAATGCTGTACACTGCCAACTTCATCAACACCGATCGGCTGATGAAAAATGGCGTCAAATATCCTCTGCGGGCGGGCGCAGCGCTCGAGATGCAGCATTTTCCCGACTCTCCGAACCGCCCCCATTTTCCTCGAACGATGCTGATGCCGGGGCAGGTGTTCAATAGTCGCACCGTCTGGGAATTCACTCATTCCTAGTTTAGATGACCGCAGTTGTTGTGGTGTTTCGAGGTACTTTGCGAATGATGCGTATGGCATTCCTTATGGTCGGATCGGTCGGCCTGATGATGGCGGCTGGGCAGGCGATGGGGCAGGGCGCGGTGACGCCTGCAGCGGACGCGCTACCGCCGGGCCCCGGCATGACGACGGTTCAGGAGCGGTGCAGCGGTTGTCACTCCGCGCTTACGGTGCTTGGTCAGCGGCGTACGCCTGATGATTGGGCGGCGACCGTCCAATTGATGGTCGATCGCGGTGCGGATCTTTCTGCCGACGAGCAAAGCGTCGTAATCGGCTATCTGTCCAAGAACTTCGGGGTAGCGCCAGCGAAATAAACACGGCTGGGAGGCCTGAATTGTCCTTACGGACCGATGTTCCATCAGGCGCAGGTAGCGCCGCGGGTCAACAACGTTTACCGGTCCTCCCCTGTCGAACGATTCAGCCGCTAGAGTTGACGTTCTAAAATTACATCTGGGGAATCGACATGGCACGGCATCACTATCTGCTCGCGGCGGCGTTGCTGTCGTCGGTCACGCCGGCGTTTGCAGCAAAGCCCCTGGCCGACCGTATCGGACACACCGATCCGTCGAAATTTCGCCATCTCACCGGCGTCCACGCGGGCGCCGGCACAATGGACTTCGCTCCCATCCTCGGCGCCGATGCGCTCAGCACGAACCTGATCTTCGTTCACCGCGGAGTGATCAATCCCAAAAGCGGCATCGGCGAGCATTTTCATAATGCGTCCGAGGAGATGTTCGTGATCCTGGATGGTGACGCCCAGTTCACCATCGACGGCCACACCTCCGTCGTTGCGGGTCCGGCGGGGGTACCAGACCGCATGGGCCACGCACATGCCGTCTATAATCCTACCGACCGGCCTATGCAGTGGCTGAACATCAATGTTTCGATGACCAAGAGCTACGATAACTTCGACCTAGGCGATCCACGCACCGACGTGGCCCTCGACAAATATCCGCAGTTCGTCAGCATGCAGCTCAGCCGTGCGAAGCTGGCGCCGGTAGAGAGGATGCAGGGCGGTACCGGCACGGTTCAGTACCGCCGCGTGCTCGACCCATCGATCTTTGCGACACCATGGAGCTATGTCGACCACCTGCTGATCCCGCCCGGCGCCTCCGTCGGCCCTGGCACCAAACCCGGCATGAGCGAAGTCTATTATGTCATCTCCGGAAAAGGCGAAGTGCAGGTCGATGCCGCGAAGGCGCCTATCGTGACCGGCGATGCCGTGCCTGTCGAAGTCGGCGAGGCCGTCGGTCTGCGCTCGACCGGTGACGCGCCACTCGAGCTGATGGTCATCGGCGTCGCCAAGGATCTCAATGCCAAGCAGGCCTATGTCGCTCAACTTGCAGCGGCTGCGTTGGCCCGCCGTTCAGGAACCACCCGATGAAGAGATTATTGCTCCTGGCCAGTGTCGGCGCATCGATCGCGTCTGCCGCAACCCCGAATGGCGATTGGCAGAGCTTCGGCAACGATCCCGGTGCCTCGCGCTTTTCGCCGCTGACCCAGATCACGCCAGCCAACGTAGCGCGGCTACAGTCGGCCTGGACTTATCATATGCGTCCCGCCGTGGTCGTGTCCGCGGCCGGGACTGCGCCGACGCCACCCGCTCCCGTCCCGGCATCGGGGCCGGCGCGCCCGACAGGCTTCTCGTCCAGTCAGGCAACCCCGATCGTTGCCAACGGGGTCATGTACTTTCCCTCGCCCTATGGGAAAGTCGTCGCTCTTGATGCCGATACTGGCCGCGAGATCTGGACCTACACCTTGCCGGTACGCGACCAGGCATCGACGCGTGGCGTCCAGTACCTACCTGCCACCAGTGGTCTGAAGCCGCAGATCGTTTTCGGTACGCGGGCGGGTCGCCTGATCTCGCTCGACGCGGCGACCGGAGTCGCCAACCCTAAATTCGGTGCCGACGGGATCGTCGACATGAAGACGCCCGAGGTCATGGGAGGCAATCCCAAGGCCCAGTACGGCATGAGCGGGCCGCCGACTTTCTACAAGAACCTGATCATCACTGGCAGTCGAGTTCAAGAAACGCCCTCGCTCGGCACGCGGGGCGACGTGCGGGCGTGGGATGCACGGACCGGCAAGCTGGTCTGGACCTTCCACACCGTGCCATTGCCCGGTACCCTAGGCAGCGAGACCTGGGGCGGTGACAGTGCCAAGAACCGTTCGGGCAACAACGTCTGGACCCAGGCGGTCGTCGATCAGAAGCGTGGCATTGCCTATTTGCCGATCGCCGCCCCCAGTTTCGACCGCTGGGGTGGTGATCGCCCGGGCATCAATCTGTACGGCAATTCGATCGTCGCGGTCGATGCGGCGACCGGCAAGTACAAATGGCATTTCCAAGTCGTGCATCACGACATCTGGGACGTCGACCTGCCTGCGGCGACGCTGGTCGACGTCAAGCGCAACGGGCGCACGATCCCGGCCATTGCGGTGATGAGCAAGATGGCGATCATGTTCATCCTAGACCGTGTCACCGGCAAACCGCTGTACGATGTCAACGAGGTGCCTGTGCCTCAGGAAACCGACATTCCGGACGAAAAGCCGTGGCCGACGCAGCCAATGCCGGTCCTGCCGCTGCCGTTGACGCGGCTGTCGTTCGAGATGTCGGACCTCGCCGACCTGACCCCTGAGATCAAGGCGCGTTGCGAGAGCGTCGTCGCCGATCTCAAGATCGTGCCGTCGAAGATGTATCAGCCGCTCCGTGCTGACTCAGCTGTGGCGTTCTTCCCCGGCAGCTTGGGCGGGATCGACTTTGGCGGCGGTGCTTTCGACGCGGCGAACCGCCTCTACATCACCAACGTCAACACGCTGGCCAGCCCGCAGCAACTGGCGAAGCAGCCCGACGGCTCCTACGACCTGGCCCGTGGCTATCAGTATTTCTGGGATCGCGCGACGCGGACGCCGTGTTCCAAGCCACCTTGGGGCGAAATGGTCGCCGTCAACGTCGATACCGGCCAAGTCGCTTGGCGGCGGCCGTTGGGCACCACCGACAGTCTGCCCGAGGGGTTGCGCGACACCGGCCGCTTGAGCTCGGGCGCGCCGGTTGCGACCGCTTCCGGGCTGATCTTCTTCGGCGGCACCGACGAGAAGAAGATGCGCGCTTTCGACACTCGGACCGGGGCGATTCTGTGGACCGCACCGCTGCCTGCCTCGATGTATGGCTCGACGATGGCCTACCGCGGCAAGAGCGGTCGGCAATATGTGGCGGCAGTCGCCACCGGAGGCTTTAACGGTGCGCCCGTGTCGAGCGACGAGGTTCTGGCGTTCGCACTTCCGCCTGAGTGACGTTGTTGCGTAGACGATCGATCGACCGAACAATCTTGGAGGATATCTTGGGCACAACGACACGCTTCGCGCTCGCCGGCCTAGTCGCTCTCGCGATTCCGGTTGCAACCGCAGCAGCGACTAGTCCTGCGGCGGCGGTCGCGGTTAAGGGCGCCATGACGGTAAAGCGTCTCGACCCCAGTCTCGATGCGATAATCGCGCCGGGCACGAAGATCGAGAAACTGGCAACCGGCTTCACTTTTGCCGAGGGGCCGATCTGGTACAAGGGGCGCCTGATGTTCGCCGACCTGCCGGTCAGCCGCATCGTCGCCATGACTGCGGATGGCAAGCACTCTACCTTGATCGAGAACTCAGGCGGCCCGACTGGTCCATCAACCAGCGGCTTCAAGGGCTCGAACGGCATGGTCGCCGATAAGGACGGCAAGATCCTCGCCGTCCAGCATGCCGGCCGTAAGATCGTCAAATTTGGCGACGACCATGTCATGTCGACCTATCTCGACCGCTTCGAGGGCAAGCGCTTCAACAGCCCCAACGATCTGGTCTTCGCGCCGGACGGCGCCTTGTGGTTCACCGACCCGCCGTACGGCTTGCGCGGCCAGGACACCGACCCTGCCAAGGAAATCAAGTTCAACGGCGTCTATCGCTACAAGAACGGCAAGTTGACAGCGGTCATCAAGAGCTTGCCACGGCCAAACGGCATCGGCTTCTCGCCCAACGGCAAGATCCTGTATGTCAACAATTCCGGCCCGGCGATGGCGTTGTGGCGCTACGATGTGGCAGCCGACGGCTCGGTATCGAACGGCAAGGCTCTGGTGTCCTATCCCGGTACCGCCGACGACGTCCCTGATGGCCTCAAGGTCGACGCCAGCGGTAATATATGGGCGTCCGGTCCGGGTGGTATTCGCATCATCTCGCCACAGGGCAAGGTCCTTGGCCAGATCGTATTACCTGACGTCGCTGCCAATCTCGCCTGGGCCGACAAGGGCAAGACCGCCTATCTCACAGCATCGACCAGCATCTACAGGATCAAGCTGGCAGGCGCGGGGCAGATGCCGCTTTACGTCTACCCCTGACGCCCTTGTTAGAGCGCGGCGGCCCTCAATTTGGAGGCCGTCGCGCATTCGGTCATGACCGTGAAGTAGTTCTGCACTTCTTGCGGGCTTGAGACAAACGGATGGCCCTCGCCGACCTGACGGGGGGCCGAGATCAAGCGGGCCCTTGTATAGGCGTCGTCATATTCGCTGTGGTTCGACAGGATGACGCTAGCGTCGACCGCCTTGGCTGCTGCGGCCAACGCCTGTTGC
The DNA here is from genome assembly GCF_965200405.1 of Glacieibacterium sp. Classification (GTDB taxonomy): domain Bacteria; phylum Pseudomonadota; class Alphaproteobacteria; order Sphingomonadales; family Sphingomonadaceae; genus Glacieibacterium. The sequence continues at coordinate 2,776,869 of NZ_OZ241356.1, forward strand.
GACGCGATATACTCGTCCCAGCGCGCCGCGTCCTTGCCGAACTGCCCTGTCAGCGTGCCACCTGAGTAAGCGACCATGACCTCCTTGCCCTTGTTCTTCACGGGGAAGACGTATGAGAGCGTGCCAGGCGTATGTCCGGGGGTCGCTATGATCTTCATGGTCTCGTCGCCGAGGGTCAGCGTGTAACCGTCGCGGCCGACGCTGATGTCCTGCTTCGGCACGCCACCGGGCACAGTCGCAGGCCGCGCAACGGTCGACGCCCAGTCGGGCGCACCCATGATCACATGCGCGCCGTACAGTTTTTGCAATTCGGCGACCCCTTGGTCGTGGTCACCGTGTGCATGGCTCAGCACGACATATTTGATGTCGCGTGGGTTGAGCCCCAGCTTGGTCAACCCGTCGATGATCTCGGGGTGGGTCGCCCACGCGAAGTTCGTGTCGATGATGATGATGCCGGCGCTTGTCCGCAGCGCCCACGACGAATGCTGTCGGGTGCCGAGCCAGTAGAGATTGTCGAAGACCTTGAACGGCGGCGCATACCAGTTGGCGCGATCCGGTTCCGGCACGACCAGCACGCCACCGGCGCCGAGCGGACGAGCGGTAGCAGGACGCGGCGGGCTCGGCAGGCACAGGTTGATGAAGGTATTGCGGTAATTCATCCCTGCCGCGGTACGGGCCGCGGCGATGTGCGCGTCGATCTCGCCTTGCGGTACTTGGGCAGTCGCCATCGATCCGATCAATAAAGCAGGTAACACGCCTGCGACGGTGATTAAGCGGTGCATCGATCTCTCCCCAGAAAATGCGTCGGCGTTCCTTTTGCGGAACGACGTCCGGGCGTTTTCACCCGGACGCATTGGTCGTTTCAGGTTTTGATCAGATTGCCGCTCGGCAGGGCATCTGCGCGACGATCGCCCGGCTCCTCGCGAAGCACTGCGGTCGGATCGATCAGTAACCAGGCAGCTCCGCCAATGGCAGCAAGGATGCCGGTCACCACGAAGGGTGCCGACCAGCCCCAGGCATCCTTGATAAACGGCGTCGCAAATGACACGGCAACGGCGCCAAGCTGGCAACCCATGTTCATGAAGCCCGAGACCGAGCCCGCCGACGAACGGCCGAGATTGGCCGACAGCGTCCAGAACGCGCTCTGCGACAGGTACATGGAGCCCGAGCCGCAAGCGAGAACGAAGCTTGCCAACCGCGCATCGGCAACCTGGGGGGCAAAAGCAAGGAAGCCGCCGGCCATGAACATACCGATCGCTGCGACGAGACAACGGGCATTCCACTCGCTGGTCCGCTTGGCGAGCCAATCAGAGATCACGCCACCGAGGGGTGAGGCGATCGCCATGCCGATAAAAGGCAAAGTCGCGTAGATGCCGCTGGATTTCAGATCCAACCCCCGGACGCTGGAGATGTAGATGAAGAACCAAGTCGAGAACATGAAGGCGACATAGCCGAAGCAGAAGTAGCTGATCGTCAGCAGCAGCACCTGGCGGTTGCCGATCACGGTCGCCCAGCTGACGAGGCCGTTCGAATTGACGACGCCGCGCTCGGCCTTGCCAGCTTCGATGAAAGCGCGCTCGGCGGGCGTAGCCCATTTATGATCTTCGGGGCGGTCGCGCACCACGATCAGCCACACCGCCAGCATGACGACGCCCAACATCGCGCAAATCCAGAAACCCCATCGCCAGCCATCCATGCTGATCGCCGCGGTGATCAATGGCGGCGCCATGCCGCCGCCGATACCGACCGCGGCAAACACCAGGCCGTTGGCCAGGCCGCGTTCCTTCGGAGGAATCCAGTTGGCGACAAGCCGGTTCGCGGCTGGAAAGATCACCGATTCGCCGACACCGAGGAGCAAACGGACGCCGAGCAGCACACCGAGCGCGCCTGCCATGCTGGAGGACACCATCGCGGTAATCGACGTCAGGACACTCCATAGCACCATGCCGCAAGCGATCGTCCGCAGCGGCCCGTAACGGTCCGCCAGCCGCCCGGCGAACGGCTGTGAAAGGGCGTAGCCAACTGCAAACGCACTGAAGATGATGCCGAGCTGCTTGTCGTTCAGTCCAAGATCGACCTTGATGAACGGCGCCGCAATGGAGATGTTGGCGCGGTCCAGATAGGAAACCGCGGCAACGATCATCGCCATCACGACCATCAACCAGCGAATACGCCCGATCTTAGCCATCAACCTCCCCAACATTCGAAATGCTGCCACGCCGTACCGCTGACCGCGGTTTTGTTCATAGGCTGGCACAGCCGTGGCGAAGGACTGCAGCAACCGAGCGGTAAAGTCTATCCCCGAATCCGCTCCCTGTTTGCTGGCCGCCCGGTCTCGACCCTCGGGGCCGGACGAGATTGACGCTCAGTAAAAACGCCAACGCTACTCCACACTACGGTCAGCATAATAAAATTCCCCACTGATTACGGAAAGAGCCGGCCAGCGCATCTTAAGCTTACGGGCCGCAGAGTCCGACGACGCAAGATAATCCTGGGGGTGATCGCCATGTTCAAGCCAAGAGCTGCCGCGAGGCATGCTGTTTCGATTATCGCGCTATGCGCGACGCTGACTCCGTTACATGCGGTGTCAGCGCAGACGACACCGGCGTCGGATGACAAAGCGCCGGAGACTGACATCGTTGTTACCGGCTTTCGCTCTAGCTTGGCCAGCGCGCTGCTTGAGAAGCGGACCGATGCGGCAGCGGTCGACACGATCAAGGCCGAAGATATCGGCAAGTTCCCCGACAGCAATCTGGCCGAATCGATGCAGCGTCTGCCTGGCGTATCGCTCACCCGCGGCGACGGCGGCGAGGGTCGGAACATCACTGTCCGCGGCCTAGCGGCGGAGTTCACGCGCGTCCGCATCAATGGCATGGAGGGCACTTCGCAGACCGGTGCTTCCGACGTTTATGGCGGCGGTAACAACGGACGAAGCTTCGACTTCAATGTCTTCCCGTCCGAGATCTTCACCTCGCTGTCGGTGCGCAAGACACCCTCGGCGAACACGGAGGAGGGTTCGCTGGGCGCTACGGTCGACCTGCAGGCGCCGCATCCGCTCGACTATAAGACCGACTTTGCCCTGACCGCGACCGGCCGGCTGATCTACAACGAGATCGGGCGCAAGGCCGATCCGCGGCTGTCTGGCCTGATCTCTAAAACCTTCGCCGACGGGACCATGGGCATCCTCGCCTCGGGATCCTACGGCCGGCGGCACACGCGCGACGTGGGTTATTCGGCGGTGCTGGTGCTGCCGGCCTGGGTCAATGGCGGCTTCTGCTCGCCGATCGGGGTGGCGCCGCAGAACCCGACCAAAAACGCGGTGCGCGGGACGGATGCGCTCAACTGCAGCGCCGGCAATCCCCGCACCGGCACGACCGCCGCTTACAACACCATTCAGAGCCACCTCGGCCCGCTCGGCCAGCCCGGCGGCGGCGCCTTCTTCCCCCGCCTGCCGCGCTATCTCGACTCCCAGCAGGATGCCAAGCGCATCGGCGGCTCGCTGAGCTATCAATGGCAGCCCGACGACAACACCAATATCAGCATCGACGGTCTCTACTCGCGCTTCGACGTGGTGCGGAACGACTCCTACATCTCGGGCCTGTCGTTCGCCCGGTCCGCCAGCAACAGCGGCCAGCCGATGGTCTCGGTCCGCGACATCGAGATCAACTCCAAGGGCTCGGTGGTCTACGGCCTGTACGACGGCGTCGACATCCGGTCGGAGCGCTGGATCGACCGCTATGTCTCGGAATTCAAGCAGGGCACGTTCAGCTTCGACCACCGCTTCTCCGACCAGTTCAAGATCAGCGGCCTTGCCGGCTATTCGGAATCGCCGTTCGTCAGTCCCCGTCGCGGCTGGGTCAACATCGACTCCAACGACAGCGACGGCTTCGCGGTCGACTTCCGCAACGGCGCCGAGATCCCCAAGATCACCTACGGCATCGACATCACCAACCCGGCCAACTTCAGCTACAAGCCGGGCACCGCCGACGGCACCGTCTACGGCACCTGGAGCGACCGCAAGCTCAAGCGCAACACCAAGAACAAGACCTTGGAACTCGACAGCGAATGGGAGGTGACGCCCGGCTTCAAGCTCACCTTCGGCGGCCAGTACCGCCAGAGCGACTACACCTCGGCCCAACGCAGCCTCGACCCCGCCCGCCAGGCGACGCCGCTGCTGCCCGCAGGCAAGTCGATCGCCGACTTCGACGTGCAGGTCACCAAGCTCGACAAGCTGCTCGGCTACGGCGCCCCGGCGAGCTGGGTGGCGGGCGACCTCGCCCAATATTCCACGGTCGTCGGCCTCGACGACAGCTGGTTCTGCGGCGTCGAGTGCGGCTCCGGCCCGTCCGGCGTCAAGGAAACCGTCAAGAGCGGCTACGGCATGGTGACCTTCAATACCGAGGACATCATGCCCCTGGTCATCCGCGGCGACGCCGGTGTCCGCTATGTCCACACCGACCAATTCTCCTTCGGTTACATCCCGGTCGCGGCCCCGGCGGGCTCGAAATATCCGACCGCAGGCCAGCTGGCGGAGGCGAGCCGCAGCTATTCGGACTGGCTGCCCTCCGCCAACATCGTCGTCGAGCTCAAGTCCGACCTGCTGCTCAGGCTTGCGGCCGCCAAGGTCATGTCGCGGCCCCAGCTTGCCCCGCTGATCCCGAGCAGCGGCGTCGATGCCGTCGGCCGGCGCGGCTCGATCAACAATCCGTTCCTCGAGCCGATCCGCGCTGCCACCTACGACGCGGCGCTGGAATGGTATTTCGCCCCCGGCTCGCTGCTGTCGGTGGCCTATTTCCGCAAGGATATCAGCACCTACATCCAGAGCATCAACTCGCTGATCCCGTTCAGCCAGCTCGGCCTGCCGAACACGTTGCTCGCCAACACCCAGACGACGCCCGACGAGCTGTTCACCATCTCGCGCCTCGCCAACACCCCCGGCGGCCTGTTGCAGGGCGTCGAGCTAAATGCGCAGGCGCCGCTGCGCTTTCTGCCTGGCGCGCTCGGCAACCTCGGCATCCTGAGCAGCGTCACGCTGGTGAAGTCGAGGATCAACTACATCCTGCAAAGCACCAACGGCGTGCCCACCCTGACGACCACTGCCGACCTCGTCGGACTGTCACGGAAATCGGCGAGCGGCACGCTTTACTACGAGGACAAGCGCTTCAGCGCGCGGGTCACCGGCAACTACCGGTCGGGCTTCATCCGCACAGTGCCCTCGGGCGCCGCCGACAGCGACGTCATCGCCAACAAGGCGGCCTTCTACCTCGACGGGTCGGTATCGTTCCAGCTGACGCCGCAGATCAGGGTGTTGTTCGAGGCGCAGAACCTCACCGACGAGCTCAGCACCCAGTATATTGACACCCAGCGCCAGGACACGCTGTTCGACCTGCGCAACGGCCGCACCTTCACCGCCGGCGTCACCTTCAAACTCTAGGCTGCACGACGCAGTGATCAGGATTGGACAAGCTATGACCTCGTGGAACCGGCGGACACTTCTCAAGGGCCTTGGTGCCGTCGCCACCGCCGGGCTGTGGCTGCCCGGCACGGCGAACGCGCTCGGTCTCAAGCCCGACAAGATCAAGGCGGTCCATTATTACCGCAACACCGGAGATTCGAACGGCCGCATGGGCCAGCCGATGATCAATCAGTCGAGCAACGTCATCGTCATCGAGACCGAGTCCGGACTGCGCGGCATCGGCGAAGGTGGCGAGCCGACGTCGATGGCCGAATGCGCGTCGATGATGATCGGGCTCGACCCGTTCCGCACCGAAATGCATTGGCAGCGGATGGTGCGCGGCATGCACTATGTCGCGGGCCGCGAGAAACTCCATGCGTTGGGCGGCCTCGATCTCGCGCTCTGGGATCTGAAGGGCAAGGCGCTGGGCGTGCCGCTCTGGCAGCTGCTCGGCGGCAAGGCGCGCGACTATATCGAATGCTATTCGACGGCATTCCCGCGTCCGCCGGGCGGCAAGCTGGAGGATGCGGCACGTGCCTGCATCGCCGCCGGTTTCCGCGTCTATCGCCATTCGACCGACAATCGCACCGGCGTCGTCGATCGCTTCAAGCTGGTGCGCGCCATCTTCGACGATTGCGTGCTGCTGCAGAAGACCGTCGGCGACGGCAGCTGGTCGCTCGACTTCCATACGGAGTTCGATCCCTCCGACGCGATCCGGCTCGCGGGCATGATGGATAGCGCCGACCTGCACCCGTATTTTATCGAGGACCTGATCCGCAGCGAGAACATCGGCTCCTACGAGAACATTCGGAAGCTGACCAGTCAGCCGATCGCGGTCGGCGAGCAGTTCGGCTATAAGTGGGACGTCGCGCCGCTGATCGAGCGCGAGCTCATCAACTACGTCCGCACTGCACTACCCAACACCGGCGGCATCAGCGAATATATGAAGATCCTAGCGATGGCGGAGACGCACTATGTCGGCATGATCCCGCATTTCACCAGCCCGATCGCCGAAGCGGCGCTGGTTCATTGTCTGACCGCCAGTTCGGTTCCGGCGCTGATGGAGATGCTCGGCGATGGCAGCCGGACTTTCCCTTATCTTCCCAAGATGTACGACTTCCGCAACGGCAAGATGTGGCCGAACGAGCGGCCGGGCCTTGGTGTCGAACTCGACATGAGCAAGCTGGTGAAGATCGCCGAGTACAATAAGTACCAGGTCGGCATGCCGCTGAACCTGCGTCCCGACGGCTCCTACACCCAGTGGTAAGCGCCCGTCGACAAGCCCGAGGGTTCAAGCGTAGAGACGATTCTCTAACCTTTGGGAGGGCGGAATGCGCTTGAAGATCGTCTTGATGTCGTGCGTCGCGAGCCTGTCGTTTGCCGGCGGCTCTGGTGCCTATGCGCAGGATTTCGACCCGTTCGACTTCGCCGACGCGGACCATGACGGCAAGGTCACGCAGGCCGAATATGCGGTGTTTCGCGAAGGCGGCTGGAACTACGTCATGAACGGCGCCGAGAGCGTCAAGGCCGCCGATCAGGTCGACATGGCAAAGGTCATCCTCGACGGCACGCCGGTCGACGCCAAGGGCATGGCCACCCATGCCGCCTATACCGCGGCCTCGGCGACGATGTTCAAAAAGGCCGACAAGAACAACGACGGCTTTCTGGATGCCGCCGAAATTCGGGCGACGATGCCCGCCAACTGACGATGTACCGCTGCGGCAGGCGCTCCTAGGAGTGTTTGCCGTTCAGCATTGCGTCGCCCCAGGTCACCGGCAAATTGTCGGTATCCTTGCCCGAGGCCCGGGCGACCAGCTCGACGATCTTCACGCCCGCGACATTGGCGGTGAGCGGTGCCGAGGCCTCGCCCCAGCGCATCGGGCGGCTCTGGGCGAGCAGCTTGCCGTCCCCATAGATCGCGAACCGCACAGTCTGGGTCTTGTCGGTGGCTGAATCGTCGATGCCGACCTGCGTCGTGAAGGTCGCGAACGACTTGTTTCGCACTTCCAGCCGTGAACCGGCAAGGATGCCGATGCCGTTGGCAAACCGCTTGCCCGCTATCTGAAGCAATTGGCCATAAGGCGTGGCGTCGGGCTGCGCGCCGCCCCATCCGGCATAGAGCGGCCGGTCGCCGGGGCCGCGCATGCCCTTCCACGACTGTGCGCTGCGGTGAATGAAGGGGTCGGGCTGCGGCCGGGTCAGCCCCTCAACCGCAGGATTGACGCTGCCGGGCTGCTCCGAAAGGTACAGGGCGTCGGGAAACTGGCGGGTGCCATTCACCCGCATGATCCGCGTCTCATGCGCGGCCAGGGTGAATTTGGTTTCCTTGCGGAAGCGATCGCGCTTACCGGTCCACAGGTCGGTCGTCTCGACGTCGGTGGTGTCGAGGAACTTGAGCTGGTCCGAGGTCAGGGTCGCCTCGAGCGGCGCATCGGTGCGGTTGAGCACGGCAACCGCCTTCTCGCCCGACGCGAGCGTCTTCACCAGGATCTGCGCATCGTTGCTGTCGTACGCCATGGTCGCCTGATTGCCGGCGGGGTCCTGGTTGACGGCGATGATCGCCGCTTTGCCGAAGATGTCCATCAGCGCCTTGGGCGCGACGCGCAGGTCGGTGCCGATGATCAGCGGCGCGTTGATGATCGCCCATAGCGCGAAGTGAGATTTCGCCTCGGTGAGGTGCTCGGCGTCGAACTCGCCGGTGCCGATATTGAGCATGTCGGGATCGTTCCACGAGCCCGGATGCGCGTAAAGCGCGCGGCGGGAGGCGCTGTCGAAGTTGGTCAGCAAGCGGCTCCATTTCGGCACGATGTCGTCGCTGGTCCGCGAGGCGTTGCCGAAATCCTTGCCCCAGGCGCGGACGTTGGCCGAGCCCCAGATGCACAGCGACAGCAGGAAGTCGCCGTCTGGATTGTAGCGGACGAGCGCCGCATTGATCTCGCGGAACATGCCCTGCACGGCGGGGACGTTGCTGCGCGTCACCAACTGCTGGTCGATCAGCGGGTCGAGGATGCGGTATTCGCCCGACTTGACCTGCTCGCTGCCCTTGGCGAAGGCTCGGATGCCGCAGCCGTCGACCTTGAGGTAATCAAAGCCCCAGTCCTTGAAGAACAGGCGGATATCCTGGTCGATATGGCCGTAAATCCCGACCTCGCGCTCCTCGACGGTGCCGACCGGCAGGTTGGTATCCTTGGGGTCATAGGCCTGCGAGCACAGGTTGCGGCCGAGATCGGTGTAGACGCCGGCCTTGAGGCCCATCGAGTGGAGCTTGTCGGTCAGCGGACGGAACGAGCTTTCGCCCGGCGCCACGACGGAGGACGGGAATTTCTCGGGCCGGATCTGGATGCGGCCGTCGGTCAGGCGACGCTTGAGCCACCAGCCGTCGTCGAGATTGACGTAGCGATAGCCCTTGGCGAGCAGCCCGCTGTCGACGATGCGCTGCGCCGAGCCCAGCACCTTGCCCTCATCCAGCTTGGTGAAGAAGGCGTTCCACGAGTTCCAGCCCATCGGGGGCAGGGCGGCTTGCCCCGAGGTATAGGCTGACCAGCGGCCGGTTGGCGCGAGCGGATCGGCGGCGGCGGCGGCGAGCGCGGGCGTCGCCATCAATGCGGCGGCCGCGACCATGGTCTTGAGCGGCTGGATCATGATCGGTCCCCAAATTACGTGCAATCAAGCTCGGACCAAACCGTTGCGTGGTCTCGACCTGACTGGCGCATAAGAAGCGACCGGTGCGATGCGTCAATAGTTGTAGGGGTAATACTGTTCGGCTCAGCCCGCATCGAAGTCGGGCCCGAGCGCGTTGCCGCCCAGGCCCGACCCTTTGAACTACATGAGCTTGTCCAACGTGATCGGCAGGTCGCGGATCCGCTTGCCGGTCGCATTGTAGATTGCGTTGGCGACCGCCGCGGCGACGCCGGTGATTCCGATCTCGCCGATACCGCGGGCTCCCATCGGTGCGTGAGGATCCGGAATATCGGTCCAGATCACTTCGATCTCGGGCACGTCCATGTGCACCGGCACGTGATATTCCGCGAGGCTCGGATTCATGATGCGACCGAGCCGTTCGTCGAACTGCGTCTCCTCCATCAGCGCCAGGCCCAGCCCCATGATGATGCCGCCGCGGAACTGGCTCATTGCCGTCTTGGGGTTGAGGATGCGACCACAGTCGAACGAGCCGAGGAAGCGCCGCACACGGACCTCACCGGTGATCACGCTCACGGCGACCTCGCAGAACATCGCACCGTGGCTGTGCATCGACCAGTGTTGCAGCTCGAGCGGTGGCGGCGCCGAGCCTTCGACCACAAGCTCATCGCGCTGCGCCCGCGACAGTATCGAAACGTAGCTTTCATGGCGCTCCGGCTCATCGAGTTTGGCGAGCCCGCCGTCGACGCTTCCAACTTCCTCAGCCTTCAGCCCGGCCAGCGGTGAATCATTACCAGCCAGCTTGAGCAACTCCGAGACCAGTTCACGATGCGCGGCGATGACCGAGAAGCCGATCGACGCGGTCTGCTGCGATCCGCCCGCCAGCACCACGCCGGGCTGAAAGCTGTCGCCATAGCGAAACTCGACCTTGTCGAGCGGCAGCCCCAGCCGATCGGCGACCACCTGGGTATGGGCGGTCATCGTGCCCATGCCCATTTCGTGCGCGGCGATCTCGACGATAACTGCGCCACCTCGCGACAGGATCATGCGCGCTGCACCGCCGGGCATGCGGTGGTAGGGATAGGTCGCGGTCGCGACGCCCATGCCGATCTGCCACTCACCCTCGCGCCGCTCGCCGGGAGCGCCGCGCTTGGACCAGCCGAAACGTTCGGCGCCATCGCGGTAAGCCTTTTCGGTATCGCGCTGCGATGGCGGCGCGCCGGTGACCGGGTCCGTCTCCGGCTCGTTCTTCAGCCGCAGCTCGATCGGGTCCATGCCCATCTCGACCGCAAGCTCGTCGACCGCGGACTCCAGCGCAAAGGTGCCGACTGCTTCGCCCGGCGCACGCATGAAGGTGTTGGCGAGCATGTCGACCGTCGCGACTTCCAGGTCGAACTTGAGGCTGCCGCTCGAATAGGCACTCATTACCGGCAGGATGAAGGGCTCGGGCATCGCGTTGTGCGGGCTGATCACCACCGTGCCGGTATGGAGCAACGCATCGAACGTGCCATCCGCCTGCGCCGCGATGGCGACGCGCTGCTCGGTCGAAGTACGACCACCAACGATCCGGTAAACGCCTTCGCGCGACAGCATCAGGCGTACCGGACGACCAGACAATCGGGCCCCTGCCGCAGCCAGGACCTGGTGCCACCACAGGCACTTGCCACCGAAGCCTCCACCAACGAACGGCGAGGTAACGTGAACCTGCTCCTCCTCGATGCCGAAGACTTGGCCGAGGCTCCAGGCGGTGTGCGACACCAGCTGCGAGGCGTCGTGGACTCGCAGCGTATCGCCCTCCCAAGCGACCGTACAGGCATGGAGCTCGATGGCATTATGGCTGTGGCGCGGCGTCGTGTAAGTGCGATCGACCGTGTGCGGCGAGGTGGCGAGGGCCTTGTCCGCGTCGCCCTTGTCCATCTTGAGTGGCTGGCCCATGAACTGCCCGGTCTCGGTACCCTTCGCCTTGGCCGCGGCGAACGAGGTCACCGACGCCTCGGTCGCATATTCGAAGCGGAGCAGGGACCTGGCGTGATCCGCGCTTTCCTGCGTCTCTGCCAGCACCAGTCCGATCGGCTGGCCGCTCCAGTGGACTCGGTCGTCCTGCATGATCGGCAGGTCGATGCCACCGGCCGCCTTCGGCTGCGTCATGAACAGCGGCACGTTCGCCATTTTCGGGGCGTTGAGATGGGTCATCACGAGCGCCACGCCCGGCACGGCCTCCGCCGCCGACGTGTCGACACGAGTAATCCGTCCCTTGACCACGCTGCTGAACGCAATCGAGGCATACAGCATGCCGTCCAGCGGAAACTCGGCCGCGAATGGCGCCGCGCCGCGCACTTTGAGCGGACCGTCGAGGCGTGACAGCGGCTTGCCGATATTTCCGTGCTGCTCGCGGATCAGCGGGTCCGGCCTGCCGCCAGGGATGAAGCTGTCGGGCGCAAGCTGGACGGCCCTTTGCTTGGCCATCTGGACGAGGCCCTGGACTGCATCCTTGGCGTCTTCGAGGATGTTGCTCATGAGGTGACTCCTGCCAGTTCGGCCAGCACCGCGGTCATGGTCCGGGCCGCCAGCTCGATCTTGAATCCATTGTCGTTGAGCGGCCTCGCGTCCGCGAGTTCCGCATCGGCTGCGGCGCGAAACGCCTGCAAAGTTGCCGGTCCGCCTCTCAGCATCGTTTCCGCCTTGAATGCTCGCCACGGCTTGTGCGCCACGCCGCCGAGCGCCAGCCGAACATCGCCGACCTTCCCGCCGCTGACCTCCAGCGCCGCAGCGACCGAGATCAGCGCAAAGGCGTAGCTCGCGCGGTCGCGGACCTTGCGATAGGTCGAATGCGCCGCGAAGCCGAGAGCCGGCAACTCGATCGCGGTGATCAGCTCGCCGGGCTGAAGCACGCTCTCCAAATCCGGCCTGTCGCCGGGCAGCAAATGGAAATCGGCCATCGGCACTTGCCGCTCGCCATCCGCGGAGCGGAGATGGACCACCGCATCCAGAGCAGCCAACGCTACGCACATATCCGAGGGATGGGTCGCCACACAGGCTTCCGAAGCACCGAGGATTGCATGAATGCGGTTGAAGCCGCCAGCCGCGTCACAGCCTGCGCCGGGCTCGCGCTTGTTGCAGCGCGATCCTTCGGTGTCGTAGAAATAGGTGCAACGGGTGCGTTGGAGCAGGTTGCCGCCGACCGTCGCCATGTTGCGGATCTGGGCACTTGCCCCGGCCAGGATCGCCCGGGCAAGGACCGGATAGCGGGTACGGACCGCACGGTGCGCCGCCAGCGCGCTGTTCCTGACGCCGGCGCCGATCAACAGGCTGCCGTCGTCACGCTCGTCGATCGTGTCGAACAAGCCAGTGACATCGACCAGCGCGCTCGGCCGCTCGACCGTCTCGCGCATCAGGTCGACGAGGTTGGTGCCGCCGCCTAGGAACTTGGCACCGGCCACGGCGCCGAGGTCGATCGCGCGGGCAGCATCACCGGCGCGCGAATAGGTGAACGGGTTCATTCGGCTGGCTCCTTGTTCAGCGCCAGTCGGTCATGCGAGCCAGGCTCGTTGCCCTGGACGTCGCTGCCATAGACCTCGTCGCCATAGACTTCGCTGATCGCATCGATGATGCCGTTATGCGCGCCGCATCGGCACAAGTTACCGCTCATGCGCTCCTGGAACTCGGCTCGGTCGATGGCCACGGTCTCGGCGGCGAGGTCATGCGTCACATTGCTGGGGATTCCGCGCTGGATTTCGGCCGCCATGCCGATCGCGGAGCAGATCTGCCCCGGCGTGCAATAGCCGCACTGGAAGCCGTCGTGTTCTATGAAGGCGGCCTGTAGCGGGTGGAGCACACCGCCCTCGCTCAAGCCTTCGACCGTCGTCACCGCGCGGCCCTCGAACTGGACCGCGAGCGCCAGACACGAGATGATGCGCTCACCATCGACCAACACGGTGCAGGCGCCGCACGCGCCTTGGTTGCAACCGACCTTGGTACCGCTCAGGTGCAGATGCTCGCGCAGCAGGTCTAGTAGGGAAACGCGCGGATCGTCGGGGACAGACACCGCTAAGCCGTTCACTTGGATGGGCATTGATTGTGCCTCCTTCTGTGCCGCGCATCTAGTTGCTCGGAATATCGTCAACAACACGCGAGGGCTTCGTGCCGCCGCGTATTTCAAACCCCGCAACGCCCGAGAGGGTTGCGTGACGATTGCTCAGCGTTGCTGGTGCATGTCCATCAGCCGATCCATCGGCATCATGTTGGCATTCAGGTTGGACATGATCCACAGCGAGCCTGCGCCGACCAGCACGACGATCAGGATGCCGAACGCCAGCGCCATGACGTTGTTGGTGTTGTCCGGCCCCGTCGAAATGTGGAGGAAGAAGGTCAGGTGAATGCCCATCTGCGCCACCGCGAGAACGCAAAGCCCTATCGCTACGCCGGGCTGCCAGAACAGGTCGCTGGCACCAACCCAGAACGACATGCCGGTCAATGCCGCCGCCAGGATGAAGCCGACGCTGTAGCCGATCACGCCACGGATCGGACTCTTGCGGTCCTCGCCTGGAACGATGCCGGTGTCGTGGGCCGGCTTGCCGGTATCGGACTCGCGCGTATTCTCCATCATCGGACTCCGAGCAGGTAGACGACGGTCAGCACGCCGACCCAGACGATATCGAGGGCATGCCAGAACAGCGTAAGGCACAGCAGCCGACGCATGATGTCCTCGCGAAAGCCCTTGGCGAAGATCTGCGCCATCATCGTGCCGATCCACAGCAGTCCGGCGCCAACGTGCACACCGTGGCAGCCGACCAGTGCAAAGAACGCTGACAAGAAGGCGCTGCGATCCGGGCCCGCGCCCTGCTGCATCAACGAACTGAATTCGTGAAGCTCGAGAGCCAGGAAGCCCAAGCCGAGCAGCCCGGTGACGAGCAGCGCGACCTGCGTCCAGAACATGCTGCGCGCCTCGGCCGCGAGCGTCGCCATGCCGCAAGCGAAGGTCGAGGTCAGCAGCAGGCCGGTCTCGATCGCGACAAGGTCGAGGTGGAAGAGCTGGCGGCCGGATGGTCCACCTGCCGTCGCGCCCGACAACACCGCGTAGGCGGCGAAAAACGCGGAGAACATGATGATGTCGGAGATCAGGAATATCCAGAAACCATAGCCGACAATGATGCGCTTGTTGGGCGCGTCGTCCTCGCCGCCGCCGACGATGATCGGGCGGTCGTCCTGGTCGGGATTACGCCCCAGCTGGTGCGGATCGGCGCGAGGTGCTGCTGCGGCGGCGCTCACGTCGATGCTACCCGGTCGCGCAGCGCCGCCTCTCGGACAGCGCGGAACGCGGTTCCGGTGCGCTCGACCTCGGCTTGCGGGACCTCGTAATCGGCACGGTCACGCCATGCGAAGACGACGAAGGTGGCGAAAGCTCCGGCTAGGCCGAGCAACGCCATCCACCAGATATGCCAGACCATCGCAAAGCCGGTGACCACCGCAAAAAAGGCGCAGACAAAACCGGTCGGGCTGTTCTTGGGCATCTCGATCGCCTTGTACTCGGGAACGTCGCTCATCTTCTGGGTTTCGATTGCGCGCTGCTTGACCCCCCAATAGGCTTCCTCGCCCTCGACGTTGGGGATCACGGCAAAGTTGTAGGCAGGCGGCGGAGACGAGGTCGCCCATTCCAGGCTACGCCCGTCCCACGGATCACCGGTAGCATCCCGGCGTTGATCGCGGGTCCGCACAGACACCACCAATTGAATCATCAGGCAGGCGATGCCGCACAGGATCGTCGCTGCACCGGCCCACGCGACGTAGAGCAGCGGTATCCATGACGGATCGACGGTGTGCTGGGTTCGCCTCGTCATACCCATCAGCCCAAGCGCATAGAGCGGCATGAAGGCGAGGTAGAAGCCGACGAACCAGCACCAGAACGCTCGCTTGCCCCAACTCGAATCGAGGGTGAACCCGAAGGCCTTCGGAAACCAGTAGGTGTACCCCGCAAACGCCCCGAAGATGACGCCACCGATGACGACGTTGTGGAAGTGCGCAACCAGGAACAGGCTATTGTGCAGGACGAAGTCAGCGGGCGGTACCGCCAGCAGGACACCGGTCATACCGCCGATGACGAAGGTCACCATGAAGCCGATCGCCCACAGCAACGGCGCCTCGAAGCGGATGCGGCCGCCGTACAGGGTGAACAGCCAGTTGAAGACCTTCACACCAGTCGGCACCGCGATGATCATCGTCATCACACCGAAGAAGCCGTTGACGTCGGCGCCCGCGCCCATCGTGAAGAAATGGTGGAGCCAGACGACGAACGACAGGACGCAGATCGCCATAGTTGCCATGACCATCGAGCGATAGCCGAACAACGGCTTGCCAGAGAAGGTCGAGATCACCTCCGAAAATATGCCGAAGGCCGGAAGGATCAGGATGTAGACCTCAGGATGACCCCAGGCCCAGATGAGGTTGACGTACATCATCGGGTTGCCGCCCGCTTCGTTGGTGAAGAAGTGGAAGCCGAGGTAGCGGTCGAGCAGCAGCATCGCGAAGGTCGCGGTCAGGATCGGGAAGGCCGCGACGATCAGCAGGTTCGACGCCAGCGCGGTCCAGCAGAAGATCGGCATCCGAGTGTACGTCAGCCCTGGAGCCCGCATCTTGAGGATCGTCGTCACCAGGTTGATTCCCGACAGCAACGTTCCAACCCCGGCAATCTGCAGCGCCCACAGATAGTAGTCGACCCCGACGCCCGGCGAGAAACGCAACTCGGACAGCGGCGGATAGGCCAGCCAGCCGGTCCGCGCATATTCGCCGATGACCAGCGACACGTTCATCAATAACACCCCCGACGCGGTCATCCAGAAGCTGACCGAATTGAGTGTCGGAAACGCCACGTCGCGGATGCCGAGCTGCAGTGGCACGGCGAAGTTCATCAGCCCGACCATCAGCGTCATGCCGACGAAGAAGATCATGATCGTGCCATGCGCCGAGAAGATCTGTGCATAATGCTCGGGCGGAAGGAAGCCCGGCGCGCCGGCGACCGCCAGTGCCTGTTGCGAACGCATCATCATTGCGTCGACGAAGCCACGCATAAGCATGATGCCGCCGAGGCCGAAATACATTACGCCGATGCGCTTGTGGTCGACGCTGGTTATCCACTCGCGCCACAGGTAGGGCCAATGACGCTTGATCGTCAGCCACGCCAGGATGCTGCCCACTACCAGGATCAGAACGATCGACGTGCCGAGGGCGATCGGCTCCTTGAACGGGATCGCGTCCCACGACAGGCGGCCGAGCAGGGTCAAGACTTGGGTCCTGGAACAGCGGTGCGCAGGGTCGGCGCCGCGGGAAAGCGCATCGCGACGACCGTCTCGAACAAGTCGGGCGCTACGGCACGATAGGTATAGGGCTGCACCGCCTTGCTCTCGCCGGTCAACGCCATATAGCCGGTGCGGTCGAGCACCGGTCCTGCGGCGCGCGCGCCCGCAATCCAAGCAGCGAACTGCGCCGCGTCCACCGCGTCGACGTTGAAGCGCATGTCGGAAAAGCCTTCACCGCTATACATGGCGGACAGGCCGGGATAGCGGCCGGGCTTATCGGCCATCAGGTTGAGCCGCGTCGCCATGCCCGCCATCGTGTAGATCTGGCTGCCGAGCTGGGGCACGAAGAAGCTGTTCATCACCGTGGCCGAGGTCAGGCGGAAGGTGACCGGAGTACCCGCCGGGACGACCAGCCGGTTGACGCTGGCGACACCCTGCGCCGGGTAGATGAACAGCCATTTCCAATCGAGCGAGACGACCTCGACGACCAGCGGCTGGACTTTCGACGCCAATTGTCGCGGCGGGTCGAGATCGTGCGCGCTGACCCAGCCGATGCCGCCGAGCAGCAGCACGACCATCGCCGGCACGCCCCAGACGACGAGCTCGATCTGCCCCGAATAGCTCCACTCAGGCCGATGTTTGGCCTTGGTGTTGGAGGCGCGAAACCACCAGGCGAAGGCAAGGGTCGCAAGGATGGTCGGCACGACAACGGCCAGCATGATCGCCAGCGAGTTGAGCAAGATGGTCTTCTCCGCTGCCGCTACCGGCCCTTGCGGATCGAGTACCCCACGGCTGCAGCCCGCCAGCAGCAGCGAAAAGCTACCGAGAATAGCTACCCGCGACGCGGAAATGTGAGCGTTAACGTTCATCGCACGACGCGGTGCGCGCCGCCCGTGCTCGCGTCAATTGTACAAAATGTAGCTACTCGGGTGGCGTATCCGTCACGACCGATTTGACCTGGATCGAGGCCGCCTCGGTTGGTCAATTGACATCGCGATCTTGTACCTTAGCCTGTCGCAACAATGGATAGGATCGTCATGCGCCGGACTGGGATACTGCCCCTCACATTCGCGTGTCTGATTTCGGGAGCCTCGGCGTCCGGCCAACCATTACCAGCACCGGCGAGCTATCCTCCGATACGTGCGGAGAATGGACTGCTCAATCATCACGAGCTGTCCGTCGATATGGCGGAAGCGATCGCGCGCGCGGCTATCGTGCGCTGCCGGCAAATGGGCTTCCGGACGACCATCACCGTGCTCGACTCTGCAGGATTGATGAAGGCGTTTCTGCGAGATGAGGGGACCGGACCTCACACGATCGGGCTGTCACGCGCGAAAGCATACACCGCGCTGACGCTCGCCAGCCGCTTCGCTACATCCGGCGCCTTCGCCACCGCACGGAACTCCACGCTCGGCTCGCCAATGTCGAACGTCGAGGGCGTCGTCGGCGTCGCGGGTGGTGTACCCATCAGTTATCATGACGAGGTGATCGGCGCGGTCGGATCGTCTGGAGCGGTCGGTGGTGACAAAGACGAAATCTGCTCGAACGCCGGTATCGCGGCGGTGGCCGACAAGCTCAAATAGTCATCGGCAGCCACCAGCGTAGAACCCGACAAATGCGCAGCGCGGAAGGCGCTACTTGCCTCCGGCAGTCACTTCAGGCTGCATCCAGTGAAGATTATCCGGACGCGGGATGAAGGCCAGCCGGGTCGAAGGACCATCGCCCGAAGGCAGGGCCCGATGCCAACGTCCGGTCGGCGCCGATATCAGGTCTCCCTCCTGGGCAGTGATCAGCTTCTCGCCTTCTACCAGGAACTGCTGCGTGCCTTCGATGATCAGCCAGAACTCGGGGAAGTTTGCATGGAAGTGACCCCAGGCTGTGTCGGGTGGTGTGGGTACGCCCTTTGGTGAACGCAGGATCGTCACATAGCTGTGGTCGTCGCGTAACCAGACGCCGATCTTCTCTCCGCCCTGCACGATCTGCTTGTCGAAATCGATGAAGGGCCGGTTGATGCTATCGTAGTCGCCATGGCCGGAATAGACAGCCTGGACATATTTGAAGCCCGGTACTGGCGTCGGTGTCTCGTTGACCGGATACTGCGGCGGCTCTCCTGCAGGGCGCACTTCGAAGCGTAGGCTGGCCTCGTTGCCAATCGTTTCCAGGGTGTATTGCAGACGCTTAGGCACCTGAACTAGGAAATGCTTCGACGCTACAAAAGGCTCCTGACCTTCTATGGTTACGCGGATAGAACCCTGCTGGACCTCGAAGTAGACCCGGTCGTCCGCGTAAAATACCGTCTTAGTCTTGTGTCCCGGCGCTAGGGAAATCCACTGCGCGATAACGTCGTGATTGATAGCGACCGTCTCGGCCCAGTCGCCCTGACCCTTATGCTTCGCGAGCACGTCAGCAAGGTGCCAGACCGGACGATTGATCTTGTCGAATGCCAGCATTGGATCAGGCTTGGAAGCCCAGGCCAACACAGACTTCTCTTTAGCGGGCGGCGCAGCCGCCGGCGTCTGACTCCAAGCACCGCTGGCGACACCTACACCCCCAAGAGCAAGAATACAGGCTGTACCGGTGATCGTGGCGATACGCATCTTTTCCCCCAAGGCATTTTTCGGCTTTTGTCGAGGCTAGCTGCGAGTTGGCGCTTCGTCTACCGTGTGACCGCATCGGGACTCTTGCCGTCATGTAAAAGTTGTCCGTGCAGATCTCGCTTCCGGAATAACCGTCGTATGTTTAAGGCGCCTCCACTCTATGACAGCCGCCGACCATAGACCTTATGGTTCTTAAAAGTCGGCTGACTGCTACAGGAACTTTGGAAAGAGCCGAGCGAGGCAGTTGGCTTGGCCTCGTCGCTCTGGCGATAGCCGCATTCATTGCTGCTGCATTGACAGCCACTGCCTATTGGCCGGGATTGATGAGTTGGGACCCGGTGCGGCAGTACGGCGAAGCCCTGAGCGGCGACATCACCGACTGGCATCCGCCCATGATGCAGTGGGTTTGGCGGGGACTATTGAGGCTGCACGCCGGGCCGGCTCCGATGATGCTGCTGGAACTGGTGCTCTACTGGGGCGGGTTGACCCTGTTTGCAGCAACCATGTGGCGGCGTAACCGACCGCGTCTGGCGTGGTGGTTACTGGCGTGTGGGCTGTTCCCGCTAGGATTGGTGCTCACGGGTACCATCTTGAAGGACTCGCTGATGGCGGGAGCACTTGTCGCCGCAACGTCTATTTTGGTTGCGCGTGGTAGAAGACGCCGGGCAGCGACGACGACGGTAGCTGTGCTGTTTTTGTTTTTTGCGGCGGCGCTGCGCTTCAACGCATTCACCGCGTGCCTGCCGCTGCTTGTTGCTCTGCTGCCGCAAGCCTGGCGGCGCACGTGGCCCCGACTTGGGGCAAGTTGTCTGGTTGCGACCGCGGCGCTGATGCTCAGCATGCCCGTTGTCAACTGGCTCATCGGTGCAACTCGGAGCGGAGTTCAGCTATCGCTCGTGATCTTCGACCTGGGTGGCATCACCAAGTATAGCGGGATCAACGTATTTCCCCCCGAGTTGAAGGTGGCCGACGCCGTTCGCGTCAACCATGGCTGCTATACTCCAGTAAAGTGGGACAGCTATTCCGACTGGGTCGATCCGGAATGCCCGCTTGGTTTCAGCGCCTGGAACGACCTGCCTGTTTCACCGCATCCTTATGCAAGCTGGCTCCGCGCAGTGCTTGCTCATCCGTTTGCCTATGCTCGACACCGTCTTGTCCACTTTGCGATTAACACCCGCCTTGTCCCTGTAGCGGATACTGTGGAGCGGCCAGTGCCGGCGGCAAGTGCGCCAAATGTTTGGGGTTTTCACGTCACCGACAACCCCGGTCTACGGCTGCTCGATACGCTGGCCGTCACCATGGCGCATACGCCCTTGGGCTGGCCGATCGTCTGGATCGCGCTAGCGCTGGGTGCGGTGATAGTCGGGCGGGGTGGTCCCAACGCATCGTTGATCGTGCCGCTAGCTCTGTCGTCATTACTGTATGGAACGGGCTATCTGGCGTTCAGCGTGGCGGCGGAGCTTAGATATCATCTGTGGACTGGCTTGGCTGCCCTACTCGCAACAGTCCTAGTGGCGGGGGATGGAAGAGCGATACCGGTCCGCCGGCTGTGCTTCGCATATGCACCGACGGTCTTGGTGGTGCTTGCCGGTGCAGGGATAAGGTTGTTCGCCCGTTGATCGTTAAATAGTCGGTTCCTGCAGCTTGATCCTGCCTTCGCTGAATGTCGGAACGCGCAGCATCTCGACCAGCGCATCGGCGACAACTTGAGGAGCTTTCAAAGTCGCCTCGTCCTCCCCCGGAAAGGCACGGGCCCGCATCTTCGTCCGCGTCTTGCCTGGATCGAGGATCGCAACCCGGACCGGCGTCGTGTTGGCGACCTCCTCGGCGTACGTCAGGACCAGCGTATCGAGCGCCGCCTTGGTCGCCGCGTAGGGGCCCCAGAACGGCCGCGGCGTCATCGCCACCGAGGAAGTCAAAGAAATTAACCGACCGGCATCACTCGCCCTGAGAAGCGGATCGAATGCACGGATCAGTCGCATGTTTGCGGTCAAGTTCAGCGATACGACGAGATCGAACTCTTTTAAATCGATGTGCGGCACCGGCGTCAGGCTGCCAAGTGTGGCGGCGTTAAGCACAAGGATGTCCAGCTTGCCCCAGCGGGTCGCAAGCGCCCCGGCCAGTCGATCGATCGCGTCGTAGTCTCGCAGGTCGAGTGGCGCGATCGTTGCCTTCCCGCCGGCAGCGTGGATGCGGTTCTCGACCTCGATAAGCCCGGCCTCGGTCCGTCCGGTCAGGACGACGTGCACGCCAGCCGCCGCCAGCGCCTCGGCAGTAGCGGCGCCAATACCGCGCGATGCCCCGGTGACAAGGGCAAGCTTGCCGGAAAGCGGCGAAGTGGATGCGTCAGGCAAAAAAGACCTCAATTATTCGAAACTTGCGACGAGACGTCCGGAACTGCGTCGCCGCCTATATCATCCGCTCAGATAGCATCGACAACTGATCGGGAACCTCGAGCTCGTCCTGATCCGTCAAGCGTGTCGGATAGTCACCGGTGAAACAGGCATCGCAATACTGCGGAGCTGCTTCGTCGCGTAATTCCTCGCCCAACGCGCGGTAGAGACCGTCGTTGGACAGAAACGCGAGGCTATCGACCTTGATGTACTCGCGCATCCGCTCGACATCCATGTTGGCGGCAAGCAGCTTGGAACGCTCCGGCGTGTCGACGCCGTAATAGCAGCTGTGGCGCGTTGGCGGCGAAGCGATCCGCATATGGACTTCCTCGGCACCGGCATCGCGGAGCATCTGGACGATCTTGAAGCTGGTCGTACCGCGAACGATCGAATCGTCGATCAGGACGATACGCTTGCCGTTGATCAGTGCGCGGTTGGCGTTGTGCTTCAGCTTAACGCCAAGGTTGCGGATCTGGTCGCCGGGCTGGATGAACGTGCGCCCGACGTAATGCGAGCGGATGATGCCGAGTTCGAACGGAATACCCGACTCCTGGGCAAAGCCGATCGCGGCGGGCGTTCCTGAATCGGGAACCGGCACGACCATGTCGGCGACCACCGGGCTTTCGAGCGCCAACTGCTGACCGATCCGCTTGCGGACCTGGTACACGCTGGCACCGTCGACGACCGAGTCAGGGCGCGAGAAATAGACGTGCTCGAAGATGCAGGGCCGCGGGCGGTAGGTGCCGAACGGACGGAGTGAGCGAAGGCCGCGTGCCGTGATGACGATCAACTCGCCAGGCTCGACAGCCCGCAGGAAGGTGGCGCCCATGACGTCGAGGGCGACCGTCTCCGAAGCGAGGATGTAGCTATCGCCCAGACGTCCAAGCACCAGCGGCCTAATACCGAGGGGATCGCGGCAGGCGATCATGCCTTCGCCGGTCAGGCACAACAGGCTGTATGCGCCTTCGACCTGTTTCAGCGCGTCGATGAAGCGGTCGAGCAGAGTGCGGTAGGTGCTGGTGGCGACAAGGTGGATGATGACTTCGGTGTCGCTGGTCGACTGGAAGATCGAGCCGCGGCGGACAAGCTCGCGACGCAACTTGCCGGCGTTGGAGATGTTGCCGTTGTGACCGATCGCGAAGCCGCCCGACGACAGTTCGGCATAGAGCGGCTGGACGTTGCGCAACGCGGTTTCGCCGGTCGTGGCGTAGCGGTTGTGCCCGATGGCGATGTCGCCCTTGAGCTTGCGGATGACTTCGTCCGAGTCGAAATTGCCGGCGACGTGACCCATGGCTCGGTGGGTGTGAAAGTCCTTGCCGTCGAAGGTGGTGATTCCGGCGGCTTCCTGGCCACGGTGCTGCAGCGCGTGCAGGCCCAGCGCGGCGAGGGCGGCGGCACCTTCGGCACCGTAGA
Organism: Glacieibacterium sp.; assembly: GCF_965200405.1. Taxonomy (GTDB): domain Bacteria; phylum Pseudomonadota; class Alphaproteobacteria; order Sphingomonadales; family Sphingomonadaceae; genus Glacieibacterium. The sequence continues at coordinate 2,799,658 of NZ_OZ241356.1, forward strand.
CGCCGATGACTCCACACTCCTCGTGGAGGTGATCGTCTTCCCACGGGTCCGTGGTCAGCATGTTGTCCATAAGGACTCTCGTCTCGCTTGGCGGCTTGGCCCGCCATATAGGGAGGCGAGGGCGGCTTGTCGCCCCCTCGTTACGCATGGGTGACGGATGTTGGACGAGATACGCGAAACCGGACTTAAACTTGACCCGAAATGGGACGAGCGTGGCCTAATTCAGGCAGTTGCGAGCGATGCGGTAAGCGGCGAGTTGTTGATGGTGGCTCATATGAATGCCGAGGCGCTGGAAAAAACCCTCGCCACCGGCGAGGCGCACTACTGGTCCCGCTCTCGCGCCGAGGTCTGGCACAAGGGCGGCACCTCGGGGAATGTGCAGCGCATCGCCGGCGTCAGGATCGACTGCGACCAGGACGCGGTATGGCTGCTCGTCCATCCCGCCGGACCCGCCTGCCACACCGGCGAAGCGAGTTGCTTCTACCGGCGTGTCGAGGCGGACGGCGACCTTACGCGACTTTGAAGCCTTCGAAGTTCATGCGCTTGGTCAGCTTCTTGTTCTCTTCCTCGCTGAGCGACGCATAAAGCTTGGGGAAGACGACATCTTCTTCCTCGCGAACATGCGCCTCGATGTCCGACTTCAGCTCCTGCAAGCGCGTCAGCCAGGCGGGCGAGGCCTTGTCGATCTGCTCCAGGTCGTACAGGCCCTGCTTAACCTCGGCATTATGGTCCTGGCCGAGCTCGTTGGCGGCTTCGACTTCGCCCGAGGCGCGCAGAGCGCAGTAGATCACGTCCTCTTCCTGGATGGCGTGCTTGCCAAGCGCGTGCTGTAGCGAAAACAGCAGCGCGGCGCGCTTCTTGGTGTCTTCCTCGGTTGTCTTCTCGAGCGTCTCGATGATGCCCATCGCCAACTTGTGCTCGGCCTTCAGACCCTCGAACCAGTCGCCGGCCGATGCAGTGATCGCCTGTACTGCGGCCTTGCGCCCGACCGCGGCAGCGATGCCGAGGCCAAAGCCGACGACGCCCGCGAGCAGTGCGCCGTTGCCGTTATCGTTTGAACTCGCTCCGTAATTCGTCGCCATGTTCGTCACTCCGTCTGGGGGGTGCCGCCTCAAACCGGCGGCAAGGACGAGGTTCCGAATTGCGAATCGGTCGCGGCGGCTCAGGCGGCCTCCTCGAACAGCTCCCGCCCGATCAAGTAGCGGCGGATTTCCGACGTTCCGGCGCCGATCTCGTACAGCTTGGCGTCGCGGAGCAGTCGGCCCGTCGCATAATCGTTGATATAGCCGTTGCCGCCGAGCGCCTGGATCGCCTCCAGCGCCATCCATGTCGCCTTTTCGGCCGAGTAGAGGATGCAGCCGGCGGAGTCCTTGCGCGTCGTTTCACCGCGGTCGCAGGCCTGGGCCACGGCGTAGACATAGGCCCGCGCGGTCGAGGCGGCGACGTACATGTCGGCCAGCTTGCCCTGCATGAGCTGGAAGGTGCCGATCGGCTTGCCGAACTGGCTGCGCTCGTGGACGTACGGCACGACGATATCGAGCGCGGCTGCCATGATGCCGAGCGGTCCGCCCGCCAGCACGACCCGCTCGTAATCGAGGCCCGACATCAGCACTTCGGACCCGCGCCCGACTTCGCCGAGCACATTGTCCGCCGGCACTTCGCAATCCTCGAACACCAGCTCGCAGGTGTCGGAGCCGCGCATGCCGAGCTTGTCGAGCTTCTGCGCCGTCGAGAAGCCCTTCATGCCGCGCTCGATCAGGAAGGCGGTAATGCCGCGCGGCCCGGCCTCGGGGTCGGTCTTGCCGTAGACGACCAGCGTCTCGGCGCTCGGCCCGTTGGTGATCCAGAACTTCGAGCCGTTGAGAACATAGGCGTCGTTGCCCCGGCGCTCGGCGCGCAACCGCATCGAGATGACGTCGGAGCCCGAGCCGCTTTCCGACATCGCCAGCGAGCCGACATGCTCGCCGCTGATCAGCTTGGGCAGATACTTGGCCTTTTGCGCGGAATTGCCCCAGCGGGCGATCTGGTTGATGCACAAATTGGAGTGGGCGCCATAGCTCAGGCCGACCGAGGCCGAGGCGCGGCTGATCTCCTCGACCGCGACGACATGCGCGAGATAGCCCATGCCGGCGCCGCCATCTGCTTCCGAGACGGTGATGCCGTGCAGCCCGAGTTCGCCGATCTTGACCCACAAATCGCGCGGAAAGGTGTTGGTCGCGTCGATCTCGGCAGCGCGTGGCGCGATTTCGGCAGCGGCGAAGGCCCGAACGCTGTCGCGCAGCATCTCGATTTCGTCGCCATGGTCGAAGCGAAGGGCAGTGAACATGTTGAGAATCCGATCCAAAACCGGGTTCACACGGGAATGTGACCGGGCAATATCCTGACACTATAACCAGAAGAACCTGCGCTAAGATCCCCTCTGGAAATCGTGATGTACCATACAGGTTATGTACTACAATGTGACCCTGTAGGAAAGGCTAACATTGAAAGTCATGCCTCGATCTCGACGAGCAAGGTGCCGTCGCCGACCTGATCGCCTTCGCTGACATGGACGGCGGAAACGGTGCCGGCCAGACGGGCGCTGAGGCGGTGTTCCATCTTCATGGCTTCGAGGACGAGGAGCCGGTCGCCGATCGCCACGGCCTGTCCGACGGCGACGTCGAGCGCCAGCACGCGGCCGGGCATCGGGGCGGTGACGCGGGCGTCGCTGGCGAGGCCACGCGGGTCGAGCCGGGCGGGGCGGGTCGACAGCAGCGCGACCTTGCCCGCCAGCCGGACCTCGATCGACGCGCCCGCGATCAGCACGACGGCGCGGACCAGATTGCCGTCGAGATCGGCCTCCAGCGTCAAATCGTCGACCCAGCGCGCGCGGGCGGTGACCGGGGCGGCCAGCCCGCCGACGCGGGTCATGCCATTGGCATTGCTCAGCATCAGCGAGTGCTTTGTCTCGCCCGCATAGAGTTCGAGGCTGCGCTCGGCGGCGAGGTTGACGCGGAAGGTCGCAAAGCGCTCGAACATCGTCGTCGGCGCAGTCGCGGTGCGCGGTGTCGTCAGCGCCAATGCGGCAAGCGCCACCGACTGTTCGGAGACCTCGACCGACGGCACCAGATCGTCGGCATGCCGGCCGATGAAGCCGGTATCGACCTCGCCGGCGCGGAAGGCTGGATGGTCCGCCAGCCGCGCCAGGAAGGCCCGGTTCGACTTGACGCCCTCGACGACGCAGCCATCGAGCGCCGCGACAAGCCGGTCGATTGCGGTGGCGCGGTCGGGGCCATAGGCGATGACCTTCGCAATCATTGGGTCGTAATTGACGGTGATCGCGCTGCCGGTTTCGACACCGCTGTCGATGCGCGTGCCTGGCAAGGTCGGGAAGCGCAGCCGCGACAGCTTGCCGGTCGAGGGCAGGAAGCCGTTGTCGGCATCCTCCGCGTACAGTCGCGCCTCGACCGAATGGCCGATCGCGGTGATCGCATCCTGGTGCGCCGGCAGCATCTCGCCGCGCGCGATGCGCAGCTGCCACTCGACGAGATCGAAGCCGGTGATCGCCTCGGTAACTGGATGTTCCACCTGAAGACGTGTGTTCATCTCCATGAAGTAAAAGGCCGGATCGCCTTCCGCGTCGACGGTGTCGAGGTCGAGGATGAACTCGACGGTGCCGGCCCCCTCGTACTTGATCGCGTGCGCGGCGGTGACTGCGGCAATGCCGAGCGTGTGGCGCAGCCGCTCGCTGAGGCCGGGAGCAGGGGCCTCCTCGATGACCTTCTGATGGCGGCGTTGTAGCGAGCAATCGCGCTCGAACAGATGGACGACGTTGCCGGCCTGGTCGGCGAAGACCTGGACCTCGACGTGGCGCGGCCGGGCGATCAGCTTCTCCAACATGACGCCGTCATTGCCGAACGCCTTGGCGCCCTCACGCTGGCAGCTCAGGAGGTTTTCGGCGAAGCTCTGCGGATCCGGTACCGAGCGCATGCCCTTGCCGCCGCCGCCGGCCACCGCCTTGATCAGCAGGGGGAAGCCGATCTGCGCCGCGGCGCGCTCCAGCCGAACCAGCCCCTGGTCGTTGCCCTGATAGCCCGGCGTGATCGGCACGCCCGCCTTCTTCATCGCTGCCTTGGCAGAGTCCTTCAGGCCCATGACCTGCATCGCTGCGACCGGCGGCCCGACCCAGGTCAGCCCCGCCGCAATGACGCTCTCGGCAAAGCCGGCATTCTCCGACAGGAAGCCATAGCCCGGGTGGACGGCGTCCGCGCCGGTGCGCCGGGCGGCGTCGAGCAGCTTGGCCGGATCGAGGTAGCTTTCGGTCGCCGGCGCCGGGCCGATGTGCACCGCCTGCGTCGCCTCGCGGACATGCGGCGCCGTCGCATCGGCGTCGGAATAGACCGCGACGGTCTCGATGCCCATCGCGTGCGCCGTGCGGATGATCCTCCGGGCGATCTCGCCGCGGTTAGCGATTAGAAGCTTTTTCATGGTGTTACCCAATTCGGCTGACGTCGCTCGATAAAAGCGCCAAGGCCTTCGCGACCTTCGTCGGAGGCGCGGCGAGCGGCGATGCGCGTGGCGGTGTCGGCACGGAGCGTGTCGGTGACCGGCTGCCCGGCGATGTCGCGGACCAGCGTCTTGGCATCGGCGATCGCACCCGGCGCACCGAGGTTCAGCGCATTGAGCCACGCCGCGACCTGCACCTCGGGCTCGTCGCTGACGATATGCGCGAGGCCCATGCCGACCGCAGCCTCGGCGCCGAAATCCTCCGCGGTGAGGAAGTAACGCCGCGCTTGGCTCGCCCCGATCTTGGCGACAACGAACGGCCCAATGGTCGCCGGGATCAGCCCCAGTCGAACCTCCGACAGCCGGAACTGCACCGACGGCCTGACCACGACCAGATCTGCACAAGCGACCAGCCCGACCCCGCCCCCGAAGACGAAGCCGTGCGCCACGACGATCACCGGCTTGGCGCAAGTGTCGATGGCGTTGAGCATGTCCGACAGCCGCAGCGCATCCGCGCGGTTCTCGGCCTCCGACAGTGTCGCAGAGGCGCGCATCCAGCCGGCATCCGCCCCGGCGCAGAAGCTCGGACCGTTGCCGGTGAGAACGACGGCGCGAACGGCCGGGTCGGTGCCCGCTTCGGTGAAAGCGGCGGTCAGTTCAGCAATCGTCGCCGCGTCGAAGGCGTTGTGCTTCACCGGGCGGTTCAACGCGATGCGGCGCGTGCCGGCGCTGTCGGTGGCGACCTCGAGAGCCATCCGCCTACATCCGGAACGTGCCGAAGCGCGTTTCCCTGATCGGCTGCTGCAGGGTCGCGGCGAGAGACAAAGCGATGACCGCTCGGGTGTCCTCGGGGGCGATGACGCCGTCGTCCCACAGGCGGGCGCTGGCGTGGTAGGGGTGGCCCTCGCGCTCATACTGGTCGCGGATCGGCGCCTTGAAGGCCTCCTCCTCGGTTTTGGTACGGAAGCCGCCTGACTTGACCGTGGCGAGGACCGAGGCTGCCTGCTCGCCGCCCATGACGCTGATCCGGGCGTTGGGCCACATCCACAGGAAGCGCGGGCTATAGGCGCGGCCGCACATGCCGTAATTGCCGGCGCCGAAGCTGCCGCCGATGATCACCGTCAGCTTGGGGACGGCGGCGCAGGCGACTGCGGTGACCAGCTTTGCGCCATGTTTTGCAATGCCTTCGTTCTCGACCTTGCGACCGACCATGAAGCCGGAGATGTTCTGCAGGAACAGCAGCGGGATCTTGCGGGCACACGCCAGCTCGATGAAGTGCGCGCCCTTCAGGGCCGACTCCGAGAACAGGATGCCGTTGTTGGCGATGATCGCAACGGGCATGCCTTCGATCCTGGCGAACCCGGTGACGAGCGTGTCGCCGTAGAGCGGCTTGAACTCGTGGAGCTGACTGTCGTCGACCAGTCGCGCGATGATCTCGCGGACATCGGAGGGCTGGCGGGTGTCGGTCGGGATCAGGCCGGGCAGGTCGCTGGCCGGGAAGCGCGGCGGCATGGCGGGCTCCAGCGACTGCGCCGGCGCGGGCAGGGTAGCGACGATGCTGCGGGCGATCTCAAGGGCGTGTGCGTCGTCGTCCGCGAGATGGTCGACAACGCCGGACAGTCGGGCATGGACATCGCCGCCGCCCAGATCCTCGGCGCTGACCTCCTCGCCGGTCGCGGCCTTGACCAGCGGCGGGCCGCCCAGAAAGATCGTGCCCTGGTCGCGGACGATGATGCTCTCGTCCGACATCGCCGGGACATAGGCCCCGCCGGCGGTGCAGCTGCCCATGACAACTGCAATCTGTGCAATGCCTTGCGAGGACATGTTCGCCTGGTTGAAGAAGATGCGGCCAAAGTGATCGCGGTCGGGGAAGACCTCGTCCTGGCGCGGCAGGTTGGCGCCGCCGCTGTCGACCAGATAGACGCAAGGTAGCCCGTTCTGGGCGGCGATTTCCTGCGCGCGGAGGTGCTTCTTGACGGTGAGGGGGTAGTAGCTGCCGCCCTTCACCGTCGGGTCGTTGGCGACGACGACGCACAGCCGGCCCTGGACCTGGCCGACGCCAGCGATCATCCCGGCGGCAGGCACATCGTCCTCATAGACCTTGTGCGCAGCCAGCTGTCCGATTTCTAGGAAGGCGCTGCCGGGGTCGAGCAGGCGCTCGACGCGCTGGCGCGGCAGCAGCTTGCCGCGGGCGACATGGCGGTCGCGCGATGCCTGCGGGCCGCCGAGTGCGATCTTGCCGATCGTGGCGTTGAGGTCGGCCACCAGCACGCCCATCGCCTCGGCGTTGCGGCGGCTGTCGGGCGAGGCGAGGAGGGGGGAGCCGATGCTATGGGGCATCGCCGAGGCTATAGGCGGCGCGCCACTGGGGCTCAAGCCCGCTGCCAGCCGCTTGCCGCGCTGCGGACCCGGAATACCGTGGCGCGGCTCAGGGACCGGCTATGTATTGCGGCGATGCGACGCTCCGTGTATGGGCCCCGGTTCGTTCAGGGGCTGGTCGGTACCAGCCGCATAGTGCAGGAATTACACGATGAAGCAGGGCATTCACCCCGACTATCACACGATCACGGTCCAGATGACCGACGGCACCACCTACGAGACGCGCTCGACCTACGGCAAGGAAGGCGGCAAGCTGACCCTCGACATCGATCCGACCTCGCACCCGGCGTGGATCGGCGGCGCGGGCAAGATGCTGGACGCCGGCGGCCAGGTCGCTCGCTTCAACAAGCGCTTCTCCGGCTTCGGTCTCGGCAGCAAGTAAGCGCTTTCGCGGCGCTGCGGCGCTCGCTTAGGTTGAACACAGATAAAGCCGTTCCTGCGATAGCGGGGACGGCTTTGTCGTGTCCGCGGGCGTGCAGGGCGGAAATCAGCGGCCTGGTGCGCGGCGCCGCTGGGCTTTTGCCTCGGCCGCGAGCACATTGCCGCGACGCCTTGGGGAAGGGAAGCGAATGCGCGCGCTGGTCTGTCACCGCCTGAGCGACGACCGTTCGGGACTGCGTGTCGAGACCGACTGGCCCGAGCCGCGCGCCCCCGGACCGGGGGAGGTCACCGTGGCGATGACCGTCGCCAGCCTCAACTATCCCGACCTGCTGATGCTGTCGGGTGGCTATCAATATGCGCCGGAATTGCCGTTCATTCCCGGGATGGAAGGGGTGGGCGTGATCGCCGCGGTCGGCGAGGATGTGTCGGGCGAACTGATCGGCGAGCGGGTCGTCGTCGGCGCGCGCTCCGGGTGCATGGCCGAGCGACTGACGCTCGGGCTGGCCGCGGTGCGTTCGGTGCCCCACGGCCTCCACGACGCACAGGCGGCGGCGCATACCGTTGGCGGCCTTACCGCCTGGGTCGGGCTGGTGGCACGTGGCCGGATGGCGGCGGGCGAGCGGGTCCTGGTGCTGGGCGCCGGCGGCGGCATGGGCTGGGCGGCGGTCCAGCTGGCGAGCGCGCTCGGCGCGGTGCCGATCGCCGCGACCTCCGATCCGGGCAAGGTCGCCCTGCTGCAGGCGGCGGGTGCGGCGCAGGTCGTCGTGGTCGACCGGGCCGGCCCCGACTTCGGCGGCACGAAGGACATCGACTTGGTGTTCGACCCGGTCGGCGGCGCGCTGGTGCTGCCGGCGCTGCGTACGCTGCGCTGGGGCGGGCGGTACCTGGTCATCGGTTCCGCCGGAGGTGAGCCGGTAAGCGTGCCGCTCAACCGACTGTTGTTGAAAGGGATCGAGATCGTCGGGGTGCGGGCCGGTGAAGCCGGACGACGCGATCCCGGGGTCGGGACGGAGCATCTGCGGCGCATCGATGGGCTGGCGGCGGACGGCAAGCTGGGCGCGCATATCGGCCTCGACCTGTCGCTGGAGCAGGCGGCCTCTGCATTCGACGCGATGGCGGCAGGGCAGGTAACGGGCAAGGCGGTGCTGCGTCTTTAGGCTCGACACTGGCGGAACAAACAGGCATTGTTACGGCGCTAGAGGGGGAATCATGCGGCGGATCATCATGCTCGGGGCGTTGCTGGCGTCCGGCGCGGCGGCGGCGCAGGTACCCGGGCTCAGCGTCACGATCTACAACGACAATCTGGCACTGGTGCAGGATGTGCGCTCGCTCGACCTGCCGGCGGGGCGCAGCCGGCAGGAGTTCAAGGACGTCTCCGCCCAGATCCGCGCCGAGACGGTGACGCTGGCCGCACCGGGCGTCGGCATCGTCGAGCAGAACTTCGATTACGACCTGCTGTCGCCGGACAAGATGATGGAAAAGGCCGTCGGCTCCGACGTCACCATCGTGCGGACCAACCCGGCGACGGGGGCCGAAGTCCGCGAGCTTGCGCATGTGCTGGCGGTCAATGGCGGCGTCGTGCTGCGCATCGGCAACCATATCGAGGTGCTGCGCGACGACGGGCTGCCGGTTCGGGTGATCTTCGACAAAGTGCCCGAGAATCTGCGCGCCAGGCCGACGTTGTCGGTTACGGTGGATACCGCAAAGTCCGGGCCGAGGCTGGCCAGCCTGAGCTATCTGACGCCCGGTTTGAGCTGGTCGGCGGACTATGTCGCGCTGTTCGACGAGGCGGCGGGCAAGATCGACGTGCAGGGCTGGGTGACGCTGAGCAACACGACGGGCACGACCTTTGCCGACGCCGACACGGTGCTGGTCGCGGGCAATCCCGTGTCGGGCGAGCGCGAGGTCTATCGGCGGTCTCAAGGTGGTCTGCGCCGCGTCGGCGTCGAGGCCGGAACGCGGGCGAGGCTGGGCGATTTTTATCTATACCCGCTGCCGCAGCGCACGACGATCGCCGACCGCCAGACCAAGCAGGTCAGTTTCCTCGACGCGCGCGGGGCCTCGGCGACCAAGGCGTATGAGTTCGAGGCAAGTTGGCTGCAGACGTCGCGGGAGCCGGTGAGCACCGCGACCGTCCTGAAGTTCACCAACTCGGGCAGCGCCGGGCTGGGCGACCAGCTGCCGGCGGGCGTCGTGCGCGTCTATGTCAGGGACGCCTCGGGCCAGCCGCAGTTCATCGGCGAAAACCGCATCGGCCACACACCCCAGGGCAGCGATATCGCGATCCGCACCGGCGACGCCTTCGACGTCAAGGTGCAGCCGGTGGTCGAGAAGCGCGAGAAGCTGTCCGACACGCGCTGGCGCACGACGATGAGCTATACGCTGAGCAGCGCGCGCCCGGGGCCGGTGACCGTCGACCTCAAGCAGGCCGGGCTGGATTTTGGCGATACGCGGGTGATCACCGAGAGCCTGAAGAGCAAGCGCATCGATGCGGACACCGTCGCGTGGCAGGTACCGGTGCCGGCGAACGGCTCGACGCGGGTAACGCTGACCGTCGAAACTAGGAACTGAGGACCATCATGACCGCGCCCATGCCCAATTTCGTGGAACTCCCGAGCCGCGACATCGCCGCCGACAAGGCGTTCTACGCGGGGATCTTCGGCTGGGAGATGACGAGCTATGGTCCGACCTACGCCTGCACGATGACCGGCGGTACCGATGTCGGGCTGCAGGCCGACCCGGCCGAGACGACCGCCGCGCCGTTGCCGGTGATCGAGGTGCCCGACCTGGAGGCGACGCTGGCGGCCGTCACCGCCGCCGGGGGGACGATCAGCAAGCCGGTCTTCAGCTTTCCGGGCGGACGCCGCTTTCAGTTTCGCGACCCGAGCGGCAACGAGATCGCGGCGATGCAGCGCGCGTGAAATGGCTCGCCGCCCTGGTCGCGGTGATGCTGGCGGCCGCTCCGGCGCTCGCTGACGACATACTGGTCGGAGCACCCACGGCGCTGGCGGTGACGATCTACCGCGACCCGGTCCGCAACGGCGGCGGCGGCCTTGACCTCGGCAATCTGACCGGGTTTGCGCTGGTTACCGAGACCCGGCGCGTCAGGCTGCCGGCCGGCACGCACCGGCTGCGCTTCGAAGGCGTCGCCGATGGGATCCTCAGCCAGTCGGCGGTGATCGCCGGGCTGCCGCAGGGCGTCGTCGAGAAGAACCGCGACGCGCGCACCCTGTCGCCGGCCTCGCTGGTCGCGGCGGCGCTGGGCCAGCATGTCACCCTGCGCCGGACCGACCCCGCCACCGGTCGCAAGCGTGAAATCTCCGCCACGGTGGTCAGCGGACCGGAGGGCGGCGTGCTGTTCCGCACCAGCGAGGGGGTCGAGGCGTTGCGCTGCTCGGCGCTGCCCGAGACGTTGGTCTTCGACGCGGTGCCGGCCGGCCTGTCCGATCGCCCGGTGCTGTCGGTCGTCGCCACCAGCCGCCGCGCGGTCGATGCAGTGGTGACGCTGGCCTATCTGGCGCGCGGCTTCGACTGGACCGCCAATTACGTCGCGCGCGTCGCGCCGGATGGCCGGACCCTCGACCTCACCGGCTGGATCACGCTGGCGAACGGCGGTTCCGGCAGCCTGTCAAAGGCGCGGACGCAGGTCGTCGCCGGCAAGGTCGAGCGTGACTATGCCAGCCTGAACGCGACGACGCCTCGGCGAGCGGACCGGCTGTTCGCCAGCTGCTGGCCCTGGGACACGACCAGCACGGCGCCGGTCATCGAGCCGGATCAAGGCTTTCCGCCGCCACCGCCCGCGCCGATGGCGATGATGGCCCCGGTTCCGGGAGCCGCCGACATCGTCGTCAGTGGGGCGCGACGCGAGGAGCTGGGCGACCTCAAGCTCTACACCGTGCCTGAGCGGGTCACCGTCGCGGCGCATGCGCAGAAGCAGCTGTTGCTGATCGACAAACCGGGGGTGCCGTTCTCGGTCCTGCACCGGATCGATATCGTGCCGACGGGCAACCGCAGCGGGACCGCGACGATCTTAGTGCGGATGAAGAACGATGCGGCGGCGGGACTGGGCGAGCCGTTGCCGGGAGGGCAGGTCGCGGTGCTGGAGACCGTCGCCGGTCGCTCGATGCTGGTCGGGCAGAATCGGCTGCGCGACACCGCGGTCGCCGAGAAGATCGAGATCGCGGTGGGTCGATCGAACGACCTGCGCTTCCGCCAGGTCGCTCTGGCCGGGGGCAGCCACGAGATACGCCTGACCAACGCTCGCGCGGAGGCGGCGACCGTCGAGGTACGCATCCGGGGCGACGACTCCCGGCTGGTCGACGCCGTCCCGGCCCTGCGGCGCATCGACGGCGACGAGGTTTTCGCGGTCGTCGTGCCGGCCGAGGGCGAGACCGTGCTGCGCTACCGCATCGCCGAACGATTGCCGCCCGCCTTGGCTTCGGGTGTCGAGATCGGCGCGCCCGGCCGCTGAGGCTGCGCCGGCCCCGAGCCGCGCCGGATGCTGCTATTTCGCCTCGGCGTAGATGCGGATGAGTTGGTGAAGGTAGTCGCGACCGTCGAGCACCGACTTGACCCGGACGTGCTCGTTCAGTCCGTGGATGCCACCGCCATCGGGTTCGTACAGGATGCCCGGGACGCCGTAGGACGGGATGCCGACCGCGGCGAGATAGATCGAATCGCTCGCGCCGGTCGACATGATCGGCACCATCGGCAGGCCCGGATACAGGCGCGCCGCCAGATTTTCCGCCGGGCCGATCACTGCCGGGTCTAGCGCCGTCGCCTTCGATATCGGACCGCGGCGCGGCTTGGCGGTGACCGTCACCGAGGCGTTGCCGACGACCTTGGCGAGCGTGTTGCGCACCGCCTCGATGGTCTCGCCGGGGAAGATGCGGCAGTTGATGTTGGCCGACGCATGCTGGGGCAGCGCGTTTTCCGCATGACCGCCGTCGAGCAGCGTTGCGACGCACGTCGTCCGCAGCGTCGAGTTGAGCAACGGATCGCGTGACAGCAGCGCGGCGGCGTCGGCGTCCTGCGGGTTGGCGGCGATCGCCAGCATCGCCTGCCCGGCCGGACCCGGGTAGATCGGCGCGGCCCGCTTGAAGAACTCGCGCGTCGTCGGGTCGAGGTGGACCGGGAAGGTATAGGCCTGGACCTTCTGCACCGCCGCGACGAGGTCGTAGATCGCATTGTCGGGCCGCGGCAGCGACGAGTGGCCGCCGGGATTGGTCGCCTCCAGCGTGTAGTTCTCGGCGGTCTTTTCGCTGACCTGCAGCGCGAGCACGCTGGGCTTGCCGTCCTTGTCGACGCGTCCGCCGCCGCCTTCGTTGAGGGCGAAGGCGGCATCGATCAGGTCGCGCTTGTTCGCCGCCAGATATTCGGCACCGTTGAAGACGCCGGTGGTCTCCTCGCCGCAGGTCAGCGCCAGCTTGACGGTGCGGCGGGCGCGCTTCTCCGCTTTCATGCGGATCATCGTGTCGGCGAAGATCGCTGCCATCGCCTTGTCGTCGGACGCGCCGCGCGCATAGAAAAAGCCGTTCTCCTCGACCAGTGCGAAGGGGTCGCGGGTCCAGTCGGCGCGCTTGGCCTCGACGACATCGAGGTGGGCGAGGAGCAGGATGGCCTTCGCCTTGGGGTCGCTGCCCGGCAGCACCGCGACGAGGCCGCCGTCCTTGGGTGCCTCGGGAACGGAGAAGGTCGTCAGGTCGCTGTCGAGATAACCCGCGGCCTTGAGGCGGCTGGCGATCTGCGCGGCGGCTTGGGTGCAACTGCCGGTGCTGTGCGTGGTGTTGGTCTCCACGAGCTGCTTGTACAGGTCGCGAAATGCCGGCTCGCCGGGATGCGCGTTCTGCGCCTGTGCGCCGGTGCCGGCCACCAGGATCGCCGCGACGCCGCTCAGCCAGCCGTGCTTCATGTCCATTGCCCCTCAAACCGAGTTGGCCAGTCTAGCGCAACGCGCCGGACTGGCCAGTGGTCCTGGGCGGTCGCTGCGCCCTAGAATTTCAGGCGGGCGCCGACGACGTAGTAGCGGCCGATGACGTCGTACTGGGACTGGAACGACGGGTAGAATTCGGTCGGCTGGGCATTGGCCTGTGGCGCGAAGACGAACTTGTCGGTCAGGTTCGAGCCGCTCATGTACAGCGTCACCTGATGCTTGCCGACGTTGATGTCGTAGGCGACGTTGGCGTTGAGGTAGGCGACCGGTGCCAGGCGGTTGTTGGTGTAGAATTGCGTCGGCACCAGCGTGTAGTGCAGCACGCCGATATACTGCAGGTTGACGCCGAAGCTGAAGGCGCCCTCGCTATAGTCGGCGGAGACGTTGAACTTGTGGCGCGGGACGCCGGCCCCGGCGACGCCGGCGTTCTGGACGGCAACGCTGGTGGCGCCGGCCTTGGACTCGAGCTTGGGCGTGAAGTTGCCGATCAGGCGGAGGTCGATCTGCGCCGGATCGTCGGTGAACAGCGGCCCGAGGCGGACGCGGTAGTTGAGCTCGTAGTCGAAGCCGCGGGTCGTCAGCGCGGCCTGGTTGAACGGCACCTGCGAGATGTTGATCGGGAAGTTCGCCGCCGTCCGGTTGGAGAACGGGAACGGCCGGTTGATGAACTGGCAGACGGTATCGGTGCCACCGCTGTCCTCGCACCGCTGGTTGAGGTCGGTGATGCCCAGCCGGGTGATCTGGTCCTTGATCTTGATATGATAGTAGTCGAGCGAGACGCTGAAGCCCGGGATGAACGGCGGCTGCCAGATCGCGCCGAGGGTCAGGGTGCGCGCGGTCTCCGGCTTGAGGTCGACGTTGCCCTGGGTCAGCGTGATGGTGTTGGTGTTGACGTTGGTGTGGATGTCGGTGAACGTCCCGCGCGTCGAGGACACGCCGGCGAACAGCTCGTACAGGGTCGGTGCGCGGATATCCTGCGAATAGGTGCCGCGGAAGCGGAGCTGCTCGACCGGCGACCAGGTGGCGCCACCCTTCCACGCCCAGATGCCGCCGCTGACGCTGTAGTCGGTGTAGCGACCGGCGGCGTTGAGATCGAGGCTGTTGAAGAACGGCACGTCCTTCAGGACCGGGACGGCGAGCTCGATAAAGCCTTCCTTGACGGTCTGCTTGCCGCTCGCCTTGCCGACGTTGGTGCTGTTGAAGGTCAGATTGTACGGGTTGGAATAGGTGCGCAGGCCGGTCAGGTCGATCGGGCGCGACGGATCGTTGTTGCTGGTCTGGCGCAGCGTCTGGTGGCGCCACTCGCCGCCCGCCGCGATGTTGACCGAGCCGGCCGGCAGTTCGAACAGCTCGCCACTGATCGAGGCGGCGACGTCGTCCTGCTTGTTCTTGACCCGGAACGTCGATTCACGCTCGAAATAGGCGTAGGATTCCGCCGACGGGGAGCCCTGTCCGAACAGGTTCCACGGCTTGCAATTGTCCTGCAGGCCGGGATTGGTGATGGTGATGCGGCAGACGATGTTGCCGCCCGGGCCGCGCACCGCGTCGAGTGCGGCGAACCAGTTCGACTGGAGGAAGTTGCCGGTGTGGCGGGTGTTGAGCTCGGACTCGCCGTGCGAGAAGTTCACATTCCATTTGAACTTCGAGAAGATCGTGCCGTCGAGGCCGCCGAGGACAGTCAGCGCCTTGTTGTTGGTGAACGCGACCTTCGGCGTCTGGTCGGCCTCGATGCGGCTGCCGACGAAGCTGTTGACGCCTTGGGCAATCATCTGGTCGCGGAAGGCGGTCGGCAGGAAGGCGTTGTCCGAGAAGATCTGGAACGACTGGAACTGCGTGCCCGCGGCGACGGTGACATAGCGCGTGTCGGCGACGGTGTAGCTGCCCTGGAGGAAGCCGTGGATGTCGGAGCCGAAGTCATAGTCGGCGCGGCCGAAGCCCTGCTTGGTGCGCAGCTTGCTGGTCAGGGTGGTGCCAAAGGTCACGCCGGTATCGGCGCCGCCGATGTTGAAGTTCGGCGTGCCGGTCGGGGTGCCGAGGTCGGCCTTGTGGAAGCCGCCGCCGGGATCGAACGTATACAGGTTGAGGCTGAACGGCACGGTCTGGCCGGCGGCGTTGCGGCCTGAATTGACCAGCGTGCCATAGGTGCCGTTCGCCAGCCGGACGTTGAAATTGGGCGTGAACGGATTGGCGGCGGTGCCGTTGCCGGTGCTGACCCAGCCGCCGGTGAAATTACCGCCGTATGGGCGCTCGCCGTTGTTGGCGATGCCGGGCTGGAAGAAATAGTCGAAGCTGCCCTCGAGGTGCAGGCGGTTATCGAACAGGTCGGCACCGGCGGCGATCGAGCCCTTGACCTGGTGATTGTCGCCGCGATCCGAGATGCCGTACTGGAGATTGGCCTTCAAACCGTTGAATTTCTTGTCGAGGATGAAGTTGACGACGCCGGCGACCGCGTCGGAGCCATAGGCCGCGGAGGCGCCGCCGGTTACCACGTCGACGCGCTGGATCAGCGCCTGGGGGATGATGTTGGCGTCGACCGTGCCGTCGAAGCTGGTCGGCGGCAGGCGCTGGCCGTCGAGCAGGAGCAGCGTCTCGATCGCGCCGAGGCGGCGCAGGTTGAGGTAGTTGCCCGCGCTTGGCGTCCCGGCCTGCGAACTGGTGACGTTGGCACCGGCGGTGGCCGCGAACTGCGGCAGCCTGGCGAGGCCGGCGGCAAGACTTTCCGGAGCCTTTTTCAACAGTTCGACGGCGCTGACGACGGTGACCGGGGTCGGCGCGCGGTAGCCGTTGGCGACGATGCGCGAGCCGGTGACGACGATATCGCCGGCGTCGTCGGGGGCAGCCGGCGCCGCGGTGCGACCGGTCGACTCGAGCTGGCTGGCGGCGGGCGCGCCGGGCGTCGCTGTGTTCGGCTGGCCGATCTCGGCAGCGGTGGCGGGCGGCCCGGCCGGGATGGCGACGACCTGCGCGAGCGCCACTGTGGGCAACAGGCTCGCGGTGCCAAGGAAAAGCACGGCCCGGCGGATGTTCGAAATCGTCATCGCTAACTCCCCTTGGATCATCGGGCCATTCGCTGGCCTCGCCGTCCTGATGAATACTGTATTCAGCCGGGTTCCATTGCTGTCAACATGTTGAGGCTGCTGAACGGGTCCGATGACAGGGGATGCGGACGGATCGGGGCGTATTGCCGAAGCGCGTGTCATTTCTGCAACGACGGGAGCGATCGGCTGGATAGTTCAAGGCGGGAAAGAAGCATGGCGCCGGCACCCGGTCGGGCGTCGTCTGCAACTGGCCTCACTCTGTGCGAACCGGCCGACAACAGTCCGAACAACCGCATTGCCTAACGCAACTACAACGGCGACATTCCGGCGCAACGAAGATGGCGGCGGCGATTCGTCGGGCGCCGCGACTAAACGTGCAAGATGACGACAGATCATCGCGCGAAACTTGAACAGATGTCCGCCGCCGAATGGCGCAGCGGATCGGGGAGTTGAACATGGGCATTGCGGCGCGCGTCGCGTTTACGATCGGATTGACGATGCTGGCTGGAGCCGAGGGACGCGCCGGAACCGCGACACGAGCGCCGTTCGGAACCGCGGCGGACGGCGTGGTCGAGGCGATCACGCTGCGCAACAGCCACGGCATGACGGTCAGCTTCCTGACCCGCAGCGGCAAGATCATCGATATCGAGGCGCCGGACCGCAAGGGCGTCATGGCCAACCTCGTGCTCAGTCAGCGCGACTTTGCCGCCTGGGATGGCAGCGGCTCGTTCAACAGCATCGTCGGGCGCTTCGCCAACCGCATCGACAAGGGCGGCTTCACCCTCGACGGGCAGACCTATGCGCTGCCGGGCTCCAATCCCAAGACCGGCGTGTCGATCCACGGCGGCCCGAACAACGGTTTCAGCGGCAAGCTGTGGACGGCCAAGCTGTTCGAGCGGGCAGGGGCCTCGGGCGCGACGCTGTCGCTGGTCAGCCCGGACGGCGAGAACGGCTATCCCGGCGAGCTCAGCGTCGATGTCACCTACACGCTGACCGACGCGAACGTCCTGCGGCTCGACTATCACGCGACGACGACCAAGCCGACGGTCATCAACCTGACCAACCATGCCTATTTCAACATCGGCGGTGCCGCGTCGGGGGCGGTCTACGACCAGGTGCTGCAGGTCTTCGCCAGTCACTATACCCCGACCGACGATCGCTCGATCCCGACCGGCGAGATCGCGCCCGTCGCCGGGACGCCGTTCGACCTGCGCAAGCCGCGGCCGTCCGGCGAGCTGATCTATGCGGCGAACCCGCAGATCGTCATGGCACGCGGCCTCGATCATAATTTCGTGCTCGACAAGCCGGCCGGCGTCGCCCTGCCGGTCGCGATCCGCTTGCACGATCCGCGCAGCGGGCGGCAGATGGAGGTCCGCACGACCGAGCCCGGGGTGCAGATCTATTCATCGAACGGCTTCAACGGCAGCACCATCGGCGCCAACGGCCGGCCGCTCCGGCAGAGCGACGCGCTGGCATTCGAGACGCAGCATTATCCCGACAGCCCGAACAAGCCCAACTTCCCGACGACGGTGCTGCGGCCCGGCGAGAATTTCCGCTCGACCACCGAGTTCGCCTTTTCCACCGACGCCAAGCCGTTCAAGTAAGCAGGAACCGATATGAAGAACTGGCACGTCCTGACCGCCGCCGCGGTCCTGTCGCTCCCCGCCGTCGCGGGCGCGGCAACTCCGGCCAACGAGCTCCGGATCACCTCCATCGACGTCGAGGGCGGCGCCGCGACGCTGTATGTGACGCCGGGCGGCAAGTCGCTGCTGATCGATACCGGCTGGCCGGTCGGCCTGGGCGGGCCGCGCCCGGTAGCCGGTGCCGCGCCGCCACCGCCTGCGACCACCAGCGCCGCGCGCATCGCCGCCGCTGCCAAGGCCGCCGGGATCAACAAGATCGATTACCTGTTGATCACCCACTATCACGTCGATCACGTCGGCGGGCTGCAGTCGCTGCTCGAGCTGATGCCGGTCGGCACGTTCATCGATCATGGTCCGAACCGCGAGACGCCACCGGCCGGGGCGACGCCGGCGCAGCTCGCCTACGCGACGTCGACGCTATATCCCAAGTATCTGGCGTCGATCGCCGGCAAGAAGCATATCGTCATGAAGCCGGGCCAGACGTTGAACATCGACGGGCTGGTGCTGACCGCGATCAACGCCGACGGCGTGCCGCTGGCCAAGCCGCTGCCGGGCGCCGGCAAGCCCGGGCTGAATTGCGCCGCCGCGACGACCCAGTCGAAGGATGGCGGCGAGGAGAATACGCGCTCGCTCGGCATCGTCGCGACCTGGGGCAAGGCGCGCATCCTGTCGCTCGGCGACACCATCTGGAACCTCGAGAACCAGCTGGCTTGCGCCCGCGACCTGATCGGGCCGGTCGACCTGATGTTCACCACCCATCACGGCAGCAACCTGAGCGGCAGCCCGCTGCTGTACAGCGCCGTCAAGCCGACCGTGGCGATCACCATGAACGGTCCGACCAAGGGCGGCGATCCCGAGGTGTTCGACACCCTGATGGCGTCGCCGCGGATCAAGGGCGTGTGGCAGTTGCACACCGCGATCAAGTCGGGTCCGGACAAGAACCCGCCGCCCGAGCAGATCGCCAACCTTGCCGAGGGTCCCGACGCGGCGAACCCGCTGCAGGTCGTCGTCGACAAGAGCGGCATCGTGACCGTCACCAACACCCGTAACAACGTCTCCAAGACTTATCCCAAAGCCCTATAGTCCCGGCGTGTTGGTCGGGATATTGCGGCCTCGAGGTGAGAATTTGATAGTCAGAACAGCTGCCGTCGCGTCGATCATCGCGTCGGCCTTGGCCTTGACCGGTTGTCAGAAGGCTGCCCCGGAAAAGGCGCTGATCTATGTCTCCGACGAGCGCGGCGACCGGGTCGTCGTCGTCGATCCGGCGGCGGGCAAGGTCGTCAAGCAGATCGCCGCGGGGCAGCGGCCGCGCGGCATCCACCTGTCCAGCGACGGCGCGACGCTGTTCGTCGCGGTGTCGGGCTCGCCGATCGGTGGGCCTGGTGTCGACGAGAGCAAGCTGCCGCCGGCCAACCACGCCGCCGATGGCATTGCGGTGGTCGATGTCGCCAGCGGCACCGTGCAGCGGGTGCTCAAGGCGGGCAACGACCCCGAGACGTTCGTGCAGAGCCCCGACGGCAAGACCATCTTCGTCTCCAACGAGGACGACTCGCTGGTCTCGGCGGTCGATGTCGCGGGGGCCTTGCCGACCCGCCAGGCCAAGGTCGGCGACGAGCCCGAGGGCGTCGCGATCAGCACGGACGGCGCGCGGTTGTTCGTCGCCAGCGAGGCGTCGGACACGGTGACGATGCTCGACGCAGCGACGCTCAAGGTCCGCACGACGACAGCGATCGAGGGGCGTCCGCGCGGCCTGCTGGCGGCGGCGGACGGCAGCGTCGTCTATGTGTCGGTGGAACTCGGCGGCAAGCTGGCCGTGCTGTCGGCACGCGATGGCAAGCTGCTGAAGTCGATCGACCTGGCGGCGGGCGACAAGTCGATGCGGCCGATGGGCATCGTCGAGGCACCGGGCGGTAAGTCGCTGTTCATCACCACCGGTCGCCACGGTTCCGTGCTGGAGGTCGATCCTGCGGCGGGA
Organism: Glacieibacterium sp.; assembly: GCF_965200405.1. Classification (GTDB taxonomy): domain Bacteria; phylum Pseudomonadota; class Alphaproteobacteria; order Sphingomonadales; family Sphingomonadaceae; genus Glacieibacterium. Next base: position 2,819,491 of record NZ_OZ241356.1, read on the forward strand.
CGGGTGGTGCGCAGCATCGCGGCCGTCGGCGCCCGGCCCTGGGGTATTGGGACCGTCGACGGCGGCAAGCTGCTGGTCACGGCGAACGGACCGTCGGGCGATATCAGCCTTGTCGATCGGACCAGCGGCGCGGTGACGTCACGGATCAAGGTCGGCGTCAGCCCGTGGGGCATGGCGGTCAGCAAGCCCTAGCGGCGCGCAGGCTCAGGCGAGCTCCACCGGGCGGGGGCCGCCGGTTGCCCAGTCGAGCAGCTCGACCGTGTGCACCATGTTCGCGCCGCCCGACCCCAGATGCCCGATGCAGCCGATGTTGCCGGTGGCGATAACCGGCGCGCCGGTCGCCGCGATCGCCGCCAGCTTGCGGTCACGGAGTTGCCCCGACAGTTCGGGCTGGAGGATGCTGTAGGCACCGGCCGAGCCGCAGCAGATATGGCCCTCGCCGATCTCGCGGACGTCGAAGCCGGCCGCCGCCAGCAATGCGCGCGGCTGGCGGCTGATGCCCTGGCCGTGCTGCATCGAGCAGGCGGAGTGATAGGCGACGGCCTGGCCGGTCGGTACCACCGGCGGTTGCAGGCCCAGCGTCGCGACGACCTCGGTGACGTCCTTGGCCAAGGCCGAGATTGCCGCGGCGCGCGTCGCCCATTCCGGGTCGTTGCGGAACATGAAGCCATAGTCCTTGATCATCGTGCCGCAGCCCGAGGCGGTGACGACGATCGCGTCGAGGCCGCTGGCAATCTCGCGCTCCCAGGCGATGATGTTGGCCTTGGCGAGCCGCTGCGCCTCGTCGCTCTTGCCCATGTGATGCGCGAGGGCGCCGCAACAGCCGCCGCCCTGGGCGATGACCATGTCGACACCGTGGCGGTTGAGCAGGCGCACCGCGGCGTCGTCGGTCTGAGGCCGCAGCACCGGCTGGACGCACCCGGACAGCAGCGCCATGCGCGCGACCTTGGCGGCGGTGGCGGGGTAGTTGCCGGGCTTGTCGGCGTGTCCGCGCGGGGCCGAATGAGCCGGGACTGTTGCCAGCATTCCCTTAAGTCGCCCGGGCAGCAGTCCGGCAAACGGCCGGGCGAAGCGTCCGAGCGTGACCGCGGCGCGGAACAGCGGCCGCCGGGTCAGCACCGTCGCCAGCATCGAACGCAGCAAGCGCTCGGGCAGCGGCCGGGTGTAATGATCCTCGATATGCGTACGGGCGTGGTCGACGAGGTGCATGTAGTTGACGCCGGACGGGCAGGTGCTGACGCAGCTCAGGCAGCTGAGGCAGCGGTCGATGTGCTTGACCGTCGAGGGGGCTGGGGCGCCGCCCTTTTCCAGCATCTCCTTCATCAGGTAGATGCGACCGCGCGGGCTGTCGAGCTCGTCGCCGAGCAGCAGGTAGGTCGGGCAGGTAGCGGTGCAGAAGCCGCAGTGCACGCACTTGCGCAGGATGCCGTTCGAGTTGGCGATCTCCGGATCGGCCAGCTGCACGTCGGTGAAACTGGTCTGCATCAGCGGGTCCCGTAGAGGCGGCCGGGGTTGAACATGCCGCGCGGATCGAAGCGCTGGCGGACGCGCTCGCCGAGCAACGCCAGCCCCGCCTCGAGTGGCTGGAACACCGATTGCGCGGCGCGGACGTCGTCGGGCGCGCGGAACAGCGTCGCGTGACCGTCGGCCGGGCCGACGACACCGGCCAGCGCGGCGCGCACCGTTGCGGCGTGGCCGTCCGCGGCGGGCGGCAGGAACAGCCAGGCCAGTCCGCCACCCCAGTCGATCAGGGCGCGGGCCTGCGGCAGGGCGGCGATCAGTGCCGGGGCGGCGCTCGGCGGCAGCGAGACGCGCCAGACGATCTCGCCGGGCCGGGCGAAGGCGACCACGTCGCGGACCTGCGCCCACAGCGTCTGCGACGCCTGGTCGTCGAGGATGTCGACCGGCACCGCGAGCAACGCCGACAGCTGCTCGATGCGCGCGGCGACCGAGACGGTGACGCCCTCCAGCCGGAGCAGGGTGCGCGGTGTGTCGCCGTGCGGCAGGTGTGCTGCCCCCGTGACGGCCGTCGAGGAGTTGAGTGCCACCGTCATCGCAGCGACCGCTTCGGCGACACCCAGCCCGTCGATGGCGAGCGTCGCGGTGCGCGGCGGCGCGGGTAGGACCTTGATCGTCACCTCGGTCAGCACGGCCAGGGTGCCGAGCGATCCGGCGAGCAGCTTGGGCAGGTCGTAGCCGGTGACGTTCTTGATGACCTTGCCCCCGGCGCGGAAGATTTCGCCGCTGCCGTTGACGGCCTCGAAGCCGAGGAAGTGATCGCGGGCCGATCCGGCGGCGGGGCGGCGCGGACCAGCGAGGCCCATCGCCAGGGCGCCGCCCAGCGTGCCGGCGCCAGTGCCGTACAGCGCGCCGACCGCCGGGGGTTCGAAGGCGAGGCATTGGCCCCGCTCGGCCACCGCGGCGTCGATTTCGGATAGCGTCGTGCCGGGCAGGGCGGTGAGAACGAGCTCGGCGTGGTCGTAGTCGATGATGCCGGCGAGGCGTGAAGTGTCGAGGACAGCGTCGGCGACGACGGGGCGACCATAGCCGCGGCGGGTCCCTGTCCCGATAATATCCAGCGTTCCCAGGGTGTCACGGACGATGCTTGCAATGTCGCTGGCGGACTGCGGTACAAGGACTTGCATTCGCTCAGAACCGCGGCAGGTCGGGGAAGCGGGTCGCGCCGTGGTGGACATGCATCTTGCCGCCCTCGGCGCAGCGGCATAGCTGCGGGAAGACCTTGCCGGGGTTGAGCAGGCCGTCGCTGTCGAAGGCGCATTTCAGCTGCATCTGCTGGTCGAGCGCGGCCTTGTCGAACTGGTGGGTCATCAGGTCGCGCTTCTCGACACCGACGCCGTGCTCGCCGGTCAGGACGCCGCCGACGTCGACGCAGGTGGTCAGGATCTCGTTGCCGAACGCCTCGGCGATTTCCAGCTGGCCGGGGATGTTGCTGTCGTACAGGACCAGCGGGTGGAGGTTGCCGTCGCCGGCGTGGAAGACGTTGGCGACGCCCAGGCCGTAGCGCGCCGACATTTCGGCGATGCGCGACAGGACCAGCGGCAGGGCGCGGCGCGGGATGGTGCCATCGATGCAGTAATAGTCGGGCGATATCCGGCCGATAGCGGGGAAAGCGGCCTTGCGCCCGGCCCAGAACAGCACCCGCTCGGCATCGCTGGTCGAGGCCTTGGCGTAGCAGGCGCCGTCTGCCAGCGCGAGCTTCTCGACCAGGTCGATGAGGTGGTGGACTTCGGCCGGGGTGCCGTCGAGCTCGGCGATCATCAGTGCCTCGACATCGAGTGGGTAGCCTGCGCCGACGAACGCCTCCGCCGCGTGGATCGCCGGCCGATCCATGATCTCCAGCGCCGCCGGGATGATGCCGGCCGCGATGATCGAGGCGACGCAGGCACCCGCCGCCTCGACGGTCGGGAAGCCGAGGAGCAGGGCGCGCTGGCTCTCCGGCTTGGGCAGGATGCGGACGGTGACCTCGGTGACAATGCCGAGCAGTCCTTCCGAACCGCAGACGATACCGAGCAAATCATAGCCCGCCGCATCCAGCGCCTTGCCGCCGAGCCGGACCACGGTGCCGTCGATCAGCACCATCTCGACCCCAAGGAGGTTGTTACTGGTCATGCCGTATTTCAGGCAGTGCACGCCGCCGGAGTTCTCGGCGACATTGCCCCCGATCGAACAGGCGATCTGGCTCGACGGATCGGGCGCGTAGTAGAAGCCGCGCGACGCCACCGCCGCGGATATCGCGAGGTTGGTCACCCCCGGCTGGACCACGGCGCAGCGGTTGTCATAGTCGACCTCCAGCACCCGGTTGAAGCGCGCCATGCCGATCACCAGCCCGTCCGCCAGCGGCAGCGCGCCGCCCGACAGCGAGGTGCCCGAGCCGCGCGGCACGATCTTCAGGCCGGTCGACTGGCAGTATTTCAGGATCGCCGAGACCTCGGCCGTGGTGCGGGGCAGGGCGACCGCGAGCGGCAGCTGCTGATAGGCGGTCAGGCCGTCGCACGAATAGGCCGCCAGCTCGGCAGCTTCCTCGATGACGCCGTCGGCCAGCACGCCGCGCAGGCCGGCGATGAGCACGGACCGGTTGGCCAGTGTCGTCGCGTCGGGGATCGGCATCTGCACGGATCGTCACTCGCTCCAGGTCACGCACCACCGCGTAGTATACAGGGCGATTTTCCTCAAGGGATGGCTGGCGCGACATCGTAACAGATGGCAAGTCACCCGGATGGCTTGACCCGGAATATAGTGTACAACGCCGGGACAGCCGATGCTGTGGGGGTTCGAGATGACGCTGCTGCCATGATCACGTCGCCGGGTGTGTCCGACGTGACGCCGCCGACCCTGCGCAGCCATGTCGTGCGCCGTCTGCGCGCCGAGATCATCGACGGCCGTTACCGGCCCGGCGACCGGCTCAACGAGAGCCAGATCGCCCGCGAGTTCAATATCAGCCGCATCCCGGTTCGTGAAGCGCTGAGCCAGCTGCAGGAGCAGGGGCTGGTGATGAACCACGAGCGGCGCGGCATGTTCGTCGTTCGCCTCGGTGCGGACGAGGTGCAGCAGATCAACAGCTTGCGCATCGTGCTCGAGGCCGAGGCGATGCGGCTGGCGCGGGCCCGCCTGACCCCCGAGGTCCGCGCGGAACTGACCGAGCTGGTGATCAAGATGGACGCATGGGAGGGGCCGCTGATCGATGCAGCCGCCCTCGACCGCAAGTTTCACAGCGTCATCTGGCACGCCGCGGGCAATCCGTACCTGGTGCGGACGCTCGATTCGCTGACGGTGTCGCTGTTCGCGCACAAGGCGCTGGAGCACGACAGCCAGGAGGTGCGGCGCTGGCGCTTGAACCATCACCGGGCGCTGCTCGACGTCGTCACCGGCGACTCCGACACCGATCCGCAATTCGCCATGCTGACCCACCTGCGCATGGCCTATACCGAGCCCGAGCGCTATTCGAGCCTGGGGGTGAGCGCGACGGTCGCGCCATCCACCAGGTCGGGCAAGCCGGCTGTTTGAACTCCTGATCCGGGAATGATGCGATGAAATTGCTGCGCTACGGACCTGTCGGGCATGAGCAGCCCGGCGTTCTCGACAAGGCTGGCCGGGTGCGCAGCCTGGCCGGCATCGTCGACGACATCGACGGCGCCCTGCTGGCGAGTGGTTTCGCCGCGCTAAGCGGCATCGATTTCGACGCGCTGCCGCTGGTCGCCGACGAGGTGCGCATCGCCGAGCCGGTCGCGCGGGTCGGCAAGTTCATCTGCATCGGGCTCAACTACCGCGACCATGCCGCGGAATCGGGCCAGCCGATCCCGTCCGAGCCGATCATCTTCACCAAGGCGACCTCGGCGATTATCGGGCCGAACGACACCGTGCTGCTGCCGCCGACCTCGGCCAAGGCGGACTGGGAAGTCGAACTCGGCCTGGTGATCGGAAAGGAGTGCCGCTACGTCAGCGAGGCCGATGCGATGGACCATGTCGCCGGCCTTTGCGTCGTCAACGACCTGTCGGAGCGCGAGTATCAGCTGGAGCGCGGCGGCAGCTGGGACAAGGGCAAGGGCTGCGACACCTTCGGCCCGTTCGGTCCGTGGCTGGTGACGCTCGACGAAGTCGACGATGTCGGCAATCTGGCGCTGTGGCTCGACCTCAACGGCCAGCGCATGCAGACCGGCAACACCTCGGCGCTGATCTTCAACGTGCCGTTCATCGTCCACTACGTCAGCCAGTTCATGAGCCTGCAGCCCGGCGATCTGATCACCACCGGCACGCCGCCCGGCGTCGGCATGGGCAAGAAGCCGCCGATGTGGCTGAAGGAAGGCGATGTGATGACGCTGGGGATCGACGGCCTCGGCCAGCAGCGCCAGGACGTGAAGCGCTACGGCGCCTAGACGCGCCGATCTACAGGCTCATCCCCCCGTCGATGATCAGGTTCGCCCCGGTCATGAACGTCGCCTCGTCGGATGCAAGCAGCAGGGCGACGGCGGCGATCTCCTCGGGAGTGCCGAGGCGGCCCATCGGCTGGCGGGCGATGAAGGCGGCACGTGCGGCAGCGACGTCACCGGTCGCGGCCATGCGGTCGCCCAACGACGGACTGTCGACGGTGCCCGGGCTGATCGCGTTGCAGCGGATTCCATCGCCGACGAAGTCGCGCGCCACCGACATGGTCAGGCCGATGACGGCGGCCTTCGACGTGGCATAGGCGAAGCGGTCGGGGGCAGCCATCACCGTCGATGCGACCGAGGCGATGTTGACGATCGACCCGGCCCGGCGCTCGCGCATCGCGGGCAGGAAGGCGCGGATGGTGTTGGTCATCGACACGACGTTGATGTCGAAGCTGCGCCCCAGGTCGGCGGGCGAGCCGGTGAGGATCGTCCCGGTGGCGACCCAACCGGCGCAATTGACCAGAACGTCGACCGCGGGATTGGCGGCGGCAACCGCCTCGACCTCGGCGGCGTCGGTGACGTCCATTCGCGCCGTGCGGATGTCGGGGCCGGAGAAGATCGCATCGAGCTTGTCGACCGCCAGGTCGGTGACGACCAGCGCCGCGCACTCGCGCCGGAAAGCCTCGGCGACGGCACGGCCGATACCCTGCGCGGCGCCGGTCACCAGGCAGGTCTTGCCGGCCAGCCTGCCGCTCATGTCGCGCTCGCCGCTGGTCCGGACAGGCTCATGACATCTCCCCTTGGATGGTCGCCGGCACCACGCCTTGTCGGTTTGAAAGTGCGTGCCGTGGTTCGGCGAGTTTCATAGCATCCCCGATTCAAGCCTGTTAAGCACCTTCGGCATCGATCGCGGGAATGCCGCGGCACGAATGGGGAGTTTTAACATGCGCGGATTAGTTTGCAGGCCGGTGTTGACGTGCCTTGCGGTCATGGCGCTTGCCGGTGCTGCATCGGGCAGCCGGGCCGCCGATTTCGTCGCGATCAGGCTGTCGGTTCCGGTCGCGCGCCCGGCCGATGCGGTGTGGAGCAGGGTCGGCGGCTATTGCGCCATCGCCGAGTGGCTGAAGGTCAGCTGCGACTATGGCTCCGGCACCGGTGAGGTCGGCACCGTGCGCCGGCTGCGCGATCGCACGGTCGAGGAGGCGATGGTCGCGCAGACCGCCCATTCCTACACCTATTTGCAGACCGTCGGATCGATGGTGCCGTTCGCCTATCACGGCACGCTGGCGGTCGAGCCGGCCGGCAAGGGCGCATCGACGCTGCATTACACGCTGTTCTACGACCAGGGCGCGATGGCGTCGGACACCGTCCGCGCTTCGGAGAAGGCCCGGATGACGACGCGTTTCCAGACCGCGCTGGAGACGATGAAATCACTCGCCGAGGCAAAATAGGCTCGGCCCAAGCGAAAGTGTATCGATGACTCTCGTGCGTCTCCTGTCCGGATCGGCAATGCTTATGATGGCCAACACTGCCAGTGCGGCGCTGCCGCCGACCAATCCCTTCGCCGCCGAGAGCACGCTGCCCTACCAGGCGCCACCGTTCGACAGGATAAAGGACGCCGACTTCGCGCCGGCGTTCGAGCAGGGCGTCGCCGACAAGCTGGCCGAGACCCGCAAGATCGCCGACAATCCGGCCGCGCCGACCTTCGACAACACCATCGTCGCAATGGAGCGCTCGGGCGCGCTGCTCGACCGGGTCAGCGCGGCGTTCTACGGCGTCAACTCGGCCAACACCAATGACACGCTGCAGGCGATCCAGAAGGAGCAGGCGCCCAAGCTGACCGCGCTGAGCGACGCGATCTACCTCGACGTACCGTTGTTCGCGCGCATCCAGGCGCTGTACGACAAGCGCGCCACGCTCAAGCTCGATCTCGAGCAGGCGCAATTGCTCAAGGTCATCCATGAGCGTTTCATCAAGGCGGGCGCGCGACTGTCGGCACCCGACAAGGTCAAGCTGCGCGAGCTGAACGGCCAGCTGTCGCAGCTGCAGACCGAGTTCCAGCAGAAGTTGCTCGCCGCGACCAAGGCGGGGGCGCTGGTCGTCGACGATCCCGCCAAGCTGGCCGGGCTGGGCGATGCCGGCATCGCGAGCGCGGCGGCGAGCGCCAAGGATCGCGGCCTGACCGGCAAATGGGTGCTACCGCTGCAGAACACCACGCAGCAGCCGGCGTTGGTCTCGCTCAGCGACCGGGCGACGCGCGAGGCGTTGTTCGAGGCGAGCTGGACCCGCACCGTCAAGGGCGATGCCAACGACACCCGCGCGACGCTGTCAAAGATCGCGCAACTGCGCGCCCAGAAGGCCAAGCTGCTCGGCTTTCCGGACTATGCATCGTACACCCTGTCGGACCAGATGGCGAAAACGCCCGAGGCGGCCAAGGCGTTTATGGCCAAGCTGATCCCGGCCACCGCCGCCCAGCAGCGCCGCGAAACCGCCGAGATCGCCGCGATGATCAAGTCGGGGGGCGAGACGTTCGCGCCGCGTGCCTGGGACTGGAACCGCTACGCCGAAAAGGTCCGCAAGGCGCGCTTCGACCTCAACCAGGACGAGGTGAAGCCGTATTTCTTGCTCGATACTGTGCTTGAGAAGGGCGTGCTGTTCGCCGCCAACCAGCTGTACGGCATCAGCTTCAAGCCACGCACCGACATTCCGGTCTACCATCCCGACGTGAAGGTCTTCGAGGTGTTCGACAAGGACGGCTCGGCGATGGGCCTGATGTATTTCGATTACTTCAAGCGCGACAACAAGAACGGCGGCGCGTGGATGAGCGAGTTCGTCGGCCAGTCGAAGCTGCTCGGCACCAAGCCGGTCGTCTACAACGTCGCGAACCTGCCCAAGCCCGCGGCGGGCCAGCCGGCGTTGATCACCTCCGACGACGTGCGCACCATGTTCCACGAGTTCGGCCATGCGCTGCACGGGTTGTTCGCCGACCAGGTGTATCCGACACTGTCGGGCACCAGCGTGGCGCGCGACGTGGTCGAGTTTCCGTCGCAGTTCAACGAGCATTGGGCCGACGATCCCAAGGTCTTCGCGAACTATGCCGTGCACTACCAGACCGGCGCGCCGATGCCACAGGTACTGGTCGACAAGATCCGCAAGGCCGACAAGTTCAACCAGGGCTATCAGCTGGGCGAGCTGATCGCCGCCGCCGAACTCGACATGCAGTGGCATGCGCTGCCGGCGTCGGCGCCGCTGCAGGATGCCGACAAGTTCGAGGCCGAGGCGCTGGCCAAGACCGGGCTCGACATCGCCGACGTGCCGCCGCGCTATCGGTCGAGCTATTTCAGCCACGTCTTCTCGGGCGGCTATGCGGCCGGCTATTACGCCTATCTGTGGACGCAGATGCTGGAGAACGACGCGTTCGCGTGGTTCAAGGCGAACGGCGGCATGACCCGCGCCAACGGCCAGCGCTTCCGCGACCTGATCCTGTCACGCGGGCACACGCTGGATTACGACGTCATGTTCCGCAACTTCTATGGCAAGGATCCCGACATCGGGCCGATGCTGGAAGATCGCGGGCTGGTCGCAACGACGAAACAAGGGAGAGCGACATGAGCGATCAGCGGCACGGACTTGAGCTTCGTTCGACGATCCTGGCGGAAGGGTCGCTGACCCTGTCGCTGGAGGATGTCACGGTCGCCGCACCCGGACCCGACGAGATCGTCGTGCGGATCGAGGCCGCGCCGATCAACCCGTCGGACCTGGGCCTGTTGCTCGGGCCCGCCGACCTGGCGACGCTGCGGACCGGTGGTACTTCGGAGCGCCCGACGCTGATCTTCGACGTCTCGGAGCGCCGGCTGGCGACGGTCGCGGCACGGGTCGGCCAGTCGATGCCGGTCGGTAACGAAGGCGCCGGCACGGTGGTCGAGGCCGGTGAGAACGTCGCTCACCTGCTCGGCAAGAAGGTCGGCATGATCGGTGGCGGCATGTACACACAGGTTCGCAAGATCGCGGCGCGCGACGCGCTGGTACTGCCCGACGGCGCGAGCTCGGCCGACGGCGCATCGATGTTCGTCAACCCGCTGACCGCGCTCAGCTTCGTCGAGACGATGCGGATGGAGGGACACAAGGCGATCGTTCACACCGCCGCTGCGTCGAACCTCGGCCAGATGCTCAACCGTATCTGCCTTGCGGACGACGTGCCGCTGGTCAACATCGTTCGGGGCGAGGCGCAGGTGGCGCTGCTCAAGGCCGCCGGGGCGACATGGGTGATCGACAGCAGCACGCCCGATTTCGAGGCGGCGCTGACTGACGCGATCGCGGCGACCGGGGCGACGCTCGGCTTCGATGCGATCGGCGGCGGCAAGCTGGCGGGCCAGATCCTGACGGCGATGGAGAACGCGGCCAATCGCAACCCAGGCGAGTATAGCCGCTATGGGTCCACGACCTTCAAGCAGGTCTACATCTACGGTGCCCTCGACCTGGGACCGACGAGCCTGAACCGTACCTTCGGCTTCTCGTGGAGCCTGAGCGGCTGGCTGCTGTTCCCGTTCCTGCAGAAAGCCGGGGCGGAGGTTGCGGCGCGGTTGCGCAAGCGCGTCGTCGACGAGCTGAAGACGACGTTTGCCAGTCATTACACCGCCACCATCGGGCTGGCCGAGGCGCTGAAGCCGGACATACTGATGGCCTATCAGCGCAAGGCGACCGGCGAGAAGTACCTGATCAACCCGACCCGCTAGAGCGGCTCAGCGTCGGACGTCGAGGCCACCGGCGGCAAAGGCTTCGAGGTCCGCCGGGCGGAACAGGCTGGCGTCGCCGGGCAGCGAGTGCTTGAGGATGGTCAGCGCCAGCCCGCTCCGGGCCGCTTCGCCGGCGTCCTTGCCGTGGCGCAACGCGTGGAGGACACCGGCTGCGAAGGCGTCGCCGGCACCGATGCGGTCGACGATGCCGGAGATCACCGCCTCGCCGGTCTGCACATGGCCGGCTCTGGTATCGATGCGCGCGGACAGGCGGTGGCAATCGACGCTTTCGACCGTACGCGAGGTCGACGCGATCATCTCGAGTTTGGGAAACGCCGCGAACGCTGCCGCCGCCGCCTCCTGCCGCCGTTCTTCGCCATCTCCGCCGAACTCGCGGTCGAGCAGCAGCGCGATGTCGCGGTGATTGCCGAACAGCAAGTCGGCGTGCCCGACAAGCTCGGTCAGGATAGCGCGCGGATCGCTGGGCCAGCGTTCCCAAAGCTTGGCGCGGTAATTGCCATCGAACGAGACCGGGATGCCGCGCTCGCTGGCAGCGCGAGCCGCTGCGATGGCGCTCTGCGCCGGCACCGGACCGAGGGCGGGGGTGATCCCGGACAGGTGCAGGCGATCGACACCCTGCAGCAGCGCCGGCCAATCCCAGGCGTCCTGCGGTAGTTCGGCAAAGCTGGAGTGCGCGCGGTCGTAGATGACCTCGGTGGCGCGCATCCCGGCGCCGGAGGTGACGAAATACAGCGCCATCCGGTCGCCAGCCAGCTGGATGCCGCCGGTATCGACGCCGTGGCCGCGCAACGTGCTCAGGGCAGAGCGCCCGAGGTCGTTGTCCGGCACCGCGCTGACCAGCCCGGCATCATGCCCCAGCCGCGCCAGCGCCGTCACGACGTTGGCCTCCGCGCCCGCCACCCAGACCTGCAACGCGGGGGTCTGCAGCAGCAGTTCGCGCCCCGGCGGCGACAGTCGGAGCATGATCTCTCCGAACGCGAGGAACTTCATTGCGGCTTCCCGATAGTATCGCGCCCGAGCGGCAGCGACACTCCGGCATAGCGCCGAAACCTCCGGCTCGCCAAGTCCGGACAGACGACTGCCCATGGTGCCGGGCTGATGGCACCATGGGCAGGATCAATCCGATACGCCGGGGCTATTCGTGACGAGCCTTGCCGGCCTTCTTGTACTCGGCGATCTCGTCCTTCGTCGCCTTGCGGCCGTCCTTCATATATTTGCCGCCCTCCTTGGTGACGCCGTCGGCAGCGGAGGCCACGGCAGGCGCTGTCGCAGGTGCCTCTGCAGCAGGTGTCGCGGCGGGTGCGGCAGCGGGATCAGGCGCTGCCGGGGCCGCAGGCATGGCCTGGTCGACCGGCGCCGTCGCAGGAGCGGCGGACTGGGCCTGCGCTACCATCGGCAGCATCAGAAGCGTCGTCGCGCCGACAAGCATTGTCGTGATCTTCATGGAGTATCTCCTAAGTCGATCCACTCAACCTCAAGATGTCAACATCGAGGCGAACAGTGTTTCACCGGGAATCAATAGTCCAACCCGGTGAAAGCAAACTAGACTAGACGTAGCGGTATAGCGAGAGCTGTATCGAACAGTCTATCCCGGCTGAGGTTCGGACTGTCCCAAAGTGGAGGATCATCGCAGGGTATTCCGCCGTGACGAACCGTACTGCAGCCAAACCTCATGCTGCAGAGGCAAGCCGCCGGCGATAATTCAACCCTGCTCGGGGATTTCGTCGGTGTGGACCTTGAAGCCGTTGAGCCAGACCGGCCCGAAGGTGGTGGTCAGCGCCGTGTCGGTGGCATCGCGGCCGCGCGCCATCAGGATGCGTCCGATCCGCGGGTGATTGTGGCGCGCATCGAAAACATGCCACGCGCCGCCAAGGTAAACGTCGAACCAGGCATGGAAATCCATTGCCGAAGCCGCGGGCGGAACGCCGATGTCGCCGAGGTAGCCGGTGCAATAGCGTGCCGGGATGTTCATGCACCGGCACAGGGCGACCGCGAGATGGGCGAAGTCGCGGCAGACGCCGACCTGCTGCTCGTTGCCCTGCCAGGCGGTGCGCATCGGGTCCGCATATTCATAGCCATAGGTCATCTGGCGGTGCGCATAGTCGACGATCGCCTGGACGCGGCTCCAGCCGGGTTCGACATGGCCGAACAGGTTCCACGCCAGGCCCGACAGGCGATCGGTTTCGCAGTACCGGCTGCCGAGGAGATAGACGAGGATATCGTCGGGAAGCTCCTCGACCGGATGCTGGCGCGCGTCCGGCGACTGGATGTCCGGAATACCGCTGTCGTGGATGAGCAGGTCGCAGCTGAGTACAGTGTCGCCGGGGGGCAGCGTCAGGCGCGTGCAGACGTTGCCGAAGCTGTCGATATACTCATGGTGCGGAACGCCGCCCGAGACATGGACGTGATCGGGCTCGAGCAGGTCGCCGGCGCGTGAGGGATGGACCTTCAACATTGCCGTCATGGCCGTCGGCACGTTGACGCCAAGAACGATCTCGAACCCAGCTCGGATTAGCATCGACACCTCTGTCAGGCTGTTGCCGGCGGCGACCAGCGGGACGAAGGGTGGAGGCTGAGTTGTGCGCTTACAAGTGGAAAGTCACACAATGACGACGGACGTTTAGCGACCGTAGCGATCTGATTTCGAAGCCTGGGCGAAGCGGTGCAGTCCATCGGTGCGATCCGATGTGGCCCGACGCTCCCAAACATCGTCGGAAGCGGAGAGCCACCGCAACATCGCCTGGAGGGCATTGAAAAGCGAACGCATGGGAAATCCGGCAGCTGGTGGCATGTTCACGGATATACGCATGCCAAGCGATTTGGTTCTGCGTCTCCGAAATAAATTTTTAACATCAAACAACGCCAGATTACCAGAGTGTGTGTGAAGGCGATGCCACAGACCTCAGCCCTATCCAAAGTTGCTGGGGACATTTTTAACCATTGATAACTAAACAGAGTCGGGCCAGCGCGCATGCTGGGGTGGGCTGCTGAGCGGGTGGCGTATTGTGAATGCAGCCCACCAACCGGCGCCGCGGCAAGCCTGAATCATGTACGTAAGCAACGAACGCCCGCCATGGTCTAGATGGCGGGCGTTCCACGACCGGTAAGGCTTGAACACCGGCCGTTAACGGCGGGTTAGCATCATTTACGCGGAAGTGCGCTAGTCGTCGTGGATAGTAACGCGACTTTCCAGACGTTTTGGGCCGTTAAGGATGTTTGTCACTGGCAACCGGGGCGTCCCGGATATTTCGAGGAGCACCCGCCTGCGCCATTGTGAACCGGCGAGTTCGCAAGATATGCGCCGCTCGGTCGCCGGCGTTGATAATGGCGGGGGCCATCGGCCAGAGCCTATTGCTGAGCGCCCGCTTCCGTAAACTCCGGCCCTATGGCGCGCTCGGCGTATAACCGGCGACGATACTTCGCGACATGGGCGGTCATCCAGAAGCTGCGCGAGGGCTACCTGACCGAGCCGGTCTTTCGTGTTGCTCGGACTTGATCGACGACATTGCCGTTGCCTGGGCAGGAGCCTAGCCTTTGCAGCGGGCGCCCATCCGAGGCGCGGGGGGTGATCGATGGCGCGACTGGTTGGCGGATGGCTCTTGGCTGTCGCTGGATTGATGGCGGTCGCCGGCCCGGCTGTCGCGGCGACCGGGGTGTACAATCGCCCGGCGACGGCGCGGACCCCGGACTTTGCGGTCGAACCGGGCTGGCCCCAGCGACTGCCGCACGACTGGCTGCTCGGCCAGGTCGGTGGGCTTTTCGTCGATCGCCACGACCATGTCTGGGTTTACAATCGCGCCCGCACGATGACCAACGAGGAAGCCGGGCTGGAAGATGCCGTTTCCGGCAAGCCAGGCCCGAAGGGCGTGCCGGTCAACGGTCTCAGCTTCGAGCGTCCTTACGGCCCCGCAGCCGATTGCTGCAAGGCGGCGCCTGCGGTGCTGGAATTCAATGCCCAGGGCAAGTTGCTGAGATCATGGGGTGGCCCCTCCGACCCCGGCTTCATCGGCGGCAAGTGCAAGGCCGAGGACGGCTGTATCTGGCCCGCCAGCGAGCACGGCATCTATGTCGACGACAAGGACAACGTCTGGATCTCGGGCAACGCCGTGGCGCCGCGGGCCGGGGCCAGCCGGGTATCGACGCCGTGGGACACCAACACGGCGGGCGGCGACGGTTTCGTCCTGAAGTTCGACATGGACGGCAACTTCAAGATGCGCATCGGCGGCACCCCGTCGGGTCCGGACAGCAACGACATCAAGGGCGGGATCGGCGGCACCCCGCTGCTGTACCGAGCGACCGACATGGTCGTCGATCCTCGCACCAATCGACTCTATATCTCCGACGGTTATGGCAATCGGCACGTCCTGATCGTCGATGCCGACACTGGCCGCTACATCGGCCATTTCGGCGCTTATGGGAACAACCCGGTCGACGACGCGGCGGCCGAGGCTGCTGGACCGTGGATCGACGATTATGCGCGCGGCAACCGCAAGCCGGCGTTCTTCCGGCCGCCGGTGCACTGCGTCAAGATCGCGGCGGACGGCAAAGTCTATGTCTGCGACCGGGGCAACAACCGCGTGCAGGTCTTCGATAGCAACAGCGCCGCGCTCGGCAAGCCGTGCCGCAACCCGGCGGGTACGCCCGGGCAGTGCGGCTATCTGACGGAACAGTTCATCAGCGAGCACACCAATACCAGCATTCCCGGCACGACCGTTTCGGTCAATTTCTCGACCGACAAGGCGCAGTCGTGCCTGTACGTCGGCGATAACTCGAACATGACGATCTACATCCTCGATCGCCGCACGTTGCAGGAGCTTGGCCGCCTTGGCCGGAACGGGCGCATGGCGGGCGATTTCCACTGGCTGCACCAGGTCGCCACCGACAGCCTTGGAAATATCTACACGGCCGAGGTCGACACCGGGAAGCGCATCCAGAAGTTCGTCCGTTCCGGCCGCTTGGGCTGCAGCGGCCCCGGGAACATGAAGGTCGGTGGACCCGCGGCAGACACGACCGCGCTCAGCCGCTAGGGCAATTTGCGACTTGCCGGGAATGGCTCGAGGCGGCAGTTCCGCAAGCAAGCAGCAGACGAGAGGTCTCGACATGTCGATCGTTCCAGGCCGCCTGTTGGCCGCCGCCGTGCTGATCGGGATGGCGCTGCCGGCGATGGCCGCGGAAACGCAGGTCGCGGTCGCCGCCAATTTCACCGAGCCGGCCAAACAGATTGCGGCGGCCTTCCAGAAGGCGACTGGCGATACTGCGATCCTGAGCTTCGGCGCGTCGGGCGCGTTCTAC
Source organism: Glacieibacterium sp. (assembly GCF_965200405.1). Classification (GTDB taxonomy): domain Bacteria; phylum Pseudomonadota; class Alphaproteobacteria; order Sphingomonadales; family Sphingomonadaceae; genus Glacieibacterium. The sequence goes on from NZ_OZ241356.1 coordinate 2,835,428, forward strand.
ACCCAGATATCGCACGGTGCGCCGTTCGAGGTGTTCCTGTCCGCCGATGCCGACCGGCCACGACGCGCCGAGCAGGACGGGCTGGCGGTGCGAGGCAGTCGCTTCACCTATGCCGTGGGTCGGCTGATGCTGTACTCGGCCACCCCGGGCGTCGTCGATCCGGCGGGCAAGGTGCTTAAGTCCGGCAGCTTCGCCCACCTTGCCATCGCCGACCCGGAGGCTGCGCCCTATGGCACCGCGGCGGTCGAGACGATGCAGGCGCTCGGCGTCTATCCGGCACTGTCGGGCAGGATCGTCCGCGGCAGCTCGATCACCCAGGCGTACCAGTTCGTTGCGACGGGCGCGGCGGAGCTGGGCTTTGTGGCGCAAAGCCAGGTGATCGCCGTGCCAGGTGGTTCGCGCTGGCTGGTTCCGAAGACGCTGCACAAGCCGATCGACCAGCAGGCGGTGCTGCTCAAGTCCGGCGCCGCGAACCCGGTGGCCAAGGCGTTCGTCAAATTCCTGAAGGGGCGTGAGGCAGTGGCGATCATCCGGCGCTACGGCTACGAGGTGCGGTAGAGGTTCGCCCCACCGTCGATGAAGACCATCCTGCTCACCACCGCCGAACTGGCGGCGATCACGACCGTGCTGCTGCTGGTGCTGGCGACGCCGCTGGCCTGGTGGCTGGCGCGGTCGCGGTCATGGTGGAAGGAGATCGCCGGGGCACTGTCGGCGCTGCCGTTGGTGCTGCCGCCGACGGTGATCGGGTTCTACGTGCTAGTCGCGCTGGGGCCGGACAGTCCGCTGATGGCGCTGCTCCATCCGTTCGGCATCCGGACGCTGGCCTTTACGTTCGAAGGGCTGGTGATCGGCTCGCTATTCTATTCGCTGCCGTTCGCCGTGCAGCCGCTGCGAACGGCGTTCGAGGCAATCGGGGACCGGCCGCTGGAACTGGCCGCGTCGATGAGCGCGTCGCCGCTCGACAGCTTCGCGACGGTGGCGCTGCCGCTGGCCCGGCGCGGCTTCCTGTCGGCGGCGATCCTGGTGTTCGCGCACACCGTCGGCGAGTTCGGCGTCGTGCTGATGATCGGCGGCGCCATCCCGGGGCGTACCGAAGTGCTGTCGACGCGCATCTATCAGCTCGTCGAGAGCCTGCAGTTCGAGGCGGCGCACCGGATCGCCGCCGGGTTGGTGGTGTTCGCCTTCGCGACGCTGCTGGCGCTGCTGCTGGTCGAGCGGCGGATCGGCGGGCTGCGACCATGATCGCGGTGCGGCTGGCAGGGCGGCTGGGGCGCGACTTCAGCCTGGATGTCGACTTCGAGGTGCCGGGGCAGGGCGTCACGGCGCTGGTCGGACCATCGGGATCGGGCAAGACCAGCGTGCTGCGGGCGCTCGCCGGCCTGGACCGGCACGACGGCGAGGTGCGGTTCGGCGATATCGTCTGGCAGTCGGGACGGAGCTTCGTTCCGGCGCACCGGCGACGCATCGGCTACGTCCCGCAGGGGCCGGGGCTGCTGCCTCACCTCAGCGTCGCCCAAAACCTCGACTATGCGGCGCAACGGGCCGGGGCGGGGCGCTTCGAACGGCAGGCGATCGTCGCCGCGACCGGCATCGGCGACTTGCTTGATCGACAGCCCGAGCGACTGTCCGGCGGCGAGGCACAGCGCGCCTCGATCGCCCGGGCGTTGTTGAGCCAGCCGCAGCTGTTGCTGATGGACGAGCCGTTGTCGGCGCTGGACAGCGATGCCCGCAACCTGTTGCTGGAGGCGCTGGAACGTCTGTTCGCCGCGTTCCCGATCCCGGTGTTCTATGTCACTCACGACCGGGCAGAAGCGGAGCGGCTGGCGGCGCAGACCCTGCGGATCAACGCCGGGCGTATCGCCTGAAATCAGTCGCCGACCAGCCGCAACAGCTTGCGCTCGATCGGCGCCAGCACCGGGCGAAGTTCGTGGCCGCGTTTGAGCACCGCCCCGGCCTCGCCGATCAGCGCATATTGACCCTGTTTGAGGCGCAACGCCGGCTCCTTGACCAGTTGCATCTCTGGCCGCTCGCTGGAGCGGCGGAAGGCGGAGAACAGCGCGCGGTCTTTGCCGAACTCGATGGCATAGTCGCGCCACAAGCCGGCCGAGACCATCCGGCCGTAGATATCCAGGATGGTGTTGAGTTCGAGCCGATCGAACACCGTCTGGACGGCCCCGCGGACCGGCAGCGGCAGGACGTTCGACAGGGTCAGCCCGCCTGCTTCACGTCGCGGCCACCGGTATCCTCGCGGGTCAGCGCGTCGATGCGGGCCCGCAGCGTCTCGACCTCGCAGCGCAGGATCTCCAGCTTCTGAGTCTCGGGATCGAAGCGCTGGCTGCACGGCGTGCCGTACGGCATGAACGGCTTGGCATAGGCTTCGGCGTCGACGACCACCTGCCGCCCCGGGATGCCGACCATGGTCGCACCCTCCGGCACGTCACGGGTAACGACGGCATTGGCGCCGATTCGGGCCCGCTTGCCGACAATGATCGGGCCGAGCACCTGTGCACCGGAACCGACGATGACGCCGTCGCTGAGGGTAGGGTGACGCTTGCCCGCGACGCCGCCGGCCGGATCGGTGCCGCCCAGCGTGACGCACTGGTAGATGGTCACGTCGTCACCGATCACCGCGGTCTCGCCGATCACCACGAAGCCGTGATCGATGAAGAAATTGCGCCCGATCGTAGCACCCGGATGGATGTCGATCGCAGTGAAGAAACGTGCGAGATGATTGACCGCGCGCGCCGCGAAGAACAGGTCCGCCTTGTACAGTGCATGACCGATGCGGTGGAAACCCAGCGCCCAGACGCCGGGGTACAGCAGTATCTCCCAGCGGGAACGCGGCGCGGGATCGCGGGCCTTGATCGAGGCCAGATAGTCGAACAGCGCCATGTCTTCGCGTCTCCGCCGGTCTGTGCCGGCCCGGTTTGTAACTGCTATAATCCAGCATCGGGTCCAATGCCAGTGATAGGCCAAGCGTGAGCGCCGAGCGGCAAGCCGCCGGAACCGGCATCGCTAGTCTCGGGTTTAGACAGGCATCTGCAAGTAGCTAGTTCTTGCTGTATTTGAGGAGGTTGTGATGAGCGACGAACGGATTACCGGTCAAGGCGCTGTCGACAATGGCGGCCGCAGTCCCGAATATAGTGACGATTTGACCCAGCAGGAGCGCGCCAAGGCCGGTGACCTCGGTGCCAGCGCGGGCATGGGTGGAAGCAACCTGTCGAATACCGGCATGGGCAGCAACGAGATGGGCAACAGCACCAGCGGGACCGGCACTGGCCGCAGCAACTATAACGATACCGCGACCGGCGCTCGCACGGCGGACATCGCCGGCGCGACCGACACCAGCTTCGGTGGTGGTGCGACCGGCACAAGGTCCAGCGGCGGCGATGCAGTGCTGACCGGCGCCGGGACCAGTGCCGGCTATGGCAGCGCAACCGCCGGAACGTCGACCGCAGGTACGGGCCCGCTCGGTGGTGGCTACAATGCAGGACCGCGCGGCGATAACATCGACGACGACGCTCGCGACCGTACCGAGGACGTCAATAGCGACGAGACCGGCACGCTGATCTCGGCCGACAAGGTCCAGGGTACCGCCGTGTACGATGCTAGCGGCGAGCGCCTCGGCACGATCGACTCCCTGATGCTCAACAAGCGTTCCGGCAAGGTCGCCTATGCAGTGATGTCGTTCGGCGGCTTCCTCGGCATCGGCGAGCGTTATCACCCATTGCCGTGGAATGTGTTGACCTACGACACCGACAAGGGCGGCTATAACATCGGCCAGACCACGGATCAGATCCGCGGCGCACCGAATTACTCGCGCGACGAGATCGACGACGGTGACTTTAGTTCGCGCGGTCGCGAGGTCGACGATTATTACGGTCGTGCTTCGACGGGTGCCGCAACCGGCATCATCTAGTCGACCCGACAGACTGACGATGGCGGCGGGTCAAACCGCCGCCATTTTTTTGCCGGGTGACGGGCATGGCTCGGGGGCGCTACACAACCGCAAAACCTGGGTTGGGAGAGATCGATGAAAGCCGTCCTCTGCGTCGAACATGGCATGCCGGAGAAGCTGGTGGTGCGCGACGTCCCGCTGCCCGAGCCGGGCAAGGGCCAGGTCCGCGTCAAGGTTCATGCGGCCGGCGTCAACTTTCCCGACACGCTGATCATCCAGAACCTCTACCAGTTCAAGCCGGCGCTGCCGTTCTCGCCGGGTGGCGAGGCTGCAGGCGTGATCGACGCGCTCGGCGAGGGTGTCACCGACCTGGCGATCGGTGACCGCGTCGTCGCGATGACCGGCAACGGTTGCTATGCCGAAGCCGTTATCGCCAACCGCGCGCAGATCGTTCCGATTGCCGGCGACATGCCGTTCGACATCGCGAGCGGCTTCACTATGACCTATGGCACCTCGCACCATGCCTTGAAGCAACGCGCCCGGCTCCAGCCAGGCGAGACGCTGCTGGTACTGGGCGCGGCGGGCGGCGTTGGGCTGACCGCGGTCGAACTCGGCAAGCTGATGGGCGCCAAGGTCATCGCCGCAGCCTCGACCGAGGAGAAGCTGCAGGTCTGCCGCGACTACGGCGCCGACGAGACGATCAACTACAACGAGCTCAGCCTGAAGGACGAGGTCAAGCGGCTGACCGGCGGGCGCGGCGTCGACGTGATCTACGATCCGGTCGGCGATCGCTTCGCCGACCCGGCATTCCGTGGCATGGCGTGGAACGGTCGCTATCTGGTCGTCGGCTTCGCGGCGGGCGACATTCCGGTGCTGCCGCTCAACCTGCCGCTGATCAAGGGCGCGTCGATCGTCGGCGTGTTCTGGGGCGCCTTCACCCAGCACGAGCCCGCCGTTCACCGCGAGAACATGGCCGAGCTGCTCGGCTGGTACCGAGAGGGCAAGCTGAAGCCGCACATCAGCAAGCACTTTTCACTGGACGACGGGCCGCTGGCGATCCGTTGGCTGATGGACCGCAAGGCGACCGGGAAGGTCGTGCTCGACGTCGCCTAGCGCGGTGACCAACGGGCAGCGGCGGCATCGTCGCTGTCCTTGGCCGCGACCCAGCCGGTACCGGCCTCGCGCTTCCAGAATGGCGCGCGGGTCTTGAGCCAGTCCATCAGGAAGGATGCCGCGTCGAATGCCTCGGCGCGGTGGGGCGCGGTGATCGCGACCAGCACGATCGGGTCCCCGGGTTCGAGCGAGCCGTAGCGGTGGATCACGGTGCCCGATATCGCCGGCCAGCGCGCGGCGGCTTCGTCGGCGATGCCGCGCAGTTGGCGCTCGGTCATGCCGGGATAATGCTCCAGGGTCATGGCGACATCGCGGACCAGTCCCGTGAAGGTCACCACCGCCCCGACATCGATACGCCCGGCGGTCAGCGCCGCAACCTCGGCGCCAAGATCGAAGGTGCCGGCCTGGACGCGGACGTCGATCATCTCAGCCTCCGGTCACCGGTGGGAAGATCGCAACCTCGCTGCCATCGCGGACGGGGGCGTCGAAACCGACGAAAGCCTGGTCGACAGCCACCCGGATCGCGCCGCGGTCGGCGAGCGCCGCGGCATGCCCCGGCGAACGGCTAGGCAGCTGGTCGAGCAGTTCGGCGACGGTCGCCGCGCCGGGCTCGATTTGTTCCTCGCCGATGCCGATGCTCTCGCGCACCCAGGCGAAATACAGCAGCGAGATCACGCCATGTGCTTCAGGCCGACCCGCAGATAGTCGTAGCCGGTAATGACGGTCAGCCCCGCTGCGATCCACAGGCAGACCAGCCCGATCTGCATCACTGGAAACCACGGTGCCTTGAGCGCTGCCGCACCCGCCAGGATCAGCGCGCCGAGGGCGATCATTTGGGCCGCGGTCTTCCACTTAGCCAGCGCGCTGACCGGCAACGAGACCTGCAGTCCGGCAAGGTATTCGCGCAGCCCCGATACGGTGATCTCGCGCAGCAGGATGATCAGCGCCGGGATCACCGCCCAGTCGTGTACGATGCCGGTGTGCACCAGCATGACGATGGTCGCCGCGACCATGATCTTGTCGGCAACCGGATCGAGGAAAATCCCGAGCTTCGACACCGTGCCGCGCGCCCGTGCCAGATAGCCGTCGAGGTAGTCGGTCGCCCCGGCAATGCAGAACAGCAGGAACGCCGTCAGGAAACCAAGCCATCCCGGCTGCCACAGCAGGAGCACCAACAGCGGCACGGCAAGGATGCGGCTGAGCGTCAGGAGGTTCGGGAGGCTGGACAACACCGGGCGTTGTTAGGCTATCAAGCGGCGCGGCTCAACCGGACAAGGTGCGTGAATATGCAGGTCAGCGAAGCCGTCAACAGCCGCCGCTCGGTGCGAGGCTTTCTCGACACGCCGGTCGATGCCACGGTTATCCGCCGCGTGCTGAACACCGCCTCGCGCTCGCCATCGGGCGGCAACCTGCAACCCTGGCATATCGACGTCATCGCCGGCCAGCCGCTTGCCGACCTGAAGGCGCTGATGATGCAGCGGATCGAGGAGGCGCCAAAGGGTGAGCCGACCGAATACGACATCTACCCCAAGGAGTTGCCCGAGCGGCACGGCAAGTACCGCTTCGAGGTCGGCGAGGATCTGTACGCGGCGCTCGGCATCCCGCGCACCGACAAGCTGGCGCGGCTGCAGTGGTTCGCACGCAACTTCCAGTTCTTCGGGGCGCCGATGGCATTGTTCTGCTCGGTGGCGCGGAGCATGGGTCCGCCGCAGTGGAGCGACCTCGGCATGTACCTGCAGACGGTGATGCTGCTGTTGCGTGAGGAAGGGCTGGATAGCTGCCCGCAGGAATGCTGGGCGATCTACCCGGAGACGATCCGCGGATTTCTTGACATCCCGCCCGAGCGGATGCTGTTCACCGGCATGGCGATCGGCCTCAAGGACCCGGCCGCACCGGCGAATGCGCTGCACGCGAGGCGGGCGCCGCTGGAGGATTACGCGACGTTCCGGGGGCTGTGACGCCGACGCGTCAGGCGGGCTTGCCCATCTCGATCATGCTGCGTGCACCCGCCGCAAACTTCTTCGCCAGTTCGCCGTCCTTCATCTTCTGCGATGCGTCTTCTGGTACGACGATGCCGCGCTGGGCTGCCGGGCGCGCCGCGATGGCGTCGTTCCAGCGTGCCAGATTGGGCAGGCCGTCGACCGCGACACCCGACCAGCTGGCAGTCCGGGTCCAACACCAGTTGGCGATATCGGCGATCGAATAGTCGCCAGCCAGATACTCGGTTTTGCCGAGCTGGGTATCGAGCACCGTGAACAACCGCCGGCACTCGCCCTGGTAACGCGCGATGGCGGCCGGAATCTTCTCCGGGAAATAGCGAAAAAATACGTTGGCCTGGCCCATCATCGGGCCGACGCCGCCCATCTGGAACATCAGCCACTGCATGACCCTGCTGCGTCCCTGCGCGTCGGTCGGCATCAACTGACCGGTCTTCTCCGCCAGATAGACCAGGATCGCGCCCGATTCGAAGATCGCGAAACCATCGTCGGTTAGCGCCGGAATGCGCCCGTTCGGGCAGATATCGAGAAACCACTGCTCCTTCTGCTCACCCTTCATCAGGTCGATCCGGTGCACCTCATAGGGCAGCCCCAGTTCCTCCAGCGCGACCGAGACCTTGTAGCCGTTCGGCGTCGCGGCGGTGTAGAGGGTCAGTGTCATTCGTACCTGCTCCAGCAGAGAAGATCGCACGCTAGCAGGCTTAGCCCCGGGGGTGGAAGTGGCCGTGGATGCTGGCGGCCATGGCCTTGCTGATGCCGGGCGCCTTCTCCAGATCCTCGAGCGTCGCCCCACGCACGGCGCGCGACGTACCGAAATGCATCAGCAGTGCACGCTTGCGTGACGGGCCGATGCCGGGAACCTCGTCGAGCGGATTGACGACGATTGCCTTCGACCGCTTGGCACGGTGGGCGCCGATGACGAAGCGATGCGCCTCGTCGCGCAGGCGCTGCAGGAAGAACAGCACCGGCGAGTTCGGCGGCAGCGTCAGCTCCTTGCCCGACGGCAGATGGAAAGTTTCGCGCCCGGCGTTGCGGTCCGGTCCCTTGGCGACGCCGACGACACAAATACCATGCGCGCCCATCTCGCCGAGCACTTCATTGACGCTCGACAACTGGCCCTTGCCGCCGTCGATGAGCAGCAGGTCGGGCCACTCGCCGCTGGTCCGGTCGGGGTCCTCGCGCTCGAGCCGGGCGAAGCGCCGCGCCAGCATTGCCTTCATCATGGCAAAATCGTCGCCCGGCGTAATGCTGGCATCGTTCATGTTGAACTTGCGATACTGGTTCTTGCGGAAGCCCTCAGGCCCCGCGACGATCATCGCGCCCAGCGCATTGGTGCCCATGATGTGGCTGTTGTCATAGACTTCGATGCGCTGCGGCGGAGTATCCAGGTCGAACAGCTCGGCCAGCTCGCGCAGCAGCACGCCCTGAGTCGTCGATTCGGCCAGCCGTCGCTCCAGCGCCTCCTCGGCATTGCGCTTGGCCTGCGCGACCAGTTGTCGCGCCGGACCGCGCTGGGCATGGCGCAGCTCGACCCGTCGCTCGGCGCGCTCGGACAGGGCATCGGCGACCAGCGCCATTTCGGTCAGCGTCCGGTCGATCAGCACTTCGCGCGGGCAGGGCACATCCTCGTAGAACTGCGCCAGGAACGAGGTCAGCACCTCGTCCTCGGGAACGTCGGCGGTGTGAGCCGGGAAAAAGCTTCGGTGACCCCAGTTCTGGCCGCCGCGGATGAAGAACATCTGGATGCAGATGATGCCGGAATTGCTCGCCATCGCGACGATGTCGGCATCGCGCGCGTCGTCGCCGGCGTTGATCGCCTGGCTACCCTGGATGTAGGTCAGCGCGCGCAAACGGTCGCGAAACACCGCGGCCAGTTCGAAGTCCATCGCTGCCGCCGCAGTCTCCATCGCTGCGCCAAGCTTGCGCTGCGTTTCCTGGCTGCGCCCCGACAGGAACGCCTTGGCGTCGTCGACCAACTCCGCGTAGCCCGGGCCGTCGATCCTGCCGACGCACGGCGCGGAGCAGCGCCGGATCTGGTGCAACAGACAAGGCCGCGACCGGTTGGCGAAGAAGCTGTCGGAGCAGGACCGCAGCAGGAAGACCTTCTGCAGAGCATTCAGCGTAACGTTGACCGCTCCGGCGCTGGCGAATGGCCCATAGAAGATGCCCTTGCCGACCCGTGCGCCGCGATGCTTGGCGATGCGCGGGAAGGCATGATCCTCGCGCAGGAAGATGAAGGGGAAGCTCTTATCGTCGCGGAGCAGCACGTTGTACGCCGGGCGGAACCGCTTGATCAGTTGCGCCTCGAGCAGCAACGCCTCGGATTCGCTGTTGGTCGTGACGATCGTCATCGACCGGGTTTGCGCGACCATCCGCTGCAATCGGCGCGGCAGCCGAGTCACCTGGGTATAATTCGTCACCCGCGCCTTCAGGCTGCGTGCCTTGCCGACGTACAGGACCTCGTTGGCGCTATCCAGCATCCGGTAAACACCCGGGCGTTGCGGTAATGTTCTCAAGACGTTGCGGATAGCCTCGACTCCGACCTGGATGTCGGGTGTCTCTTTTCCGCGCACCGTGAACGTCGCGTTCTGGTCGGAAAATCGGTCTGGGATGGGGGGTTGCGCCATTGAGTTGCCAAGTTAGGCGTACGGCGGCCGGGTTTCCACCCACAGCAAAAGCTTATCCACGGCGACTGTGGATAAGCAGGTGGGCGGGGGCAGGATGGCGGGGGTGTGCGCCGGGCTTACACAGGGCCGGGCGCCTGCCGGCCTTGGTCTGCCCAATTATGCAGCAGCTTGTCCCGATGCCTGTCCACGGCTAGTCAGCCGGCATGTCGAGCTTGCCGCCCCGCACCGCAATCGTCACCGGCGGTGCCAAGCGCATCGGCGCCGAGCTGGTCCGCGCCCTTGCCGCCGACGGCTGGACGGTAATCATCCATTGCCACCAGTCGCGTGTCGAAGCCGAAGCGCTGGCTTCCGAAGTCGGGCAGGGCGCCCGCGTCGTCGCTGCCGACCTGTCAGACCCCGGCGCCGCCGATATTATCCTGGCCGCTGCCGTCGGCGCACCACCGCTCGGCCTGCTGGTCAACAGCGCCTCGCGCTTCGACTATGACACGATTCAGGATTTCGAGCTGGATCGCTGGACGACGCACTTCGACGTCAACCTGCGCGCGCCGGCCTTGTTGACGCGCGCCTTCGCCGACGCGGTCGAGCCGGGGACGACCGCGTGCGTGGTCAATATCCTCGACGCCAAGCTGTCGGCGCTCAACCCGGACTATTTCTCCTACACGCTATCCAAGATCGGTCTTGCCGGCCTGACTGAGCTGGCCGCCCGGGCCTATGCGCCGCGCCTCCGCGTCAACGGCATCGCGCCGTCGGTGACGATGGTCAGCGGACCGCAGAGCCGCGAGAATTTCGAGGCGGTCCATGCGCTCAATCCGCTCGGCCGGGGCGTCGAGGTAGCCGAGATCGTCGGGGCACTGCGCTTTATCGTGGCGACGCCGACCCTCAACGCGCAGATCATCACTCTCGACGGCGGGCAGCGCCTGATGGGCCTGCCGCGCGACGTGGCTTTCATGGTGGACAAATGATGCAGCTGGCGACCCTCGACGGCCTGGTGCCCGACGCCCTGCGCCCGCAGTCGCGCAAGATCGTGCTCGAGGATCTCGAGTTCCAATGCGATATCGGCTTCCACGCGTTCGAGATCGGCAACCCGCAGCGCCTGCACGTCACCGTCGAAGTCTGGGTCGACGCCCAAAGCTTTCCCGATACGGACAGCATCGAGGAGGCCTGGGACTACGACCGTCTCCGCACCGGCATCCTGGAACTCGTCGCCGGGCGGCGCTTCAACCTGCAGGAAAGCGTCGCCCACCAGATCTACGCGATGATCGCGGCACGGCGCGGCGTCACGGCTGTCCGCGTCAACACCCGCAAGCCCGACATCTATCCGGATTGCGCCGCCGTCGGCGTCGAACTCGCGTCGTTCAGCGCCTTCTAGGCCGCTAGATCCGACGCTCGCATGGTCCGAGGCGCGACAGGACCAGCGCATAATCGTCGGCAAGTGCTGCAAGGTCGTCGCCGCCGACGCGGGCGGGCAGGGACTTTGGCAGGAAGCATGCGAGGCGGTACCAGGTCAGAGTGGCCGGCTTTATGGTTGCCGCGCTGTCGTCGATGACGTCACCGACGGCGAGTTGTACGGTCCGCTGCTGGCCGGGACGGCTCAGCACCACCAGCGACACCGGACGGCCACTCGCGGTGGTCAGGAAGAACTGGCTTTCGGCTTCACCCGGCACCGACCCCGGCACGCGGAAGGCATTGCCGACCCCGGTGACATTCGGCGCCGTGTTGGCGCGAGCCTCGGTGATGATCGTGCGCAGCGTCGCTTCGACCTGCGCATCCGCATCCAGCTGCGCGGCGGCGCGCACCAGCGAATACTGGCCGGGACGTTCGCTGGGCCGCAGGAATAGTAGAACGGCCGCACCCTTCGCTTTCGGCACCTTGCCGCGCGCATCGAGGGGAAGCTCGACAAGATACGAGATCATCGCCGGAACCGCGTCGGGAGCAATCAGAGCAGCGTTGATCTGGGCGGTCATCAGCAAGCGCGCGCGGCCCGCTGCGACATCCGGAGCGTCTTTGTTGCCAAGACGCTCGGCCTTGATGATCGTTGCCCGGACGATGACCGGCGACCCCAACGTCAACGAAACAAGGTCTGCGTAGGTCGGCACAGTCGTCGCCAACTTGACCGGCGCAGGAGCAGTTGCCGCATTTGTCGGCGATGAGGTATTAAAACAGGCAGCGAAGAACAGGGCGGTGGCGGCGGCACGGAAGATAGGGCTCACAACGGACCTCCTGAACAATCCCGTGTCGATAGATGAGAGATTGCGGCACTGGCAAGGCGACAAAGCGGTTGCGGCATCGCTAACGCGCGGCTAACACTTGCCTCCGACGGGCATCGCCGCAACGTAAGTTGGCGCTATGCGTTGTCATCGTCGCCGCCGCATGACCGTCCCGGTCGTGCGTCCGGTTTTGAGGCTAGACCGCAAGACCGGAAAACCGGCGGCCGGTCATGGTTCAAGTCACGGTGACGGGAACAGTTTTGGAGGGAGTGTCGCACAGCCCATGGCTTATGCGGATCAAGGAATGAGCCGGAACCGCCTGATCGCTCTTATAGTGGTCGGCATCATCCACGCGCTCCTCGCTTACGCTTTCGTTACCGGCTTGGCGCTTAAGGCGATCAAGAAGGTGATCGAGCCGATCGAGGCCGTCAACGTTAAGGAAGAGGCACCGCCGCCAGAAGAGCCGCCGCCCCCGCCGCCGAAGGATATCGAGATCCCGCCGTACGTGCCACCTCCCGAGGTGACCGTACAGAGTGATGCTCCGCCTCCGCCGACGATCTCGGTCCAGGCTGCGACCCCGCAGCCGCAGCCGACGTTCACGCCGGCACCTCCGGCTCCGGCTGCGCCCCCGCCGCCGCCGGCACCGACTGGTCCGACGCAGGCAGCCCAGCCGGCGAACTCGCGCATCTTCGAGGTCAGCGAGGATGACTATCCGCCAGCGTCGCTGCGTGCCGAGGAAGAAGGCGTGACGTCCGTTCAGGTCAGCATCAACGCGCAAGGTCGCGTCGATACTTGCCAGGTCACGGCAACGAGCAACTTCCCGAAGCTCGACGAGCGAACCTGCAAGATCGCCCAGACACGCTGGCGCTTCAAGCCGGCGCTGACGAACGGCACTCCTGTGGCTTCGACGCTTAGCAAGCGCATCCGCTGGCAGATCAACCGCAAATAATCCTGCCAGCGGGGTCAACCCGCGCGGCGGCTCGTAACTCTAAAGATCCAGACAAGACGCAAGGGAACCGAATATGAACGCAGGCGAAAATCCTTATGGCCTAATGGCCGCACTGACCCAGGGCGGTATCATCGCCCAGACAGTGTTCGGCATTCTGGTCGTGATGTCCCTGATTTCGTGGTACATCATCTTCACCAAGTGGTACGACCAGAAGAAGGTCCTGAACGACGCCAAGGATCTCGAGAAGAAGTTCTGGGCTGCTCCGTCGCTCGCCGAAGGTGCCAAGAAGCTCGACAAGAATTCGGCGTTCCGTCAGATCATCGACGACGGCCTGCGCGCTTCCGACCATCACGAAGGTCGCCTGACCGACAAGATCGATCAGCACGAGTGGGTGACGATGGCGCTCAACCGTTCGAACGCCAACGTCCAGTCGAAGTTGCAGACTGGCCTCGCGTTCCTCGCCTCGGTCGGTTCGACGTCGCCGTTCATCGGTCTGTTCGGTACGGTTATCGGTATTTACCGCGCTCTGATCAACATCGGCATCGCGGGCCAGGCTTCGATCGACAAGGTCGCAGGTCCGGTCGGTGAAGCACTGATCATGACCGCTCTCGGTCTCGCCGTCGCCGTTCCTGCCGTGCTTGGTTACAACTGGCTGATCCGTCGCAACAAGGACGTCTCGGAGCGCCTCGGCAACTTCGCCGCTGACGTTCATGGTGCCCTGGTTTCGGGTTCGCGTATCGCCCAGCCGGTCGGTGCCGCACCAGTCTCGACTGCCAAGCCCGTCGCCCCGGCGGCTCGCTGAGCCAAGGGTGGCGAATAGAGGATACCGCCCATGTCGATGAACGTCGGATCTCCTTCCGAGGACGGCAGCGAAGCGCCGATGTCGGACATCAACACGACGCCGCTCGTCGACGTCATGCTGGTTCTGCTGATCATCTTCCTGATCACGGTCCCGGCGGTGTTGCAGACGGTGCCGGTCAAGCTGCCAACGGTGACCAACATCGCCACGCAGACCAAGCCGGAAAACGTGCTGATCTCGGTTACCAAGGACTGCGAAACCTTCTGGGGCCAGCAGAAGATCGAAACCAAGCAGGAACTGCTGGATCGTGGTGTCGTCGCCCTCAAGGCCGACATCAAGCGTCAGCAGGACCTGGGCGGCAAGGTTGAACTGCCGGAAGTCCATATCCGCGGTGACAAGGACATGGAATATCGTTGCGTCGGCGGGGTGATCTTCACCATGCAGCGTGCCGGCTTCCTGAAGATCGGCTTTATCTCCGAGCCGACCATCGGCAACGTTTCCCGCGAATAGTCCCGAACAATCGCCGGTCCTGCGGGACCGGCGTCAGGAGTAGTATAGAATGGCAATGTCATCCGGAGGCGGCGGCGAAGGCGCGCCGATGATGGACATCAACACGACGCCGTTGATCGACGTCATGCTGGTGCTGCTGATCATGTTCATCATCACCATCCCGATCCAGACGCATGCCGTGAAGCTCGATCTGCCGCCGCCCAACCCGCTGCCGCAGACCGTGGATCCGGTGTTCAACCAGATCGACATCGACTTCCTCGGCAACATCTACTGGAACAAGACCGAGGTCACGCTGCCGACGCTTAACGGCTACCTCAAGCAGGCCGTGGCATTGCCGACCGAGCCGGAACTGCGCCTTCACCCCGAGGGCCTGGCTCGCTACGAAGTCGTCGACAAGGTGATGGCAACGGCCCAGCAGGCCGGCGTCACCAAGATGGGCTTCGTCGGTAACGAAGCCTACGCCAGCTAAGACGGATCACGACCTGCTGTGAAATCTCGCAGCAGTTGAAGATCGGCGAGAGCCCGGGCAGCGCCCGGGCTTTTTCTTTGCGTTCTCAAGGTCCTTCCGTCGCAACTGCAGCGACGATCCGGTCCGACGCTAGCGCGGGCGCATGCTGAGCTGATCCGCGACGGTAAATGCAGCGTAGGCTGATCCGTCATGCGGCCTGTCGAGCGGTGATCAGGTATGCTCCAGGGGCCTGTCTAAATAGCTCCAGGCGCCTCTGCGTGCCTACAACGGCAGAGGGTCAAGCGTTGCCCGCGGCCGCACCTGCGCAACGCCAATCCGCCCTAAACTCGCGCAGACGGCCTCTCCGACCGCGAAGCGCTAAGCGACTTCGGGCCGGCCTTCCTCGAACTGGAGCCTGGCGAGGCGGGCGTACAGGCCACCCTGCGCGTAGAGTTGATCGTGCGTGCCCTGCGCCACGATGCGGCCGCCATCGAGCACGACGATGCGATCCGCGCCGCGCACGGTGGAGAATCGATGCGCAATGACCAGCGTCGTGCGTCCTGCCATCAAGCGGTCGAGCGCGCGCTGCACCAGCTGCTCCGACTCCGCGTCGAGCGATGATGTGGCCTCGTCGAGCAGCAGGATCGGGGCGTCACGCAGCACTGCACGCGCGATCGCCAGGCGCTGGCGCTGGCCGCCCGATAGACGCGATCCCGCTTCGCCGAGAAACGTGTCGATGCCCTGTGGCAGCTCACGCAGGAAGTCGGCAGCGTTCGCCGTCTCGGCTGCCGCCCAGACTTCCTCCCGCGTCGCTTCCGGCCGTCCGTACAGGATGTTCTCGTACGCGGTCGCAGCGAAGACCACGGTCTCCTGCGGGACCACCGCGATCCGACCGCGGACGTCTCGCGGGTCGGCGTCGGTCAATGCAACCCCGTCGACGCGGATGACACCCGACTGCGGGTCGTAGAAACGCTGGACCAGCGCGAACAATGTCGACTTGCCGGCTCCCGACGGCCCGACGACGGCGACCGTTTCACCCGGCGCGACGTCCAGGCTGAAGTCGACCAGCGACGGCGCGTCCGGCTTGGTCGGATATTGGAATGTGACACGCTCCAGGCTGAGCCGCCCCTCGGCAGGCGGCAGTCGCGTCGGCTCTGCCGGCGCGCGGATGTCGGGCGTCGCGGCCAGCAATTCCTGTATCCGGCCGCTCGCCCCCGCAGCGCGCATCACGTCGCCGTAGACCTCGGTCAGCGCGCCGAACGCGCCCGCGGTGATCGCCGCTGCCAGCACGAAAGCGGTGATCGTCCCGCCGGTCATTTTGCCGCTGACGACGTCGAGCGCGCCCTCCCACAGCACCAGCGTAATCGCCCCGAAGATCAGCGTGATGACCATCGCCGTCATGCCGGCGCGGACGGTGATGCGGCGCTTGGCGGCGGCGAAGGCGTCCTCGACGGCCGCCCCGAAGCGTGCTGCTTCGCGAGGCTCCTGGGTGAAAGCCTGCACCACCTTGATCGCCCCCAGCGTCTCAGCAACGATCGAACCGACGTTGGCAATACGGTCCTGGCTGGTCCGCGACATCGTCCGCACCCGGCGTCCGAGCAGCACGATCGGCAGGATGGTCATGGGGATGACCAGCAGCATCGAGCCGGTCAGCTTGATGCTCTGCACCGCCATGTAGATCAGCCCGCCGATGCCCATGAAGAAATTGCGCAGGGCGATCGACGCACTCGACGACACGACCTGCTCGATCACCGCGGTGTCCGAGGTCAGTCGCGAGGCGATTTCCGACGGCCGGTTCTCTTCGAAAAAGGCGGGATCAAGCGACAGCAGGTGGCGGTGCACGGCGCGACGCAGGTCGGCGACGACGCGCTCACCGATCCAGCTGACGAAATAGAAGCGCACCGCCGTCGCTGCGCCCATCACCACGACGATGCCGAGCAGCGTCCAGAAATACGGCGCGATCGCGGCTGGATCGCTGCCCGCCTTGAAGCCGTTGTCGACGATCAGCTTGAAGCCCTGCGGGATCGCGATGGTCGCGCCGGCAGCAACCATCAGCGCCAGCACGGCGGCCACCAATTGAGTCGGATACTGGCGCAGAAACTGCCAGAGCAGGCCGAGATTGCTGAACTTGCGCGAGGGCAGGGCGTCGAACTGTGAAGGAGAGGCCATACTGCCACCTAACAGACCATTGAGCGTCACTCAATCGACGCGGACGCAACTGCCGGGGCTTGCCAACCGTTATCGCTTTATGCTGCACCTGCTCTGTGGCACACACGCAGCGCGCGGCGGGGGGAGCCGCGAATTTTCAGGAATTCTCGATGTTATACAATGCGTATGAATTGCAGCGCTCGTGGCTGGCGGGGGTCGGTGCAGCGGCGCAGCAAACTTCGGAATGGCTGCTCAGTCCGGCCAACCCGATGTCGTACGTCAGTTCGAGCCCGCTCGTTGCCCGGGCGCTGGAAGTTTTTGCCCATGCCGCGGCACCACGTGGCAAGCCGGACTTCGGCCTCGACGCGACGATCATCGATGGCGCCAGCGTTGCCGTGAGCGAGGAGATCGTGCTCCGCAAGCCATTCGGCCAGCTCAAGCGCTTCGTCCGCGCCGTTAGCGGTCGCAACGATCCACGCGTGCTGGTCGTCGCCCCGATGTCGGGACACTTTGCGACGCTGCTGCGCGGCACCGTCGAGCGCCTGCTGCCCGGTCATGACGTCTACATCACTGACTGGCGCGACGCGAAGTACGTTCCGCTGAGCGACGGCAAGTTCGATTTCAACGACTATATCGACTATATCATCGAGTTCACCGAGGCGGTTGGACCGGGCGCTCACCTGCTTGCCGTATGCCAGCCTGCGGTACCAGCGTACGCCGCAGTCGCGCTGATGTCGGCGACCGATCATCCGGCGCTGCCGGCGACGCTCACCATGATGGGCGGGCCGATCGACACCCGGATGGCGCCGACGTCTGTCGACGATCTGGCGACCGAGCGGCCTTACGCCTGGTTCGAGCAGAACGTCATCGCGACGGTCCCGGCGATGTATCCGGGCGGCGGCCGCAAGGTCTATCCAGGTTTCCTGCAGCTTAGCGGCTTCCTGTCGATGAATCTTGCCAGCCACATGAATTCGCATTGGGAGATGTTCAAGCATCTGGTCGCGGGCGAAGATGCCGACGCCGATGCGACCAAGGCGTTCTATGACGAATACCGTTCGGTCTGCGACATGACGGCGGAATTCTATCTCCAGACGATCGACACGGTGTTCCAGCGCCAGTTGGTGGCCAAGGGCGAATTCGTCCACAACGGCGTCACGGCGGACCCAGCAGCGATCCGCAAGGTCGGGCTGCTCGCCATCGAGGGTGAGCGCGACGATATCTCAGGACTTGGCCAGACCAAGGCTGCGCTCGATCTGGCGGTCAACCTGCCGGAAGCCGACAAGCGCTATTTCATGGCAGAAGGCGCCGGGCATTATGGCATCTTCAACGGCCGTCGCTGGCGCAATGTTATTGCTCCGGTCGTCGAGGAGTTCATCCGCGCCCATGACAGCGCGGGTCCGGTCCCCGAGGCAAAACTGCCGCCGCCAGCGACCAAGATCGTCGAAGGCGTCGAGTTCGCCTGAGGTCGTCCTGCTCGCCTCCCGCATCGCGTTCACCGCGATGAGGGAGGTCTGGCGGGATGGTCGTCAGGTCAGGCGGCGAGCGCCTCGGCCTTGTCGGTCAGCATCAGCCAGCGATCTTCCGCCTTGACACGATCGGCGCGGGTTCGTTCAACCTCGGCATTCAGCGCGTCGAAGCGCTTGGGATCTTTGGTATAAAGTGCCGGATCGGCCATCGCCGCCTCGGCCTTGGCAATCGCCTTGCCCATCGCCTCGATCTGTCCCGGCAACTGGTCGAGCTCGCGTTGCTCGATGTAGGTCAGCTTGATCGTCCGCTTTGGTGCCGCGACCGGCGCCGCTGCCGTACGTGCGCCGAACGATGTCGCAGAGGCGGCACTCGCGGCCTTCCGGCGCGCCGCCCAGTCATTGTAGCCGCCGACGACGACCTCGGCCGAGCCACTGCCGTCGAGGCCGACGACCATTGTGACGGTTCGATCGAGGAAGTCGCGATCATGGCTGACCAGCAGTACGGTGCCGCCGTAATCGTCGATGACCTCCTGAAGCAGGTCGAGCGTCTCGAGGTCGAGGTCGTTGGTCGGCTCGTCGAGGATCAGCAGGTTGGACGGTCGTGCGAACTCGCGCGCCAGCAGCAGGCGCGAGCGCTCGCCACCCGAGAAAGTCTCGACCTTGGCGTCGAGCGCGTCGGCAGAGAACAGGAAGTCCTTGAGATAGCCGATGACATGCTTGCGTTCGCCGGCGACATCGACCCAGTCGCCGCCGTCGGCAATGACGTCGCGAACGGTCTTGCCGGGTGACAGTAGCGCGCGCTGTTGGTCGATCAGGACGCCTTGCAGGGTTGCGGCACGTCGGACCTTGCCGCTGTCAGGCTCGAGTTCACCAGTCAGCAGCTTGAGCAGCGTCGTCTTACCGGCGCCGTTCGGTCCGACGATGCCGATTCGATCACCACGCTGGACGCGAAGCGTAAGGTCCTTGATCACCGCGCGGTCGCCGAAGCTCTTGTTCACATGCTCGGCGTCGATGACGATCTTGGTCTTCGTGTCTTCGGCGGTGATCTGGAGCTTGGCGACGCCCTGCGGCCCGGTCATCTCACGCCGCGTCTCGCGCAATTCACCGAGCTTGGTCAGGCGGCCCATGTTGCGCTTGCGTCGCGCCGTGACGCCGCGCTGGAGCCAATGCAGTTCCTGCTTGAGCTTGGTGTCGAGCTTTTCGGCGTTGCGCTCCTCCTCCGCGGCGACCTGGTCGGTCCACGCCTCGAAACCGCCGAAGCCGATGTCGGCCCGACGCAGCATGCCACGATCGAGCCACAGGGACGCTCGCGTCAAACGGGAAAGAAAGGTGCGGTCATGGCTGATCGTGATGAAGGCGCCGCCGAAGCGCTGGAGCCAGGTCTCCAGCCATTCGATTGCAACGATGTCGAGGTGGTTGGTGGGCTCATCGAGCAGCAGCAGGTCGGGTGACTGTGCCAGCGCCCGGGCGATGGCGGCACGGCGGCGCTCACCGCCGCTGGCGGTCGCCGCCTCGCGGTCGAGGTCGATGCCGAGCTGATCCGCGATGGATTCGACTTCGTGCGGCAACGGTGCGTCCGGTTCCGACATGGCGTAGTCGCGCAGCGTCGCGAAACCCTTCAGCGAGGGATCCTGCTCCAGCAGCACGACCCGCATGCCCGGACGCAGGACGCGCCGACCTTCGTCGGACTCGATCGCGCCGGCGATCAGCTTGAGCAGCGTGGTCTTGCCGGCACCATTACGCCCGACCAGCGCCAGCCGATCCCGCTCCTGAACGAACAGGTCGAGCCCGCGAAAGAGCCACTTGGTGCCCTGGTTGAGGCCGATTGATTCGAGACTGAGAATTGGTGCTGCCATGCAGCACGAGATAGGCGGACGAGGGCCTTGGCGCCAGTGCGCATCCCGGGCCCATGGAAAAGTGTCGATCTTGCGCGGTCGTTCCATTTCCGTCGCAACCATCAGGTGACGCGGGCGCGGTCGCGCTTTAAGACGCCGCACAATGCCGCTGACCGCACTTCTCACGCCTCCGCCCGAGCTGCCGCTGACCTCGCCGCTTCAGGTCGCAGGCCGCCCCGTGCTGGTTCGCCATGCGCGCCTTGCCGAGGTTGCCGGCATCAAGCGTGTGCTGGTGCTGGGCGATACCGGGCCAGCGGGGGTCCAGCCCGTCAGGCGGGTCGCCGACCTCGGCGCGCTGATCGCCGACGACGATCTCGTGCTGATGCTGTTTCCCGGCGTCGTCGTCGACGAGCGGATCGTCTCTGCGGTGTGTGCGGTCAATGCCCCGGTGATTGCGACCTGGCCCGCGGTAGGTGCCGACAAGCATGCGGGGGTCGAGCGGATCGATGCGTTGACGATCGCGGCCGGCGTCGCCCTTTATTCAGGCGCGATGATCCGGCGTATCGCAGTCTCGCTCGATGATTGGGATCTGCACGCGACCCTGCTGCGTGCCGGCCTCGCCGAGCCCGATATGCAGCGCCTCGACCTGGCATCGGTCGACACCTACGCGCCGGCACGTCGGCGTCGCGTCCCCTTCGTCTGGGCGCTGCCGCAATCGCCTGCGGAGGCCGAGGCGGCGACGACGATGCTGATCAAGTCCGCGCAAAAGGGCTGTCTCGACTGGCCGGCGCGTTTCATCCATCCGGTCATCGAGGACCTGCTTGTCCGGCTGGTGGCACCGACGCCGATCACGCCGAACATGATCACCGTGTTCGTGACGTTGCTCGCCGTCGTTGCGGGCGTGGCGTTCGCCTATGGCTGGATGTGGACCGGCCTGGCGATCGTGCTGGCCAGTGGTCCGCTGGACGGCGTCGACGGCAAGCTGGCGCGGCTGCGGCTGGAATATTCACGCTGGGGCGATGTCGAGCACATCCTCGACAAGGCGGGTGAATATGGCTGGTACGCCTGCCTCGCCGCACATTTCGCTGCGACACGAGCCCCGGACGGCCCATGGGCGATCGCGGCGCTGATCGTGCTGTTCGCGCTGGCCGAGGCGCTGGCCGGTGAATTCTTCCGCCGCTTCACCGGGCGTCAGCTCGACGACACCGGCGAGTTCGAACGACGCTTTCGCTTGGTGTCGGGTCGTCGCAACACCTTCTTCTGGTTTATGTTACCGTTCGGCGTCGCTGGCGCCTGGTACGCAGGTTTCGTCGGTATCGCGGTGTACGCCATCGCAACGTTCGCGGTCATGCAGCTGAGGTTTTACCGGAGGCTTGCAACTTTTGGGCAACAGAACAGCGAAGTTATTGCGCGCAACTTTGCGGCAACAACTTACGACTTCTTGCCGGGAGCTAAGGGCTAAGCTAGGGGTTCCGACTGCTTGTCGCTTGCGTCGGCCCAGATCGACGCGCGCCCAGAGAGGATATTGAATGCCCGAGATCAACGTCGCGATCGCCGGGATCG
Organism: Glacieibacterium sp.; assembly: GCF_965200405.1. Taxonomy (GTDB): domain Bacteria; phylum Pseudomonadota; class Alphaproteobacteria; order Sphingomonadales; family Sphingomonadaceae; genus Glacieibacterium. Next base: position 2,856,988 of record NZ_OZ241356.1, read on the forward strand.
GCAACTGTGCGAGTTCGCTGGTCCAAGGCCTGAGCCACTACGCAAACGGCGGCTCGAACGACGAGCAGGGACTGATGCACTGGGACCTTGGCGGCTATCGCCCCAAGGACGTCAAGATCGTCGCGGCCTGGGACATCGACGCGCGCAAGGTCGGCAAGGATGTCGCCGAGGCGATTTTCGCCAAGCCTAACTGCACCACGGTATTCTGCGATCATGTCGCGCCGAGCGGCACTACCGTGATGATGGGCAAGACCCTCGACGGTGTCGCCGAGCACATGGCCGATTACGCCGACGACCGCACCTTCCTGCCCGCCGGCCTCGCCGAGCCCGACCTGGCAGAAGTCGTTCGCGTCCTGCGCGAGAGCGGCACCGACGTGCTGATGAACTATCTGCCGGTCGGTTCGCAGCTCGCCACCGAATTCTATGCCGAAGCCGCGCTGCAGGCCGGTTGCGCCTTCGTCAACAACATCCCGGTGTTCATCGCCAGCGATCCGGTCTGGGCCGCGAAGTTCGAAGCCGCCGGCGTGCCGGTACTGGGCGACGACATCAAGGCGCAGCTCGGCGCCACCATCGTCCACCGCACGCTCGTCGACCTGTTCGCGAAGCGCGGCGTCACCATCGACCGGACCTATCAGCTCAATACCGGTGGCAACACCGACTTCCTCAACATGCTCAATCGCAAGCGGCTGGCGTCGAAGAAGATCTCCAAGACGGAAGCGGTCCAGTCGGTCGCCGCGCACCGGCTGGAGGATGACAACATCCACGTCGGCCCATCCGATTATGTCGCATGGCAGAACGACAACAAGGTCTGCTTCCTGCGCATGGAAGGCCGGATGTTCGGCGGCGTGCCGATGAACCTCGAGCTGCGCCTGTCGGTCGAGGATTCGCCTAATTCAGCCGGCGTCGCCATCGACCTGATCCGCTGCGCCAAGCTCGCCAAGGACCGCGGTTTCGGCGGTCCGGTGTTCGAGCCGAGCGCCTATTTCTGCAAGCATCCGCCAAAGCAGGTCACCGACGACGCGGCCTACGGCGCGCTGGAAGAATTCATCGAGCGGATGACCCGATACTAAGCTCGACGCAGAACAGCAAAAAGCCGTTGTCCCGGTCTGGGGCAACGGCTTTTCTGTGCGTCGAGCAGACGGTGTGCGCGGCTAGACGATCTGGCCCAGACCGTCGCAGCTCAGTTCGAATGCAGCGAGGCCGCCCTCGAGATAGGCGCTCAGCATCGGCAGCCCGATCAGATAGTCGGCGACATCGTCGACCTCGTCGACTGCAGTCTCCAGAGCCTCGTCCCACTCGGTCGCGTCATAGGTACCGCGCCCGACCCAGGCGAGAGCGACGAGTTCGGCCTGCTCGTCTTCGGCAAGGTCGTCGATGATGCCGCGAAGCTCTTCTTCCGTGGGGTTCTCGTCGCTATCCTCCAGCTCGTCGACCGCGCGATCGTCAGCCGAGTTCGAGCCATCGTCGGGATCGACCGGAGGAACCAGGGCTTCGAACTCACGCGCTCGCAGGATGATGCGGCAAACGGTTTCCAGCGAGACGTTCAGTTCCACGAGGTAATCCTTTTCAAGTCGAAGGCCCGAACGACGCCCGGAAGGTGCGGTTCCCTCAAGCTGCGACAGCTTGACGCTCCAGACCCAGGCGGGCGCGTGCCGCGTCATATTCGCGGCGCAGCTTGGCGATGAAGGCGCCGGCACCCTGAACTTCGGTGATCGAGCCGATGCCCTGGCCGCAGCCCCAGATGTCCTTCCAGGCCTTGGCGTCGCTGGTGCCGCCCGAGCCGAAGTTCATGGCGCTGGCGTCGCTGGTCGCGAGATTGTCGGGGTCCATGCCGGCGGCGACGATCGACGGGCGCAGGTAATTGCCGTGCACACCCGTAAACAGGTTGGAATAGACGATGTCGGATGCGGCCGAGTTGACGATCATCGCCTTGTAGCGCTCGTCGGCGCGAGCCTCGGTGGTGGCGATAAAGGCCGAGCCGATATAGGCAAAATCGGCACCCATCGCGAGCGCGGCCAGTACCGCGGCACCATTGGCGATGCTGCCCGACAGAGCTAGCGGCCCATCGAACCATTGGCGGATTTCCTGGATCAACGCGAACGGCGACGTCGTGCCGGCATGGCCGCCCGCTCCGGCCGCGACTGCGATCAGGCCGTCGGCACCTTTCTCGATCGCCTTATGGGCGAAGCGGTCGTTGATGACGTCGTGCAGGACGATGCCGCCGTAGCTGTGGATCGCGTCGTTGATGTCGGCGCGCGCGCCCAGCGACGTGATGACGACCGGGACCTTGTACTTGACGCACATCGCCAGGTCGTCGTCGAGCCGGGCGGTGGTCTTGTGGACGATGAGATTGACCGCGAACGGCGCGTCGGCCTCGGTCAGCTCGGTCGACAGCCGGTGTAGCCACTCGTCGAGCTGCGTCAGGGGGCGGGCGTTGAGGCTGGGGAAGCTGCCGATCACCCCGGCCCTGCACTGGGCGATGACCAGGTCGGGGTTGGAGATGATGAACAGCGGCGAGCCGATCACCGGGATCGACAGGCGATGCGCGATTGTCTCGGGGATGCTCATCGAATGCTCCTAGATTTCGTCGTCGTAGATTGCGGTGACCGGGTCGCTGTCGGCCGAGACGCGACCCCGGTACATGCCCGACGTGTTGAACGACCAGGCCATCGTACCGTCGGGACTGACAGCGATCACGCCGCCGTCGCCGCCCATGACTTTGAGCTCGTCTTGCACCACGGCGTCGGCTGCATCCTGCAGGGTCTCCCCGGATAACCTGACGCGAGCGCCGATCTCGTGCGCCGCCGCGACCCGGATGAAATACTCGCCCGAGCCCGTGGCCGAAACCGCGCCCGCCCGGTCGTCCGCGTAAGTGCCTGCGCCGATCAGCGGCGAATCGCCGATGCGGCCCCAGCGCTTGCCGGTCAGGCCGCCGGTCGAGGTGCCCGCCGCGACATGGCCGTGGCTGTCGCAAGCCACTGCACCGACAGTGCCGTATTTGAGATTGGCGTCGAACATCGCATCGGGCCCGCGCGCCTTGCGCTCCTGCAACTGGCGCCAGCGTTCGTCGGTGCGGAAGTAGTCGGGGTCGACCTGCTCCAGGCCATGCTCGACGGCAAAGGTGTCGGCACCCTCGCGGGCAAGGAGCACATGGTCGGAGCGTTCCATCACGGCACGCGCCAGGCTGATCGGATTGCGGCTTCGGGTTACCCCGGCGACCGACCCGGCGCGGCGGTCGCTGCCGTCCATGATCGCGGCGTCGAGTTCGTTGCGACCTTCCGCCGTGAATACCGCACCGTGCCCGGCGTTGAACAATGGATCGTCTTCGAGGACGCGGACGCTCGCCTCGACGGCATCCAGCGCCGTTCCGCCGGCCTTCAGCACGGCAGCACCAGCCTCCAGCGCCGCGCGCACGCCGGACCTGTAATCGGCGTCCTCGGCGTCGCTCAGGCTGCCGCGCGACATGGTCCCGGCGCCGCCATGGACAACAAGGGCCCAGCGTGAATTTTTGGCATCGGTGACTGGCATGATCAATCGACCTAGCCCGGCATTGACCCGCGGCCAAGCCCCGGACTATATGCCGCCTCCCGCGCGGACCGATCGCGGCGGGGTAGCTCAGCTGGTTAGAGCACGGGAATCATAATCCTGGGGTCGGGGGTTCAAGTCCCTCTCCCGCTACCATCGGTCCGCGCGGGGAGCTTCCCTTCCAAATCGTGGCGCTTGGATTATCCAGCGCCGGCTTGTAACGATTGCCGAGGACGCGGCGAATGGCGTTGGCCGGCACCGTCTACCGGTGCTGCTTCCATCGCGTTCAGCGCATTTAACAAGGCTCTCCCCCATGAAGAAGCTGCTTGCCACCGCCGCCCTGCTGCTCGCAACCAGCGGTGCCAGCGCCGCATTGATGGGCCAGGCGCCTGCGCCGACCCTGGTGCGCGGTACCGTCGCGTCGCTGAGCGGCCAGACCCTGATGGTCAACGGCAAGAACGGTCGAAAGTATTCGGTCAAGCTGGCGAGCGACACGCGCGTCGCCGGTGTGTCGGTGATCGGCATCGACGCCATCCAGCCCAACAGCTTCATCGGCACGGCCGCGGAGCCGGGTCCGAACGGCACGCTGCGTGCCACCGAAGTCCATGTGTTCCCCGAATCGATGCGCGGCGCCGGCGAGGGTCACCGGGCCTGGGACCTCAGCAAGACCAGCTCGATGACCAACGGCAATGTCGCCACCGTCGGCAAGGGCAAGGCCGGCAAGGGCCGCACGCTCGTGGTCGACTATAAGGGCGGCCAGCAGACCGTCGTGGTGCCCGCCAACGTGCCGATCGTCGCCTTCGCGCCGGCGACGATGGCCCTGGTCAAGCCGGGTGCCCATGTCTTCGCGATCACGACGCCCGATGTCGGTGGTGCTCTCGCGGCCGCCTCGCTGGCGGTTGGCATCAACGGCACCGTGCCACCGATGTGACGACCGGCATGTCCTCGATCGCCGACATCCGCCCGATCTCGCTGACGCTGGTCGACAGCGACCTGCCTGCTGCGGCAGCCGCGTTCGGGGATGCTTTCTCGCGCACCGGCTTCGCGGTGGTCGGCGATCACGGCATCGAGGACGCGCTGATCGAGCGTGCGCTGGCAGCGACCAAGGCGTTCTTCGCGCTCCCGGAACCGGTCAAGCGACGTTATCGGATCGAAGGGCAGGGTGGGGCACGCGGCCTCACCCCGTTCGGCATCGAGACCGCCAAGGACGCGCAGGTCTCCGACCTCAAGGAATTCTGGCACGTCGGGCGGGAGCTGCCGCCCGGGCATCGCTACCGTGCCGTCATGCAGGACAATGTCTGGCCAGACGAGGTGCCGGAGTTTCACGACGCGGTGCTGGCGCTGTACGACGCTCTGGACGCAGCCGGTCGCCGGGTGCTGCGCGCCATTGCCGTCCATCTCGACCTCAGCCCGGAGTTCTTCGAGGATCCGGTACGTGACGGCAACTCGGTGCTGCGCCTCCTTCATTATCCTCCGGTATCGAAGGACGCACCCGGCATCCGGGCCGGCGCGCATGAGGACATCAATGTTATCACCCTGCTGCTCGGCGCCGAGGAGGCCGGGCTGCAGCTGCTCGACCGCCAGGGCCAATGGCGCGACATCGACGCGCCGGCAGGAGCGCTTGTGTGCAACATCGGCGACATGCTCGACCGGCTGACCGGGGGCAGGCTGCCGTCGACCACCCACCGGGTCGTAAATCCGGCGCCGGAGCGTCGCGGCATGGCGCGCTACTCCACCCCGTACTTCCTGCACTTCCGGCCGGATTACCTGATCGAGACGCTTCCCGGCGCGGAGCAGCCGCTACCGCCGATCACGGCGCATGATTTCCTTCTCCTGCGCCTGCGCGAGATTAAGCTGCTCTAGGCGCGGCCCGCCGGTCGCGGACCAGCACGCCAGATGCTCAGCGCTTGGCGGTGACAAAATCGCTGAGGCTGCCGAGGGTCGCAAACAGCTCGCCGTCGACCTCGTCGTCATCGATGACGAAGCCGAAGCGGTCTTCGATCGCAGTCAGGACGCGCGCTACGGCCATCGAGTCGAGCTCGGGCAGGTCGCCGAACAACGGGCTGTCGCGGTCGAGGCCCTTCGCCGTCGCTGCGGACAGGTTGAGCTCCTTGACCAGCACCGCGCGCACGGCATCAAGGTCCGGCTCCTGCTCCGCTGCCAACAAGCTTGCCATCGACCGCAACTCCTGCGCCGGCTTCCGACGAAGCGCGCCTTATAGTAGCAGCGGCGCGGCGCGCAATCATAAGGGCAAGTATCGAGGATGACGGAGGCGCAGCGGATCGATGGGCTGATCGCCGCCGCGCCGCGCGATGCGGTAGCATTGGTGCACCGCGACCGGGAAATCACCTTTGGCGCACTCGACGCCATGGTCGCGCAAGTCGCCGGCGGCCTGGTCGCTGCTGGGGTCCGTCCGGGCGACCGCGTCGTCACCTGGCTGCCCAAGTCGATCGAAAGCGTCGTGGCGCTGTTTGCAGCATCCCGGGCTGGAGCGGTGTTCGTACCCGCAAACCCGCAGCTAAAGGCAGCGCAAGTCGAGCATATCGTGTCGGACAGCGGCGCTGTGCTGCTGCTGACCAGTCGCTCGCGGTCCGCCGGCCTGGATGTGGCGGCCAATGTGCTGACGCTGGAGGATGACTGGGGCAGGCTGTCGGGTGCTGACCCCGCGTCGATGGCAGTGTCCGCCGACGACCTCGCGGCGCTGCTGTACACGTCGGGGAGCACTGGTCGGCCAAAGGGCGTCATGCTCAGCCACCGCAACCTGTGGCTTGCCGCTGATTCGGTGCGCCAGTTTCTCGGGACGTCGCCCGACGACCGGGTGTTGAGCGTGCTGCCCCACGGCTTCGATTATGGCCTGAACCAGCTGACCAGCGCCTGGGCTGGCGGCGCGCGTGCGGTCTTGCTCGACTATCTGACGCCGCGCGACGTCGTGCGGGCGGTCGAGCGCCATCGCATCACCCAGCTGGCCGGAGTGCCACCGCTCTGGCAGTCGCTCGCCGCGACGGACTGGGGGCTAGCCGGGGCTAGCCTCCGGGTGCTGACCAACTCGGGCGGGCACGTCCATCCCGGACTGTCGGAAAAGCTGCGCACACTGTTCCCGGCCGCTCGGCTGTACCTCATGTATGGGCTGACCGAGGCGTTCCGGGCGACCTACCTCGACCCGGCTCTGGTCGACAGCCATCCCGAATCGGTCGGGCGCGCGATCCCTCATGCCGAGGTGCTGGTGCTTCGCCCCGACGGCAGCGTCACCGCAGACGACGAACCCGGCGAGCTGGTGCAGAGCGGCCCGCTCGTGGCGCAGGGCTATTGGCATGACGACGAACGGACGGCGCAACGCTTTCGGCCCGCCCCGGCAGCGTCGGTGCACGAGGGGATGGCGGTCTGGTCGGGTGACACGATGCGACGGGATGCTGCCGGTCTGCACTATTTCGTCGGGCGTGACGACGAGATGATCAAGACCAGTGGCCACCGAGTCAGCCCGACCGAGATCGAGGATGCGGCACTTGCCAGCGGCGCTGTGAGCGGCGCGGCGGCCTTTGGCAGGCCGGACGAGCTGCTCGGCCAGACTGTGGTCCTCATCGCCAGCAAGCAGGGCGAGGACGCGGAGGCGCGACTGCGACAGGCCCTGTCGACCCAGCTGCCGGGCTATATGCAGCCGTCCAGCATCGTCTGGCTGGATGCGATGCCGGTCAACGCCAATGGCAAGCTCGACCGCGCGGCGCTGCGCCGGGATCACGCAAGATGAGCCACGTCCCGCCCGGCTTTACCGTGATCGACGGCGAACTCGGTATCGCCGGGCAACCCGCGTCGCACTGGGCCTCACTGGCGGGTGACACGCCGCTGTTCGTCTATGATCGCCGCCTGATCGCCCAGCGGATCACCGCGCTGCGCCGGGCTTTGCCTCGCGAGATCGGCATCCACTATGCGATCAAGGCCAACCCGCTGCCCGTGCTGGTCGACTGGATGGCAGCGCAGGTCGACGGAGTCGATGTTGCCTCGGGTGGCGAGCTAGACATTGCCCTGGCCAGTGGCGCGCTACCGTCGACGATCGGTTTCGCCGGACCGGGCAAGCGCGACCGCGAACTCGGCGCCGCGATCGCGGCGGGGGTCACGATCAACGTCGAATCGGTCGGGGAACTCGAGCGGCTGGCCAAGCTGGGCGGCACCAGCGCGGTGCTGCGGATCAACCCGGATTTCGAGCTCAAGGGGTCCGGCATGCGCATGGGCGGTCGCGCCTCGCCGTTCGGAATCGACGCGGCCGAAATTCCCGGCGCCCTGCGTCGCGCCGCCGCGCTCGATGTCACGATCACAGGATTTCACGTCTATGGCGGCTCACAGTCGCTCAGCACGACGGGCATCATCGACGCTCAGTTTAGAACGATCGAGCTGGTCGGACGGCTTGCCGCGGAAGCAACGACGCCGATCGTGCATGTCAATCTCGGCGGCGGCTTCGGCATCCCCTATTTCGCCAAGGACGAGCCGCTCGACCTCGACGCGATCGGCACCGCGCTGGGCCAGGCGTTGGCCGACCGCGCTCCGGCGCTTCGCGAAACCCGCTTCGTCATCGAACTCGGACGCTTCCTGGTCGGGGAGGCGGGCGTCTATCTGACCCGCGTCGTCGACCGCAAGCTGAGCAACGGCAAGCTGTTCATCGTCACCGACGGCGGTTTGCACCACCAGCTTGCCGCCAGTGGCAATTTCGGCACGGTGATAAAGCGCAACTATCCGATCGCCAACGCCTCGCGCTTCGCTGCGCCGGACGAGGATATTGCCGACGTCGTCGGCTGCCTGTGCACCCCGCTCGATCGCCTGGGTAGCGATGTGGCGCTGCCGCGCACCGAAGTCGGCGACCTGATCGCGATCTTCATGGCAGGAGCCTACGGGGCGAGCGCCAGCCCGACGGCATTTCTCGGTCATCGTGCTGCGACTGAAATCTTCGCCTAGGGCGCGAGGTCGATGCCCAGGCCGCCGGGCGTGATGGCGGCATGGCCAGCCGACAATGCATAGATCAGCAGGGCGCCGGCGCCGATGCCGCAGAGCAGGCCGAGCAGCCAGATCAGGGACGCGCCGCGTGCGATAAGGCGGGTGAACAATGTATCTTCCGGTTGGAATGTGAAACGGCCAGCACGAGATGGCCCTTGTCACATCGACGCAAAACCTGTGCCAATTGTTAAATGGTTGTTAACTCTTTGATACTTCAAGCGCTCGTAAACGCTGTGGTCATGAAGTTGTAAGATTACCCGACACTTTGTAGGTCGCCGCCATGAAGGTTAGTCCGTCGGGCGGCGCGTTGAATCCCAATGCGTTGCGGTCCCTGGCCTCCAGCGCAGCGGCAAGTTGCGAGGCAGTCCAGCGACCTTCGCCGACAAGCTTCAGGCATCCGACCATCGACCGGACCTGATGATGAAGAAACGAACGAGCCGCGGAGCGCAGATAGATGTGATCGCCCTGCCGCTGTGCGTCGAGGCTGGTCAGCGTCTTGACCGGGCTGGAAGACTGGCAATGCGCGCTGCGAAATGTCGTGAAATCATGGCGCCCGACCAATAGTTGCGCCGCTTCGTGCATCGCCTCTGCGTCGAGCGGCGCCCGCACCTGCCACGCCAGCCCGCGCTCATAGGTCAAGGGCGCATGACGGTTGACGATGATGTACCGGTAATAGCGTGCCGTGCAGTCGAAGCGCGCGTGGAAGTCGTCCGCGGCATCCTCGCAGCCGATGATCGAAATGGGTGCCGGCCGTAGATATGCGTTGAGCCCGCCGATCAGGCGCGATGCGGCGATCGGCTTGGCGATGTCGACATGCGCGACCATGGCTGCGGCGTGGACCCCGGCGTCGGTGCGCCCGGCGGCATAGACGGTGGTGCGCTCTCCGGAGATCGCAAATACCGCGGCCTCGATCGCAGCCTGGATGCTGCTGCCATTGAGCTGCCGCTGCCATCCGACGAAGGGCCGGCCGTCATACTCGATCGTCAGCCGGAAGCGGCTCATGCGACTCGCGTACCCGCCAGCACCAGCCAGCCATTGAGCAGGGCAGCGGTCGGCATGACGGGTTTGCCGGGGCGCTGGACCAGGGTCGGGCGTAACGCCCCGGTCGAGCCGGCGATCGTCAACCTGTCGTCGAGCACGACTCCAGGCTCGCCGGCCGCGGATTCGACGACGGCTGCCAGGACCTTGATCCGCTCGCCGGCGATGTGGAGATAGGCTCCGGGAGCCGGCGCAAAGGCGCGCACGGCCCGTTCGAGGTCGACCGCCGGGCGAGCGAAGTCGAGCTCGGCCTCGGCCTTGTCGACCTTCTGGGCGTAGGTGACGCCGTCCTCCGGCTGGGCGACAGGCGGAAAAGCGGCGAGGTTTCCGAGAACCTCGACCATCATCCCGGCACCGAGCGTGGACAGTTCCTGGGTCAGCTCCCCGGCAGTCTTCCCAGCGACGGGCGTGGTTGCTGCGAGGCGCATCGGGCCGGTGTCGAGGCCGCGCTCCATGTCCATGATGGTCACGCCCGTCTCGGCGTCTCCAGTCAATATCGCGCGCTGGATCGGCGCTGCGCCGCGCCACCGTGGCAGCAGCGAGGCGTGAATGTTGAAACAGCCGAGGCGTGGCGCTTCCAGGATGGCGACCGGCAGGATCAGCCCATAGGCCGCGACCACCGCAGCATCGAGGTCGAGCGCGGCAAAGTCGGCGCGGTCAGCCGCATCCTTGAAATTGAGCGGGGTTCGCACCGGTATGCCCAGCGCCTGCGCCCGAAGACTGACCGCCGATTCCTGCAGGCTCTTGCCGCGACGGGCAGGGCGGGGGGGCTGGCTATAGACGGCGGCAACATCGTGACCGGCCGCGACGAGGGCGTCGAGTGCCGGCACGGCGAAGGCCGGGGTTCCCATGAGAGCGATGCGCATGGCTCCGGCTAGCGCGGGCTTGGCGGCGGCGCAACTTGACGCCATATCTAGCGACGATGGCTTCCCCTGAAATCGATGCGCTGACGCAGGCACTGGCGCGGCTGCCCGGCCTTGGCCCGCGCTCTGCCCGGCGTGCGGTGCTGCATCTGCTGAAGCGCCGCGAGACGGCACTGGCGCCGCTCGTGCTGGCGCTGCAGGCCGTCGAGGCCCGGCTGTCGACCTGCGAGATCTGCGGCAACGTCGACACCAGCAACCCCTGCGCAGTGTGTACCGACCCGCGCCGCGATACCTCGGCATTGTGCGTTGTCGAGGAGGTCGCCGACCTGTGGGCGCTCGATCGCTCGCGGCTGTTTCCGGGACGCTACCATGTCCTCGGCGGTCGGCTGTCGGCACTCGACGGGGTGCGACCGGAGAACCTCAGCATCGATGCATTGATCGGGCGGGTCGCAGCCGGCGGCATCGACGAGGTCGTGCTGGCGATGAACGCGACGTTGGAGGGCCAGACCACCATGCATTATGTCGCCGACCGGCTGGGAGATTTTCCGGTGCGGGTGATGCAGTTGGCGCATGGCATGCCGGTGGGTGGCGAGCTCGATTACCTCGACGAGGGAACGCTCGCCCAGGCCCTGCGCGCCCGCCGTCCGGTCTAGGCACCGCATCTTGACCCTGGGGGTCCGAATCCCTAGCTGGAGCCTATGACTATTCGTGACATTATCGAGGCACCGGATCCTTTCCTTCGGACGATTTCGACGCCTGTGGACGTCGTCGACGATGAAGTGCGGACCCTGGTCGCCGATATGTTCGAGACGATGTACGACGCGCCGGGCATCGGCCTCGCCGCGATACAGATCGGCGTGCCGAAGCGGCTGCTGGTCATCGACCTTCAGCCCGATCCGGAAGAGGGCGAGGAGGAAGCGCCCCGTCGCCGCGAGCCACAGGTGTTCATCAATCCGGTTGTCACCTGGGAGTCCGAAGACTACGCGAGCTACAACGAAGGCTGCCTCTCGGTGCCCGAGCTTTACGCCGACGTCGACCGCCCCGCCCGCATTCGGGCGACGTGGCTCGACGAAACCGGTGCGAGCCATGACGAGGAGATCGACGGCATGCTGGCGACCTGCCTGCAGCACGAGATGGATCACCTCAACGGCGTGCTGTTCTACGATCACCTGTCCAAGCTGAAGCGCGACATGATCGTCAAGAAGCTCGTCAAGGCGCAGAAGAAAGCGGCGTAAGTCGTTCTGAATGCTCGCCTCAGCGCGAGCGACCGCGGGCTGCGACCGGCCATAGCGCGCGAAGCGTATCACCCGCGACGACGTGGTACGTGTCGTAGAGGTTGACCGTCGGATCGCAGTGCGGCGTTCCAAGCGTGACAATTTCGCCCAGCACCGGCGTTCGTCCGCCCTCCCAGCTGACTGCACCATGCTCGTCACCCATGAAGGTGTAGGTGCTGCCGGCCGGCGCACCGGACAGGACAATCGGCGAAGCTGCATCGGTGGCGAAGGCTTTGATTCCGGCGTCGATTGTGACGATGCCTGGGACGTTGGCGCTGATCACGCGCGCGTCGATCATCAGCGACGTCTCTAACGGCGACCCGGCGTCGTCGCCAGTCAGCTCACAGGCGAGATACTGGCTGTCCATGAAGACATAGGAGCCGGCCTGCAGCTCGGTGAACACCCCTAAGCCGGGGTCGATCTGGTGGGTCCCGGTGCCGCCACCGGTGACGATGCCAGGTGCGCCGCCGGCTTCGGTCAAGGCCGCGATGACGGTGCGCAGATAGTCTGCACGCTCTTCCATCGCCGCCGCGCGCTCGCGGAAATCCGCGATGGGCTGGATCGAGCCGCAGTAAAATTGCACACCGGCGTAGACCAGCGAAGGCTGGGCGCGGATCGCTGCCAGCAGGGCGACAGCCGCCTCGGGTGATGCGACGCCCGTACGCTTCATGCCGGGATCGATATCGATCAGCACACGCAGCGGCGTGGCGACGTCACAGACACGGCCCAGGGCCGCGACATTGACCGGATTGTCGACGACGCACGACAAGTCGACGGTACGGGCGTTCAATGCCGCCAGACGCTCGATCGCAGGCGGCGACACGACTGGCGAAGTGATCAGCAGACCGGTGATGCCGCCCGCGGCCAGCACCTCTGCCTCGCCCAGCTTGGCGCAGCAGGCACCGATTGCGCCGGCGGCAATCTGGCGGCGGGCAATCTCCGGACTTTTATGCGTCTTGGCGTGCGGCCTCAGCTTCACGTCATGCTTGGCGATGAACCCGGCCATCACGTCGATATTCCGGGTCAGGGCGCCGAGATCGACGATCAGGACCGGCGTGTTCAGCTCTCGTCGTGATCCCTGACGACCGATCAAATGGCCGTGAAGTTCCTCGTCGGTCATAGATGGTTCCTTGCAACACTTGAATTTAGAACACGTTGGGGGCGGGTAACGGTTATTAAGTTATTAGACTTTTAAATTTATGCGTCTTGGACGTGATATATTCGACAGCCCACGCGGAAGCCGCGGCATGAGGTGTGGCGGACATCGGGGGGCTTCTTGCTCAAGCGCGTGTTGAAAGCTCGAAGTTTCGGAGCATTGTTGCGAGCGCGTTACTGGCGCATCGAACGAACCGTGCCTGCAGCCATCCGGCGCGAGTTCATCAGCAACCTGTCGGGCACGCTACCGGTCTTCGGCGGTGGCGGTATCAGCACCGTGGCGGTGTCATTCATGCTGGCTGCAACGGACGGCCACCCGTATTTCAGGATCTGGGCCGGCGTCGAGATCTGCCTGATGGCGGCACGGCTGGCCTCGGTGAGGGCGATCCGCATCGGCGGTAAAAGCTCGCGCGGCCTCGGTCATACGTTGATCTGGCTGGAGTTGCTGGGCGCGATCAGCGTCGGTTTCGGTGCAGCTGCGTGCATCGTCAACGACAGCGCAATGGCCACGGCCCTGGGCTGGATGACGGCGGTTGCCCTTGCTGCGGAGACGAGCTTTCGAAACCTGAGCATGCCCCGCCTGATCGTCGCGACAAGCCTGTTGGGCGTCGCGCCCTGCACGATCGCCTGCCTGTTCTCCGGTGATGCCAGCCTGCAAGCGGGCGCCTTGCTGACGACGCTGTTCGTCGCCAGCAACTCCATCGCGGCGTTCAGGCTGAATCGAGTGCTGGTGACGACGATGCGCGCCGAGCGCGAGAACGATAACCGGGCGCGACACGACAAGTTGACCGGCCTGCTGAACCGAGCGGGTCTCGAGCGCGAGCTCGAGCTTCTGAAGCAGGATAGCGTCGGAGCGAATCTGGCGCTGTTTTACCTCGACCTCGATGGCTTCAAGCTGGTCAACGACACGTTCGGCCATGCGGCAGGGGATCGTGTCCTGCGCAGTGTCGCGGAAAAGCTGCTGATGCTGGCGGGACCCGGCGACATTGTCGCGCGAATCGGTGGCGACGAATTTATCGTCGTCTCGTCGCTCGGTTACATCAATGCGGACGAGTTCGGCGCTGCGATCATCGGCGCGGTAGGTCGAGCGAACCAGGAAATCTCGACGTCTTCAGCACAACTCAGTGTGAGTGTCGGCGTCTCGCAGTCGGATGATTGCGGATATGATTTGGCGACGCTGATGAGCGCGGCCGACGCTGCGCTATATACTGCGAAGAAGGATGGCGGATCGCGTTCGGTGATCGCGATGTCTGCGCCGCGCGACAGCTGGATCAGCCGGGACTGACTGCCTGACTTCCCGATACGGGCGAACTGTTTGAACCGGAAGCGATTCAATATAAATTAATCTGCGCAGGCTACGACACATTGTCGCAGAAGCTTCGCCTTAGGAAATGTAGACCGCTCGTCCGCTTTTCAGCCGAACCGTAGCGTCCGTTTCAGTAGCGCACAATAAATTGCGAAGTGACAGCGGCGGGACAGTCCAGCTGTCCACGCCGCATCAACGCATTAACGCCCGAAACAATGGGCGTTCAGCAATTACCAGGGACGAATGCCGCCGTCGCTGTTGTTGCCGGTGCCACCGCTGGTCAGCGAGGACGAGAAGAAAAAGGACAGTAACCAAGCCATAATCGATCTCCAAACGGGGCAACCAAACGCTGCAGGTCGGTGGTTACCATAATCGATAGGCGGGTGCAATGGCGGCCGAGAAATAAGTTTCAAATTTTTTCGATGTCGGGGGCAGGTCGACCCGGGCCGTCGGCGTCGATCGTACCGGCTTCAATACTTCTTAATAAACACTTTAATTCCGGAGTACATGCTAATCTTCGCTTCACACTGCTGACGCTTTGGTGGGGTGCCGGCGTGTGCAGGGCGGAAGAATTATTGTGCGGCTAGCTGTATCTCGGGGCCCCACTGCTGTACCGTCGAAGCATGACGGAGAATTTCCCCTCATTGCTTCTGTATGGCAGCGCCGTGTTGACTGGCGTATTGATGTGGGGCGGCCTGCAACTTGCCTGGCCCACTTCTCCCGCAGCGGTGACGCGCCGCAAGGAGAGTCGTGATCGGGCGATGTTGCTGCGCGACATGCCGGGCGCATTGCAGAGCCGCGACATCTTCCTCGTCTATCAGCCAAAGCTGCGACTGCGGACCGGCACGATCGATGGCGTCGAGGCGTTGCTGCGCTGGCGGCACCCGGTGCTCGGGGGAATCTCGCGCGGTGTCCTCATCCCTCTGGTCGAGGGTTCGGGCAAGATTCGGGAGTTCACCATCTGGGTGCTGCGGCAGGTCATCGCCGACCAGGCCCGGCTGGAGGCACGCGGCACTCGCGTCGCGATCTATATCAACGTCTCGGGTCCATTGCTGACCGATGGCGAGTTCGTCCGTGAAGTCAGCACGCTGGTCGGCCTCGCGCCAGGATCGATCGGCTTCGAGATCACCGAGACCTCGCTGATCTCCAACCCGCAGGCGGCGCTGGTCAATCTCAAGCGCTTCGTCGAGCAGGGCATTGCCATCTCGATCGACGATTACGGCTCGGGGGTTTCGTCGCTGGCGTATCTGAAGGAGCTGCCGGCCAGCGAGCTCAAGATCGACAAACTGTTCATCAGCGGGATGACTGCCAGTCACCGTGACCCGTTGATCGTGCGCTCGACGATCGACCTAGCGCACGCGCTTGGCATGGTCGTGGTGGCGGAAGGTGTCGAGAGCCTCGCCGCGCTCGCCCTGCTGCGCGTCATGGGTTGCGACTTTGCGCAGGGCTATCTGATCAGCCCCGCCCTGACGATCGTCGCGCTCGAACAGTTCCTCGACGACGATCACTCCACCCGTCTGCTCGAGAAGGCCGGGGCGACGCTGCAGCCCGCCGAGGCATTCTGGACGAGGTCGGGGCGCGAGGCCGAGCAACGCTGATGGACGGGCGGGCCTGCCATTCGGCGACGAGACGTTTCGGACAGGCTGGAAAGTTCGTATTGTTCTGCATCGCTGCGACGATGGTGTCGCCGGTAGTGCCCGTTCGTGCCGCACAGCCGTCCGAGATCGCCGCAACCGGCGCTGTCGAGCTACTGGCGCAGGCCAAGGCCGAGATGCCGGTCGATCCCGAGCATGCAGCAGCCCTCGCCGAGGCTGCTCGTGATCGCCTCCTTCGCGATGCTCCATCCGCGCAGCGAACCCTCAATCTTGCCCAGGCAGGCTGGCTGCAGGGCGAGGCGCTGATCCGCATCGGCAATCCGAAGGCCGCACGGCCGATCATCGACGTGGCGTTGCAGCAGATCCAGGCCACACAACCGTCGTCCAAACTGCACGGCGATCTGCTGCAGTCCCGCGCCGGTGCCCAGAGCGCGCTCGGTGCGCCGCAGCTGGCGTTGAAGGATTATCTCGAGGCCTATCGGCTTTACAGCCAGCTCAAGGAGAGCCGCAGCCAGGCGATCGCGCTGCAGAACATCGGCCTGATCTATCAAGACGCCAACGACTACCCGCGCGCGCTCTACTACTACACTCTGGCTGCAGAGCAGTTTCCGAGCGACCTCAACCTGGCGCTCTCGGGTGCCAACAACCGGGCCAATGCGCTCGACCAATTGGGCCGTTTCAAGGACGCCGAGGCGGAATTCGGCAAAGCACTGAAGCTCGCCGTGCGAACCGGCAACGCCGCGGCGCAGGCGCGTATCCTCAATAATCTGGCCAACACGCAGATGGACAACAAGGATCTGACGGCTGCGGCGCGGAGCGTCGCGCGCGCCATGGCGATGCCCGTTGCCGAATCCGCCGATTTGCACCGCATGCTGCTTCGAACCTCGGCGCGCCTCGCGCTGATGCGCGGTAATCCCGGCGAGGCCGTGAAGTTGATCTCCGGACTTGAGACCTCGAGTGAAGCTTCGTCCCCGACGCAGGCGAACCGCAGCCTTCGACTGACGGCCTATCTTGCCTACAAGGGCGTCGGGGATACCAAGCAGGCGCTTCGCCAACTGGAGGCGCTGCGAGAGCTCGAGCTCCAAGGCTTTGCAGTTTCGACGTCGACCAGCTCGGCGCTGATGGCGGCGCGGTTCGATTTCGCTAATCAAAACGTCAGCATCGCCAATCTCAAGACCGGCCAGTTGCAGCGTGACATCGCGCTGGCCCAACTGCGCAACCGGCAGACGCTGATCCTGCTCGGCAGCCTGATGGCGTTGAGCATCATCACCGTCCTGTTCCTGATCGTCACACTGCGCCGGTCACGTCGCAGCCAAGCGGTCATCCAGGCTGCGAACGACCAATTGCAGGAAACCAACATCGCTCTCGAGCGGGCGCTGCAGGCCAAGACCACCTTCCTCGCCACCACCAGCCACGAGATTCGCACGCCTCTCAATGGCGTACTCGGCATGACGCAGGTGCTGCTTGCCGACCCACAGGTGGCCGGCATCGTTCGCGAGCGCATCGGTCTGGTCCAGAGTGCCGGTGAGACGATGCGGGCGCTGGTCGACGATATCCTCGACCTCGCCAAACTCGATTCGGGGGAAGTGGAGGTCGTGCGCAAGGTCATCGACCTGCCGGCGTTGCTCAACGAACTCGTTGAATTCTGGCGCGCCTCGACGGATGGCAAGACGCTGGTCATCGAACTCGAGGCCGCCGACGCACCGCGGATCATCGTCGAGGATGCGCGGCGGATCAGGCAGATCCTGTTCAACCTGCTGTCCAATGCCGTGAAGTTCACCCTGGCCGGCAAGATCGTGGTTCGCGCCGGGATTGTCGACATCGATGGCGAGGACCGGCTGTCGATCGCCGTCGCCGACAGCGGTATCGGCATCCCGGCCGATTCATTCGAAGCGATCTTCGAGAAGTTTCACCAGCTCGACGCCGGGACGACGCGGCAGTTCTCGGGGACTGGCCTAGGGCTGTCGATCTCGCAGTCGCTGGCGCATGTGCTGGGCGGCAGGATCACCGTCGCGAGCACCTACGGCGAAGGCTCGACCTTCACGCTGGTGCTGCCGCTGGACCGCCCGGTGGCTGCTAACGATGTCTCGCCGCAGATGCCGTTCACGCGTGCCGCTCGCCTGTCCGATAGTCGTTTGGTGGTTGCCGGTGCTTCACCGATCGCCAAGGGTGGCCTGCGCGCCGTTCTCGAGAAGCAAGTCGGCCTGGTTTTGACCGTCGATCATCTGGCAGAGGCAGCGACTCTCGCAGCAGACGGAAATGTCGACATAATTCTGATCGACGGTACTGCTTATCAGGCGCGCGGTGAATTAGGATTTCGTGAACTCTTTGCTTTTTCTGCTGACATTCGCGAATACGACTTGACCGTTCTACTGCTCTGGACCGACATGGCTCCAGATGAACGCAGTAACTTGATCTCTTCGGGCGTCACCGGGATTATTGGGAAGCCAGTGAGCGGACAAGGACTTCTGGACGCAGTGCGCGACGCGTTCGCCCGCAAGGCAGAGCTGTATGCACAAACCGGCGTCACGCCCGGCGGACAAGGCGCCTTGGCGGCGCCGAGTGCCGACAGGCTCGCGGGCAACCGGGGTTAGATGATGCAGGTCCTGTTCGTCGAAGACGACCCGATGAACCGCAGGGTGGTGCGGGACATGTTGCTGGTCGCCGGTATCGACATGATCGAAGCGAGCGACGCACTCTCCGGGCTCGAGAAGATCGACAAGCTCGAACTTGATCTCATCCTTATGGATCTGCGCATGCCCGGCATGGACGGCCTTACCGCGGTGGAGCGGATCCGGGCTCGCTCCGACAGCAAGCGCAGCCTGCCGATCATCGTCATCACTGCGGACACTGCGCCGGGCCTGCGCGACGAATGCCTGTCGCGCGGGGCAAGCGAAGTCCTGTTCAAGCCGGTCGCGATGCAGGATTTGTTCGATATCATCGGCCGCGTTGCCGCCCAGCGTTCGGCCGATGCGCCGTTGATGTTCTAGCGGCAGGGCAAGCCGACTGATTGGTGCTTGGCGGCAGCGCTGGATCGCGCTGCCGCCGTTTGCCTCAGGCGATTGGAGCCAGGGCGTCGATCATCCCGTGAAGATGACCCTGTGCCGACAAGCCGGCGAAATCGAACTCACCGGCACCGATGCCGGCAATCAGCTTGAAGCCGGCGTGGAGGAGGGCGGCACTGCTGCCGGCCTTGACCGCATAGCTGGTCATGTCGACGTGGCCGGACGCCGGTGTCTGGAACAGCGACGCCATGGTGACGCCCTTCTTTTGCGAGGTGTCGTAGACGTCGACATTGTCGCGCAGCACCAGGCCGGTGTTGGTGCCGCTTTGAAGCAGCAGCGGCGTGATGTTGCCTTCGACTAGGACCTTGCTGGTATTGGTCAGGTTGATGCCCGCCTCCAGGCCGCCGCCCGACGAAACCAGCGTGTTGCCGCGGACGATGGCGCCATCCATGCTGTACAGCGAGATGCCGTGACGCGCGTCGCCGTAGTAGAGGTTGTTCTCGACCACGAAATCGCTGAAGCGCAGCCCACCGCTGGACGAGATGAAGATGCCCTGCGTACCGCCGTTGGAGCCCGACAGCATGACATTGTCCGCGATCACGACGTGCGACGAGGTCGAGTTGGTGTAGTCCGTAAAGAACTGGATCGAATCGCTGTGGTCGCCCTTCATCGGGGTGAACCCGGAGAACTGGTTCTGGACGATGGTGACGTCGTGGACGCCGGTGAAGCCGAAGCCCTCGCGAACGTTGGTGACGGTATTCCCCGCCACGACGACGCCGGTGACGTTGGCGAATGCAGCGGCGTTGTTGAACTCGGTGAATGTCGAATCGATGATGCTGACATTGGTGCTGCTGCTGAAGCGGATGGCATTGCCGTCGTTCCAGGAATTGCCGTCCAGGGAGCCGCTGAAGTCGACGCCGACGAAGTCGATATGGTTGGACAGCGAGATCGACGCGGCAAGGGTATAGTCAGGCTGGCCCTTGGCGAGCGGCATGTGAACATCGATGTCCTCGAAACGCAGGTTCGACGACAGCCGGATGTTGAGGCCGCTGACCACGGCGCTGTGGTCCGGATCGGCAGACTTGATCGTCACGGTCGACATCATGTCGCGGCTGCCGACCTTGATCATGCCATAGTCGCCCGCTGCAAGTAGGATGGTCTCGCCGCCTCTCGCCGCCTTGATCGCAGCTGCGAGTTGGACCGCATTTGAAACCTTGATCGTCTTCGCCATGATTGAACTCCCGCTGACCTGATGCTCGCCGAAGCGGCGTCACGATCGAGTTCACGTCGGCGGCGGAGGTTAGTTGCGGCTGTTCGGCGGCAAGATGATGCTTACCGAGCGGGTAACCAACTAAGCTTGGTTTCCAACGGTTTACCTTGGTGGCCGTGGAGCGATGCGGTTGTCCTCGACGACCGTGTCGGTGCTGTTGCCGACCCGCACGACGGGCCAGAACTGCGACCCGACGATGCTGGCAATATCATTGAACCTGCCAGCAAACCGAGCGTCAGAAGAAGGCCTGGATCCCGGTCTGCGCCCGCCCCAGAATCAGGGCGTGCACATCATGGGTACCTTCGTAGGTATTCACCGCCTCGAGGTTCATGACGTGGCGGATGACGCCATACTCGTCGCTGATGCCGTTGCCACCATGCATATCCCTCGCCACCCGGCTGATATCGAGGGCCTTGCCGCAGTTGTTGCGCTTGATCAGGCTGATCGCCTCGGGTGCCAGCGCATGCGCGTCCATCAGGCGGCCGGCGGTGAGTGCTGCGCAAAGACCGAGCGTGATCTCGGTCTGCATATCCGCCAGCTTCTTCTGCACCAGTTGGGTCGCTGCCAGCGGCCGCCCGAACTGCTTGCGATCGAGCGTGTACTGACGCGCGGCATGCCAGCAGAACTCGGCGGCACCCATGACGCCCCAAGCGATGCCGTAGCGCGCGTTGTTGAGGCAGCCGAACGGGCCGGACAAGCCTCTGACACCGGGCAGCAGGCGGTCTTCGGGAATGGCCACGTCCTGCATGACGATCTCGCCGGTCACCCAAGCGCGCAGCGAGAACTTGCCGTCGATCTTGGGGGTCGAGAGCCCGACGTCGCCGCGCTCCAGCACGAAGCCGCGGATGCTGTCCTTCCCCTCGTCGTCTGCCAGCTTCGCCCATACGACGAAGGTGTCGGCGACCGGCGCGCTGGTGATCCACATCTTGGCGCCATTGAGGACGAAGCCGTCGGGCGTGCGGCGTGCCCGCGTCTTCATGCTGCCGGGATCGGAGCCGGCGTCGGGCTCGGTCAGGCCGAAGGCGCCGATGTGCTCACCGGTCGCCAGCTTGCGCAGATAGCGTTCCCGCTGCGCCTCCGAGCCATAGGCCCAGATCGGGTACATCACGAGGCTGGACTGCACAGACATCGCCGAACGATAGGCGGAGTCGACCCGCTCGACCTCGCGCGCGATCAGGCCATAGGCGACGTAGGAGGCGCCGGCACAGCCATAACCCTCGATCGTCGGCCCAAGCAGCCCGGCGGCACCGAACTTCCTCATCAGGTCAGGATCATGGTGTTCGCGTCGATTGGCGTCCCTGACCGCCGGTGCCAGATGCTCGTCGCAAAAGGCCCGGGCGGAGTCGCGGATCATCCGCTCCTCTTCGGTCAACTGCGCCTCGAGCAGAAGCGGGTCCTGCCAATCGAATTTAGCCCAGGCAGGCGCGGCACTGCTGGTATCGATCCTGGTAGCAACGTTCATGGACGCGGGCCTTTCGACTATGCCGACGCTTTCGCGCGTTTGGCCGCCCGCGTCCAGTTTCAGACGGTGTAACGATCAGGCGATGTGCGCATTTGCCGTCGGGTTGTCGATGAGGCTGTGATAGTGCGACAGCCAACCCTCGCTGACTTTCGCCCAGTTGCCGACGACATCGACGGCGTGAAATCCCGCACCCGCCGCGCCGGCAGCGGAGCTGGCCTTGGCAACGAAATCGTTCGCCTTGGAAGCGGCGGTGATCGTCTGGGTGAACAGGTCGGCGTTGGTCGCGCCCTTGCCGCTCTTGTAGTCGAATACATCGAAATTGTTCTTCGAGATCAGGCCGTCATCGCTCCTGGGGATGATCATCGCCGCGATATTACCGCTCACTACCGTGTTGCTGGTCGAGATCGTGTTGATCGCGGGATCGAGGTAATAGGACGTGCCGACCTTGGCGGCGCTCAGCACCGTGTTGTTGGTGATCGCCGAATCGTCGGCATGGGCGAGGTAGATCGCGTTTCGTGACTGGCCCTGGTAGACGTTGTTATCGATCGTGAAGTCGCTGTGGCTCGACGCGCCGCCGTTCTGGGAACTGACGAAGATGCCCTGGATCGCCAGGCCCTGTCCGAACAGGAACGCGTTGTTGCTGATCTGTACATCGCTCGAACCGGTCGAGTTGGTCGTCCAGAACTGGATCGCGTCAGGATGATCGGGCGTGGTTCCGGTAAGATTGGGGCGGAAATCGGTGAACAGGTTGCGATCGATCAAAGTGTCGGTCACCCCGGCAAAGTCGAAGCCCTCACGGACCATGCGAACGTCGTTGCCTGCAATAATCAGGTCGTTGCTCTCATGAGCGAACAACGCATGGGCGAGATCGTGGAATTTGTTATCCAGGATCTGAACGCGCTCGCTGCCCTTTACCTCGATCCCCGAAACATCGTTGGTGAAGTTCTTGTCGACGCTGCCCATCACGTCGTTGTGGACAAACTTGATATCCTGCGATGATGTGACCTTGATCTCGGAGCTGATGTATTTTGCCGTGTCCGTCACGTGCTTGAATGTAAGATCCTGGAATGTGAGATTAGAACTGCCCTTCACGGACAGAACATCGATCACTGCTTGGTGTGCATTATCATAGGACGCAATTTTAACCTGCGAGCCCGGATTAATATTAACGACTTTAAGATTGCTGTAAGTGCCAGCACGCAAGAGAATTTGGGTGTCGCCCGAGGCAGCTTTGAGGGCTGCCATAAGTTCTACTGAATTGCCTGCGATAATCGTTTTCATCAAACACCTCGTTATAGGTTTGATTTGGCGAAACGCTGCCAGATCCGCAATCAACGTGCGGCGAACGGGTCTGACGATGAGTTAATTAGAATTTCGGAGACGACGAAGCGTTCTTTATTGACGACGAATCGCGCAACCATTTCAAATTTGGTTATTTTTAGCGCACGTCTGTGACCAGCGTTGTAACGATTAGTTACCTTGTCACAAGCTTGTCGTTCAGAATAGTTCGGCCATGTTCGTCCGGGCTCAACTCCGGTGGCGAATTAGCGCTTCCTGCATCGACGTCGCGAGCAGCCGCCCGTCCTGTGCGAAGATGAGACCGCGGTTCAGACCACGGCCATTGCCGGCCGCCGGTGATTCCTGCGCCGACAGCAGCCAGCCCGACAGGTCGGGCGTAGCATTGAACCAAAGCGCGTGGTCGATCGAAGCAACCTGCAGTGACGGATCGTTCCACGCGATGCCGTGCGGGAGTAGACAGGTGTCGAGCAGCGTCATGTCGCTGGCATAGGCCAACAGGCACCTCGCCAGGACCGGATCGGTCGGAAGCGGTGCAGCGCTGCGAAACCAGTGATGCGAGACCGGCGGTTGCCGCTGCGGGCTGGCCCAATCGAGCGATTCGACCATCCGAAACTCGAAGGCGCGTTCGCGTTTCAGCCATAGCGATCGCTGGGCAGGCGTCAGGGTAGCGGCGTTGCGCTCGAACACTTCCAGTTCGCTCGACAACGTCTCGGGGTCGGCAACGTGCGGCATCCGGCTGGCGTGAGTGAAGCCGGGTTCCTCGATCTGGAACGAGGCCGACAGGTTGAAGATCGGACGGCCATGCTGGATCGCGACGACCCGCCGTGTCGAGAAGCTCTGGCCATCGCGATCGCGTTCCACCCGGTAGACGATCGGTGCATGCGGATCGCCGGGCCGCAGGAAATAAGCGTGCAGCGAATGCGCCAGCCGCTCGGGCCGCACTGTGCGCGATGCCGCCATCAGGGCCTGGGCGACGACCTGGCCGCCGTAGACGCGCTGCCAGCCACTGTCCTGCGACTGGCCGCGAAACAGGTCGACCTCCAGCGTCTCGAGGTCGAGCAGATCGACCAGCCGCTGCACGACGGCACCGTGGTCCTGCGCAGAATGGAAGCCCGGCGTGGACTGGAGCGAGTTGGCAGGGGCGATCATGGCTGCTGCCTAGTCGTCGAATCTCGTTCTGTCACCGTACCGCTCGCCGATCTGCAGCGGCCGTCATGACCGATCGTTATATGTCCTGCCGGAACAATTTTCCGGCTTCGTCGCTTGTGTCGACATGGCCAGCGTGGCCACCACAGACAAGGGACCCACTGCCATGTTGCGCTATGCTTTGATCTTCCTCGTCATCGCGTTGATCGCGGCGGCGCTTGGCTTCGGCGGTCTCGCCGGCACGGCTGTCGGCATTGCCAAGTTGTTGTTCTACATCTTCATCATTCTGTTCGTCGTCGGCCTGATCATGCATCTGGTACGCGGCAACCGGGTCGTCTGAGTTTCCGATCCGAGAGTTAGGGCAGGGCCGCCGGAGCAATCCGGCGGCCCTTTCTTTTGCAGGTTCAACACGTCATTCGCTTGACACCCGGAGCCCCGGCGCATAATGCCGCGCTTCCCCGTTCCCAAGCGGGTGTAGCTCAGTTGGTTAGAGCGCCGCCCTGTCACGGCGGAGGTCGCGGGTTCGAGTCCCGTCACTCGCGCCACCCCTTACCGGGTGTGCGTTTGGATCTAGCGGTTGCTGCCTCGGGCGGTCGAACCTGCCCCGGCATCGAAGGCTGCCAGTTCATAGGCGATAGAGGCTTCGACCAGGGCCTCCCACAGCGTCTCGGCAAGGCCATCCGGCAGTCCGGCGGCAGCGGCAGCAGCAACGGCATTGTCGATGACCTGGGCTTTGCGCCACTCGTCCCGCACCGCGCTCCGCTCCGGCTTGATCCGCGCCGCGGCGTCCATATAGGCGAAGCGTTCGGCCAGCAGCGCGACCAGCCGCAGGTCGACGTAGTCGACGCCGGCGCGAACCTCGGCCATCGTCCGGCAGTCTGGGCCTGCCTTCACCGGTTCATCCAGACCAGCAGCGGTTTCAGCGGCAGCAGCCAGGCAACGCCCAGGATCAGGTAGACAACTGCTTGCAGCCATTGCGGAAGCATCGCCAGGTGGGTCGACAGGCCGGCTACCAGACCCCCGTAGATGATCAATCCAAGGACGATCGCCAATATACCGACGGGTTTGCGTATGGAGGGTTGCATGGCCGCGTGTTAGCGGCTCGCTGGCTTTGCGCCAACCGTTCTCGCCGTCGCGCGTCAGCCGCAGCGAATCGCCCGCGTCGGTGTGATGATCCAGTCGAGCGGCACGTCCCACGGATCGGCTCGTAGCGCCTCGACGACCTGGACGTCCCAGGCGACGCCGATCTTCAAGGCTCCGGGAAGCGCGGCCAGGGTACGATCGTAATAGCCGGCGCCCTGGCCCAGGCGGACGCCGTGGCGGTCGACCGCCAGCAACGGGATCAGCAGGGCGTCAGGCGTCAGCTGCGGCGCATCCGGCAGCGGCTCCAGGATGCCGGCCCAGCCCGTGCGCATCCCGGCAGGGACAGCGACATGGAAGGTGAGGGCGCAGCCCAGTCCGACCACGCGTGGATAGACGAGGCGGGGCGCAACGATCCGGTGCGGGCTGATCTCGTCGCCGACCGCGGAGTAGCTTGCGACGACCCTTGCGGTGTCGAGCAGGCCCGCAGCATGGCTGGCGAGAGCTTGTTCGGCGTCTGTCCGGGCTACGGGGTCCAGCGCCTGGACAACCGCGTCGCGGCGTTCGCGCATCGCGGCGCGGAGGGTTCGCTTGTCATCCGTGGAAGTCGGCGGGACCGCCATGGCCGTTTGCCTGAAAGTCCTCTGATGCCAAGTACATCAGGTGGGGACCATTTAGTTCGGACCAGGATCCGACCAGAGACAGCCCCCTAGGAGAGTGAATCGCCTCAGGGAAATATGGGGCTCGTACGAGGCAGTGCCCGCCTGGAACCGATATAGGCGCAATGAGCGGCCTTCTCAAGCCTTGCGTCGGAACGTCAGGCCTTCAACGAATCCGCCAGCGCCTCGACCTTCACCGCGAGCGCCTCGAAGCGGCTAAGGTCCGGGGCAGGGCCGGTTTTACGCATCTCGGAGAGTTCGTCGGCGACTAGGATGCCCGCCATCAACAACAGTCGTGGCTCGCTCATCGTGCCCAGCGTCCCGGCCAGCTCGTCGGCCTTGCGCTGCAAATGCGCGGCGAGTTCGCGGAGATGCTCCTCCTCGCCGTCACGGCATGCCAGGGGATAGCCGCGGCCGCCGATCTGAACGGTGATCTGTGCCATCAGCCTGCCTCGATCATCACATCGAGGTCGGCGATGCTGCGCTCGACCTCGGCTTCGAGCGCTTTCAACCGCTGCGCCGCACCGGCATCACGCGCCGTCGCCGCCTCGATCCGCGCCAGCGCTGCCTCGATCCGATCCGCGATCTGGTCAGCCGCTGTGCTCAAGTGCGAATCCTGTTTTTGCAGAAGCTTGGAGGCTGTTCATAAGATGCCGCCTCCAGCGCCGTCAATCGTTCCAGGGCCAGAGCATGGGGTCTAACTCGACCGGTTCGGTTGACGTCGCGGCGTGTGAGTCATAACTGCGCTGGTCCGAACACCGCTCCGAAAGCTACGCACTCGATGGCCGAAATTACCGACCGTGTTCTCGCCAACGCTATTCGCGCCTTGAGCATGGACGCTGTCGAGGCGGCGAACTCGGGGCATCCCGGCATGCCGATGGGTATGGCCGACGCCGCGACCACGCTGTTCACGCGCCACCTGAAATACGATCCGACGCAGCCCAAGTGGCAGGACCGCGACCGTTTCGTGCTGTCCGCCGGGCACGGCTCGATGCTGCTGTATTCGGTGCTGCATTTGACCGGCTATGCGCGGCCGACGCTCGACGACATCCGCAACTTCCGCCAGCTCGGCAGCCCGTGCGCCGGCCACCCTGAGAATTTCGAGCTCGAAGGCGTCGAGACGACCACCGGGCCGCTGGGGCAGGGCCTTGCGACCGCCGTCGGCATGGCGATGGCGGAGCGTCATCTCAACGCCGTGTTCGGCGATGCGCTGGTCGACCACCGCACCTATGTCATCGCCGGCGACGGCTGCCTGATGGAGGGCATCAGCCACGAGGCGATCGGCCTGGCCGGGCACCTCCAGCTCGGGCGCCTGATCGTGCTGTGGGACGACAATCGAATCACCATCGACGGCGCCGTCAGCCTGTCGAGCAGCGAGGATACCGCCAAGCGCTTCGACGCTGCCGGCTGGCAGGTACTGGCCTGCGATGGGCAGGATGCCGACGCCGTCGACCGCGCGCTGACCGAGGCCAGGGCCGATCCTCGCCCGACGTTGATCGCCTGCCGGACCACGATCGGATTCGGTGCGCCCAAGAAGGCCGGGACCAGCGGCGCGCATGGCTCGCCCCTCGGTGCGGCTGAGATTGCCGGAGCGCGTGAGGCACTGGGCTGGACCTATGGCCCGTTCGAGATCCCCGAGGAAATCCGCGCCGAATGGACCCGCTTCGGCGCCCGCGGCCGTAGCGAGCGCGAAGCCTGGGCCGAGCGGTTGGCAGCAGCCCCCGCCGAGCAGCGGACCGCCTTCGAACACCGTGCCGCGAACGAGCCGCCACAGGCCGTATATGACGCGATCGACGCGCACATCGCCGGGCTGATTGCTGCGCCGCAGGGTGTCGCCACCCGCCGCGCCTCGGAAATGGCGCTGGAAGTAGCCTTGCCGGCGGCCGATGGCATGTTCGGCGGCTCGGCCGACCTGACCGGTTCGAACAATACGAAAACCAAGTACCTGCAGCCATTTACGCGCGATAGCTATGGCGGCAGGTACGCCTATTACGGCATCCGCGAGTTCGGCATGGCGGCGGCGATGAACGGCATCGCGCTGCACGGCCAGATGCTGCCGTTCGGCGGGACGTTCCTGGTGTTCTCCGACTATATGCGCAACGCCATCCGCATGTCGGCGCTGCAGCAGACCCGCGTCGTCTATGTGCTGACGCATGATTCGATCGGCCTTGGCGAAGACGGCCCGACCCACCAGCCGGTCGAGCATCTGCTCAGCCTCCGCGCCATTCCCAACCTTGCGGTCTATCGGCCCTGCGATGCGGTCGAGACCGCCGAGGCTTGGGCGCTGGCGATTGCCGACACGCATCGCCCATCGGTGCTGGCCCTCAGCCGCCAGAACCTGCCGCAGCAGCGCCTGACCGACGCGGGCGAGAACCTTACGGCACGCGGCGGTTATCGCCTGCGTTCGGCCAAGGCCGCCCGCCGCGTCGTCTTCGTCGCGACGGGTTCGGAGGTTCATATCGCCGGTGCCGCCGCCGATGCGCTCGAGGCCGAGGGTATCGGCTGCGACCTCGTCTCTTTGCCATGCTGGGAAAATTTCGACGCCCAGACCGAGGCTTACCGGACGGACCTGCTTCCGGCTGACGCGCTGATCGTCTCCGTCGAGGCGGGCGTAACGATGGGTTGGGAACGCTATACCATGGTCCGCGGTTTGCGTATCGGTATCGACAGCTTCGGAGCGTCGGCGCCGATCGACAAGCTCTACGACCACTTCGGGCTGACCGCGCCCAAGATTGCGGCACGGGTCAAGGCCCGGCTAGAGGACAAGAATTGATCGTCATCCCGGCGCCTGCCGGGACCCGTTAGCTCGATATACGCTCGATGGGTTCCGGCCTGCGCCGGGATGATGAGGACTATAAACGACAACACGCCCTGATGGGCATCGAAGGAGAAAACCCCCATGACCATCAAGGTCGCCATCAACGGCTTCGGCCGCATCGGTCGCAATGTCCTGCGCGCGCTGGTCGCCTCGGGCCGCACCGACATCGAGGTCGTCTCGATCAACGATCTCGGCGATGCCAAGATGAATGCGCTGCTGCTCAAGCGCGATAGCGTTCACGGCCAGTTCGATGCCGATGTTTCGGTCGAGGGTGGCGACATCGTCCTCAACGGCAAGCGCATCCGCGTCACTGCCGAGCGCGACCCGGCCAAGCTGCCGCACGGCGAGATGGGCATCGACATCGTTTTCGAGTGCACCGGGCTGTTCACCGACGCCGACAAGGCGCGCGGCCACATCACCGCGGGCGCCAAGCGCGTCCTCGTCTCGGCTCCCGGCAAGGGCGTCGACCTGACCGTCGTGATCGGCGTCAACGACCATCTGCTGACCGCCGATCATCACATCGTCTCGAACGCCTCGTGCACGACCAATTGCTTGGCGCCTGTCGTTCGCGTGCTGCATGATGCAATTGGTGTCGAGCGCGGCCTGATGATGACGATCCACAGCTACACCAACGACCAGTCGCTGCTCGATGTCCTGCACAAGGACCCGCGCCGCGCTCGCGCCGCCGCGCTGTCGATGATCCCGACCTCGACCGGTGCCGCCAAGACCGTCGGCGAGGTCATCCCGGAGCTGAAGGGCAAGCTCGACGGCATTTCGGTGCGCGTCCCGACGCCCAACGTCAGCCTTGTCGATTTCACCTTCACGCCGTCGCGCGCCACCACCATCGAGGAGATCAACGGCGCGCTGCAGGCCGCAGCCTCGACCGGCGCGACGGCCGCGATCCTCGACTATTCGGACGAGCCGCTGGTCAGCCATGACTATAACCACAACCCTGCCTCGGCGACGATCGACAGCCTCGAGACGACCGTGCTCGACGGCCTGCTGGTTCGTGTCGTCGCCTGGTACGACAATGAGTGGGGCTTCTCGAACCGCATGCTCGACACTGCGGTCAAGATGGGCAAGCTGATCTGACCATGGTGCGCACCCTCGACGATATCGGCGACGTTCGCGGCAAGCGCGTTCTGGTCCGCGCCGACCTCAATGTGCCGATGGCGGACGGCGTCGTCGGCGACGACACGAGGCTGCGCGCCGCCGTGCCGACCATCGCGGAGCTGGCTGATGCCGGCGCCGTGGTGGTGGTGCTGTCGCACTTCGGTCGCCCGACGCGCGGCCCCGACCCGTCACTATCGCTCCGGCCGGTCGCCGACGCGCTGGCGCTGGTCCTCGGCCGCCCGGTGACCTTCGTCGCCGATCAGGACGCCGCGGGTGCTGGTGCTGCCGTCGGGGCGCTCCAACCCGGCAGCGTCGCCGTGCTGGAAAACCTGCGCTTCCACCCGGGCGAGGAAGGCAACAGCGCCGACTTCATCGCGGCACTGGCCAGCCTCGGCGACCTGTACGTCAACGACGCCTTTTCCGCCGCGCACCGTGCCCATGCTTCGACCGAGGGCATCGCCCATGTCCTGCCGAGCTATGCCGGACGCTCGATGCAGGCCGAACTCGCCGCACTCGGCAAGGCGCTCGACAACTCCGAGCATCCGGTGGCGGCCGTCGTCGGCGGCGCCAAGGTATCCTCCAAGCTCGACGTCCTGACGCACCTCGTCACCAAGGTCGACCACCTCATCATCGGTGGCGGCATGGCCAACAC
The DNA here is from genome assembly GCF_965200405.1 of Glacieibacterium sp. Taxonomy (GTDB): domain Bacteria; phylum Pseudomonadota; class Alphaproteobacteria; order Sphingomonadales; family Sphingomonadaceae; genus Glacieibacterium. The sequence continues at coordinate 2,887,231 of NZ_OZ241356.1, forward strand.
CTTCCTCGCCGCCCGTGGTGTCAACGTCGGCAAGTCGCTGTGCGAGCACGACCTCAAGGCGACGGTGCTCGACATCCTGGCCCGCGCCGATGCGGCGCACTGCATCGTCCATCTGCCCTATGACGTCGTCGTCGCCACCGAGTTCAAGGCCAATGCGCCGCACCGGCTGTGCAACGTCCACGAAGTCCGCGCCGACGAGATGATCCTCGATATCGGCGATGCCGCCGTCGAGGCGCTCGGCGACGTGCTCAAGACCTGCAAGACCCTCGTCTGGAACGGCCCGCTTGGCGCGTTCGAGTACGAGCCCTTCGACCGCGCCACCGTCGCACTGGCCAAGACCGCTGCCGCGCTGACCCAGGCCGGTACGCTGGTCTCGGTCGCCGGTGGCGGCGATACCGTCGCCGCGCTCAACCATGCCGGGGTTGCCGATCGCTTCACTTACGTGTCGACTGCTGGAGGAGCCTTTCTCGAGTGGATGGAAGGCAAGGCGCTGCCGGGGGTGGTGGCGCTGGAAACCGGGGATAGTGCATGATCGACGTCGACCGCCTTTGGGAAAAGCTTTACCCGGCCGCCTGGAAGCTCGCCCGCTCCGCCGACCCGATCCACGACCGCATCGGCGAAGCTTTCCGCGGCTTTCGCGACCTGAAGGGCGAGGAGTTCCCCGACGAAAGCCGCATCCTTTATAACGACATCGTCACCCGCATGACCTCGGCCGGCGCAATCCCCGACGGCAAGGGTGGCATCGCGACGGGCGCCGTCGCCAATACCCTCGCCTCGATGTCCGAGAATGATGCCTGCGAAATCGCCGAGCACATTTTCGAAATGTTCGTCCAGGTGGCCGAAGTTCATTTCGCGCGTTGATCAACAAACATCCAGCAGGAACCTCATGTCGATGACCCCCGCCGTTCGTGCCATCCTCGCCAATTACGAGAGCGACAACCCAGGTACCAAGGCCAATCTGGCCCGGATCCTGATGCAGGGCCGGCTCGGCGGCACCGGCAAGCTGGTGATCCTGCCGGTCGACCAGGGCTTCGAACACGGGCCGGCGCGCAGCTTTGCGATCAATCCCGCCGGCTATGATCCGCATTATCACTGGCAGCTCGCGATCGATGCCGGCCTGTCGGCCTTCGCCTCGCCGCTCGGCATGATCGAGGCCGGTGCGGATACGTTTGCCGGGCAGATCCCGACGATCCTCAAGGTCAACAGCAGCAACAGCTGGGCCGCGGCGCGCGACCAGGCGATCACCGGCACCGTCGACGATGCGCTCCGCCTCGGCTGCGCCGCGATCGGCTTTACCGTCTATCCGGGGTCCGTATCCTTTTTCGACCTGCAGGAAGAGATCGCCGAGATGTCGGCGCAGGCCAAGTCGGTCGGCATCGCCACCGTGCTGTGGAGCTATCCACGCGGCGGCGACCTGTCGAAGGACGACGAGCTGGGCGTCGATGTCGGTGCCTATGCCGCGCACATGGCGGCGTTGCAGGGCGCGCACATCATCAAGGTCAAGCTGCCGAGCGACCATGTCGCGCAGAAGGACGCCAAGAAGCCGTACGAGGGTATCGACACCTCGACCCAGGCTGCCCGCGTCAAGCATGTCGTCCAGGCGTGCTTTGCCGGCCGCCGCATGGTGGTGTTCTCGGGCGGTGCCGCCAAGGGCGCCGACGCGGTCTATCAGGATGCACGCGACATCCGTGATGGCGGCGGCAACGGCTCGATCATCGGGCGCAACACGTTCCAGCGGCCGCGCGACGAAGCGATGGCGATGCTCGACAAGATCGTGTCGATCTACAAGGGTCAGGAATGACCGAAGCGGACGACGATTACGTCCCGCTCGATCCCGGCTTTGGCGAGCGTTTTGCCCGGGATCGGCGGCCCGCCTGCCAGCTGTACCTGATCTCGCCGCCGACCTTCGGCACCGGCTTCGCTGATTCCCTCGGTGCGGCGCTCGATGCCGGGCCGGTCGCGGCGTTCCAGCTGCGGGTCAAGGACGTTACCGACGACCGCATCCTGGCATTGGCCGAGACGCTGCGCGCAGTCTGTGCCAGCCGCGACGTGTCGTTCATCCTCAACGACCGCGCCGATCTTGCCAAGCAGTGCGGTGCCGACGGCGTCCATCTCGGCCAGCAGGACGGCAGCGTCCGCGATGCCCGCGCGCTGCTCGGTGCCGACGCGCAGATCGGCGTGACCTGCCACGACAGCCGCCACCTTGCGATGGAAGCAGGGGAGGCGGGGGCCGACTATGTTGCGTTCGGCGCATTCTATCCGACGACGACCAAGGAGGTCTCGCACACCCCCGATCCGTCGTTGCTCGGTTGGTGGACGACGCTCAGCCAGCTGCCCTGCATCGCCATCGGCGGGATCACCGCGGTCAACGCACCGCCGCTGGTCAACGCCGGTGCGGACTTCATCGCAGTATCCGCAGCAGTCTGGGCGCACCCGGATGGTCCGGCCGCCGGGGTGGCGGCTTTCGGACCGGTGTTGGCATAATCTCCCCCTTGCGCTAACACGCGCCACCCCGACCCTTGCGAGCACCACTCCCGTGAAAATGAACTCCGTCGACATTCGCCCTGGCAACATCCTGGAATATCAGGGCGGGCTGTGGCGCGCGGTCAAGATCCAGCATACTCAGCCGGGCAAGGGCGGCGCCTATATGCAGGTCGAGCTCAAGAATTTGATGGACGGTCGCAAGACCAATGAGCGTTTTCGCTCGGCCGAGACCGTCGAGAAGGTCCGCCTGGACACCAAGGATTTCCAGTTCCTGTTCGCCGAGGGCGACAGCCTGACCTTCATGGACAAGATCAGCTACGACCAGGTTTCGCTCGATCGCGACCTGCTCGGAGAGGCTGCCGACTTCCTGCAGGACGGCATGGACGTGGTCATGGAAACCTATGACGACAAGCCGATTTCGGTCCAATTGCCGGCGCAGATCGAAGCCGTCATCCGCGACACCGAAGCCGTGGTGAAGGGCCAGACCGCCTCCTCGTCGTACAAGCCTGCCACCCTTGAGAACGGCGTGCGCGTCATGGTCCCGCCGTTCATCGGCGTCGGCACCAAGATCGTCGTCGACACCTACGAGCGCGAATATATTCGCCGGGCCGACTAAGCGTGGCGATCAAATCTGGACTGATTACCGTCATGGAAAAGGCGGCGCGAAAAGCTGCGCCACGCCTCCGCCGTGACTTCAACGAGGTCGAGGCACTGCAGGTCTCAAAGAAGGGCCCTGCCGACTTCGTTTCGAACGCCGATCGCGCTGCCGAAGCGACCCTTCGCGAAGTGCTGAGCCATGCACGTCCCGATTGGGGCTTGCTGATGGAAGAGCAGGGCGAGATCAAGGGCAAGGACGAGGACCGCCGCTGGATCGTCGACCCCCTCGACGGCACCACGAACTTCCTCCACGGCATGCCGCATTTCGCCATCTCGATCGCTGCCGAGGAGCGCGGCGAGATCGTCGCCGGACTGGTCTATCAGCCGCTGACCGACGAGAGTTTCTGGGCCGAGAAAGGCAAGGGCGCCTGGTTGCAGGACCGCCGCCTGCGCGTCTCGTCGCGCCGCGACATGCTTGATTGCGTCTTCGCCACCGGCATTCCGTTCCACGGTCATGGCAATCGCCCCGAGTTCGCCGCCATCCTCAACGCCGTCATGCCCGAGGTCGCCGGCATCCGCCGGTTCGGCTCGGCAGCGCTCGATCTCGCCTGGGTCGCCGCCGGTCGCTTCGACGGCTTCTGGGAAAGCGGCCTCGAATACTGGGACGTCGCCGCCGGCATCCTGCTGGTTCGCGAGGCCGGTGGCTTCGTCACCGACTACCGCGGCAAGGACGACATGATCGCACGCGGCCAGATCGTCGCCGGCAACGACCAGATCCAGTCGAAGCTGCACAAGCTGCTGGCGGGCGCGCTACGCTGAGATAAAGGACGCATTGCCGCGCTGCACCATGCTTGCGCGGAAGCACCCCGCAGCCTAGAAGCGCCCTCAGCTAACCCACCCCAGACACGGGCTTTGTCGCATCATGCCAGCGGTTGCCGCACAGTATCTGCCGATCCTGCTGTTCATCGGCGTGGCCGTGGCGTTTTCGCTGATCTTCGTCGGCGCACCCGTGCTGCTATCGGGGTTCACCGGCACGTCCAAGCCCGACGCTGCCAAGCTCAGCGAGTATGAGAGCGGCTTCCCGGCGTTCAGCGACAGCCGTTCGCAGTTCGACGTGCGCTTCTACCTCGTCGCCATCCTGTTCATCGTCTTCGACCTGGAGGCAGCGTTCCTGTTTCCCTGGGCGGTCAGCCTGCACTGGACCGGCGTTCCGGGCTGGTGGGCGATGATGGAATTCCTTGCCGAACTCGCGATCGGCCTCGTTTACGCCTGGAAAATCGGCGCACTGGATTGGGAATGAGTAACCTTCTTCTCACCGAGGAACAGCAAGCCCGGGTCCTCGGCGACAGCCCCGCTTCGGCGCTGACCGTGCCCGAGGGTCTGCGCGACGGCTTCCTCTCCGACATCAATCAGGAGGTCAGCGACAAGGGCTTCCTGCTGACCTCCAGCGAGGATTTGTTCGCCTGGGCCCGCACCGGCTCGATGTGGTGGATGACGTTCGGCCTGGCGTGCTGCGCGATCGAGATGATGCACACGTCGATGCCGCGCTACGACCTGGAGCGCTTCGGCGTCGCGCCGCGCGCCAGCCCGCGCCAGTCGGACGTGATGATCGTCGCCGGCACCCTGTGCAACAAGATGGCTCCCGCCCTTCGCCGCGTCTACGACCAGATGCCGGAGCCGCGTTACGTCATCTCGATGGGTAGCTGCGCCAACGGCGGCGGCTATTACCATTATTCCTACAGTGTCGTGCGCGGCTGCGACCGGATCGTGCCCGTCGACATCTATGTCCCCGGCTGTCCTCCGACGGCGGAGGCGCTGCTGTACGGCATCCTCGCGCTGCAGCGGAAGATGCGCCGCACCGGGACGTTCGAACGATGAGCGGTCACTGGCCCCAGACCAAGCCCGAGACCGGCGTCGCCGACCGCGTTGCCGCGCTGTGCGCCGGTGCAGTCGTGCAGGTCATCGAGCATGTCGGCGAACTAACGCTGGTCATCGACCGCAACGCGCTGACTGCCGTCGTTTCTGCGCTGCGTGACGATGCCGAGCTGCGCTTCGACCAGCTGATCGACATCGCCGGCGTCGACTATCCCGAGCGCGCCGAGCGCTTCGAGGTCAATTATCTGTTCCTGTCGCTGACCACCAACCGCCGCATTCGGATCAAGCTTTCGACCGACGACATCGCGCCGGTCGCCTCGCTGGTGCCCCTGTTCCCCGTCGCCGGCTGGTTCGAGCGCGAAGTGTATGATCTGTACGGCGTGCTGTTCGAGGGCAACCCCGACCTGCGCCGCATATTGACCGACTATGGCTTCACCGGGCACCCGTTCCGCAAGGATTTCCCGCTGACTGGCTATGTCGAGCTGCGTTATTCCGAAACCGAGAAGCGCGTCGTCTACGAGCCGGTCAAGCTGGCCCAGGATTTCCGCAGCTTCGATTTCCTGTCACCGTGGGAGGGCACCGATTACGTCCTCCCGGGCGACGAGAAGGCCGCCCCCAATGGTTGAAGCTGCCCTGTCGGACCCTGTCGTCGAGCAGAAGGCCGCGCTGGTCGAGACCGGCGTGAAGACCGGCGAGATCGACATCCAGAACTACATGATCAACTTCGGGCCCCAGCACCCGGCGGCGCACGGCGTGCTGCGGCTGGTCATGGAGCTCGACGGCGAGATCATCGAGCGCTGCGACCCGCACATCGGCCTGCTCCACCGCGGCACCGAAAAGCTGTGCGAATACAAGACTTACCTCCAGGCTCTGCCCTATTCGGACCGGCTCGATTACTCGTCGCCGATGTGCATGGAGCACGGCTATGTACTGGCAATCGAGAAGCTCGCGAACATCGAGGTGCCGCTGCGCGCCCAGTACATCCGCGTGCTCTTCGCCGAGCTGACGCGCATCTCCAACCACATCCTCAACACCACGACGCACGCGATGGACGTCGGCGCGATGACGCCGATCCTGTGGTTGTTCGAGGAGCGCGAGATCCTCTTCACCTTCTTCGAGCGCGTCTCCGGCGCCCGGATGCACAGCGCCTACTTCCGGCCCGGCGGCGTCCACCAGGACATTCCTGACGGCCTGCTGAAGGACATCGACGACTGGGCGGTCAACTTCCCCAAGGCGCTCGACAACGTCCAGAGCCTGGTTGCCGACAACCGCATCTTCAAGCAGCGCAACGTCGATATCGGCACGATCTCGCAGGCCGACGCCATTGCCTGGGGCTTCACCGGCCCCTGCATCCGCGGCTCCGGCATCGCCTGGGACCTGCGCAAGACCCAGCCCTACGACGTCTATGACCGCATGAACTTCGACGTCATCGTCGGCAACAACGGCGATTGCTACGACCGTTTCATGGTCCGCATGGGCGAGATGCGGGAGTCGCTCAAGATCGTCCGCCAATGCATCGCCGAGATGCCCGCCGGCCGCCACGCCACCCTCGACCGCAAGGTCACGCCGCCGTCGCGGAACGAGATGAAGCGCTCGATGGAGTCGCTGATCCATCACTTCAAGCTGTACACCGAGGGCTTCCACGTTCCCGCTGGCGAGGCCTATGTCGGCACCGAGAGCCCCAAGGGTGAGTTCGGCGTCTACCTGGTCAGCGACGGCACCAACAAGCCGTACCGCTGCCACTTCCGCGCCACCGGCTTCGCCCACCTCCAGGCGATGGACTTCCTGTGTAAGGGCCACATGCTGGCCGACGCGACGGCGATCCTCGGCAGCCTCGATATCGTGTTCGGGGAAGTCGACCGATGAGCGCCGACGATCGTCTTGCGCTCGTCGATAAGCTGATGGCGCGCTACAATGCCGGCGACGCCGACGGTTACGTCGAGCTGATGACCGAAAATGCCGTCGAGGCACTGTACCGCGGTGCCGTCCTGCGCGACGGCCGCGAAGGTGTCCGTAGCGGCCTGAGCGCCATGTTCGCCGAGTTCCCGCAGAACCATGCTGCCGTAAAGGCGCGTTATGCGATCGGCGAGATGGTCGTGCTGCACGAGGAAGTCAGCCGCTCTCCCGAAATGGCATCGTTCGAGGTGATCTCGATCTATTCCTTCGCCGACGGCAAGGTCGATCGCGTGGAGTTCGTCAGGTAATGACCACCGGCACCTACAATACCACTGCCGAAGCCAAGGCGGCGCGTCCGCCGCGCGAGTTCAGCGACTTCGCCTGGACCCCGGAAAGCGCCGAAGCAGCAGCGCGCGCCATCGCGCTGTACCCAAAGGGTCGCGAGGCCTCCGCGGTCATGCCGTTGCTGTGGATCGCCCAGTACCAGATGGGTGCGGCAACCGGCAGCGCGTGGTTGCCGATCCCGGTGATCGAGTTCGTCGCGGCGCAGGTCGGCATGCCGTACATGCGCGCCTATGAGGTCGCTACCTTCTACACGATGTACAATCTCAAGCCCGTTGGCCGGTATCTGGTGCAGGTCTGCGGCACGACGCCATGCCAGCTGCGCGGTTCCGACGACCTGCTGAAAGCCTGCAAGGACAAGGGCCTGGTCAAGGGCGGCAACACCGCCGACGGCCTCTTCACCCTGTCCGAGGTCGAGTGTCTGGGCGCCTGTGCAAACGCACCGATGGTCCAGATCAACGACGACAATTACGAAGACCTGACCTACGAGACGATGACCGCGCTGCTCGAGGCGCTGGCTCGTGGCGAGACGCCGAAGACCGGCTCCGCCATCGGCCGCAAGGCGAGCTGCCCCGAAGGCGGCCCGACGACGCTCAAGGAAATGGCGACCTCCGATGCTCGCTGACAAAGACCGGATCTTCACCAACCTCTACGGCTTCCAGCCGTGGAACTTGGAAGCGGCGCGCAAGCGCGGCGACTGGGAGGAGACTGCCAGCCTCATGGCCGGCGGCCCGGATGCGATCATCGACCTGATCAAGGCATCCGGCCTGCGTGGCCGCGGCGGGGCAGGGTTCCCGACCGGCATGAAATGGTCGTTCATGCCCAAGACGCCGAACCCCGAGCGGCCAAGCTATCTCGTCATCAACGCCGACGAGTCCGAGCCTGGCAGCTGCAAGGACCGCGAGATCATCCGCCACGATCCGCACAAACTGATCGAGGGCGCGCTCATTGCGGGCTTCGCGATGCGCGCGTCGGCCGCCTATATCTACGTCCGCGGCGAGTATATCCGCGAGGCACAGACGCTGGTTGCCGCCGTCGCCGAGGCCTATGCCGCCGGCCTGATCGGCAAGAACGCCTGCGGCTCGGGCTATGATTTCGACGTCATCGTCCACCGCGGTGCCGGCGCATACATCTGCGGCGAAGAGACCGCGATGCTGGAGTCGCTGGAGGGCAAGAAGGGCCAGCCGCGCCTCAAGCCGCCATTCCCCGCCGGTGTCGGCCTGTACGGCAATCCGACCACCGTCAACAACGTCGAGAGCATCGCCGTCGCGCCGACCATCCTGCGTCGTGGCGCACCGTGGTTCGCCGCGATCGGCCGCCCCAAGAATGAGGGCACCAAGCTCTTCCAGATCAGCGGCCATGTGAACAAGCCGTGCGTCGTCGAGGACGCGATGAGCGTGCCGTTCCGCGAGCTGATCGACACGCATTGCGGCGGCATCCGCGGCGGCTGGGACAATCTGCTGGCGGTCATCCCCGGTGGTTCGTCGGTGCCGCTGGTTCCTGCGCACCAGATCATCGACTGCCCGATGGACTTCGACGCGCTGCGCGATTTGAAATCCGGCCTCGGCACCGCGGCGATCATCGTCATGGACAAGTCGACCGATATCGTTCGTGCGATTGCCCGCCTGTCGTACTTCTACAAGCATGAGAGCTGCGGCCAGTGCACGCCGTGCCGCGAAGGCACCGGCTGGATGTGGCGTGTCATGGAGCGCCTCGTCACCGGCGAGGCCGAGTACCACGAGATCGACCTTCTGCTGGAAGTCACCACCGAGATCGAGGGTCACACGATCTGCGCTCTGGGCGATGCCGCGGCCTGGCCGATCCAGGGCCTTATCCGCCATTTCCGCCCCGAGGTCGAAGCCCGCATCGCCAAGCGCCAGGGCTTCGTCCAGGTCCCGGCCATGCTCGAGGCGGCGGAGTAGACGATGCCAAAGCTTACTGTCGACGGCGTCGAGGTCGAAGTGCCTGCGGGCGCGACCATCCTGCAGGCCTGTGAGGCCGCGGGCGCTGAAATTCCGCGTTTTTGCTACCACGAGCGGCTGAGCATCGCCGGCAATTGCCGCATGTGCCTGGTCGAGATGGAGAAGTCGCCAAAGCCCGTCGCGTCGTGCGCGATGCCGGCGGCCGATGGCCAGGTAATCTCGACGACCTCGCCCAAGGTCAAGAAGGCCCGCGAGGGGGTGATGGAGTTCCTGCTCATCAACCACCCGCTCGACTGCCCGATCTGCGACCAGGGCGGCGAGTGCGATCTTCAGGACCAGAGCCTTGCCTATGGCAAAGGCCACACGCGCTATCACGAGAACAAGCGTGCCGTGACCGAGAAGTTCATGGGCCCGCTGATCAAGACGGTGATGACGCGCTGCATCCACTGCACGCGCTGCGTCCGCTTCGCCGAGGAAGTCGCCGGCGTCGATGAGATCGGTGCGATCGGCCGGGGCGAGAACCTGCAGATCACCAGCTATCTCGAAGCCGCGGTCAGCAGCGAATTGTCGGGCAATGTCATCGACCTGTGCCCGGTCGGCGCGCTGACATCGAAACCCTATGCGTTCGCGGCTCGCCCCTGGGAGCTGAAGCGCACCGACGGCATCGACGTCATGGACGCGGTCGGCACCAACATCACGATCGGCGCGCGCGGACCGCAAGTCATGCGCGTCAATCCCCGCATCAACGACCTCGTCAACGAGGAGTGGGCGAGCGACGTCACCCGCTTTGCCAACGACGGGCTGATGAAGCGCCGTCTCGACACGCCTTATGTCCGGCGCGACGGCAAGCTGGTTTCGGCGACCTGGCCGGAAGCGTTCGCGGCGGTCCGTGACGGGCTGGCGGGCGTTGCCCCTAGCGACATTGCGGGCCTGGTCGGCGACTTGAACGCGGTCGAGGACATGGTGGCGTTCCGCGACCTGCTCCACGGCCTCGGCGCGACGCGGATCGAGGCGCGGCAGGACGGTGCAGCGCTGTCGACGGCGGCGCGCGGCGACTATCTGTTCAATTCGACGCTGTCGGGTATCGAGACGGCGGACTTCGTGCTGCTGGTTGGCGCCGATCCGCGCCACGAGGCGCCGCTGGTCAACACGCGCCTGCGCAAGATCGTCCGGATGAAGCGGGGCAGGGTGTTCGGCCTCGGCCCGGTCGTCGACCTGACCTACCCGGTCGAGTGGATCGGCGACGACGCGTCACTGCTGGCGAACCTGCCGCAGGTCGTTCTCGATGCACTGGCCGCGTCCAAGCGGCCGGCAATTGTCATCGGCATGGGTGCCCTGAGCGGTGCGAACGGTGCCGCGGTGCTCGCTGCTGCCCGCGCGCTCGACATTACGCGTGACGGCTGGAATGGCTGGAACGTCCTGCATACCGCCGCGGCACGGGTTGGGGCGCTCGACCTCGGCCTGACCACCGATGGCGGTGTCGCCGGAATTCTCGGCAATCCGCCAAAGGCCGTGTTCCTGCTTGGCGCCGACGAGATCGACACGACGCCGCTGGCGAACAGCTTCGTCGTCTATATCGGCACGCACGGCGACCACGGCGTCCGCCACGCCGACGTGATCCTGCCTGCTGCGGCCTACACCGAGAAGTCGGGCACGTGGGTCAACCTCGAGGGTCGCGTCCAGCGTGGATCGCGCGCCGTCTTCCCGCCGGGCCAGGCACGCGAGGACTGGACGATCTTCCGCGCCCTGTCGGACGTGCTCAACATCACGCTGCCGTACAACGATCTGGTCGCTCTTCGCGCCCGCATCGCCACGGACTGGCCGCACCTCGCGGTCGAAGGCATCGCCCCGGCGACGCTGTCCGCCGCACCGGCAGTCGGCGACCTCGGCAACCAGGGTTTTGTCCTGCCGCGGGTGAGCTTCTACCAAAGCAACCCGGTCGCGCGCGCCTCCGCCACGATGGCCGAGTGCGTCGAGCAGATCGTCAACGCCGCCCCGATGCTCGAGGCCGCCGAATGACTTATACCGGCTTCTTCCAGCAGTACCTCGGTGCCGACTGGGGCTATTTCATCGCGACGATAACGCTGATCCTGCTGATTGCGCTGCCAACCATGCTCGGCGTCGCGCTGGCGGTGTACTTCGACCGCAAGATCTGGGCGGCGATGCAGATGCGCCGCGGTCCCAACGTCGTCGGCCCGTTCGGCATCCTGCAGACCTTCGCCGACGCCGCCAAGTTGTTCCTCAAGGAGACGATCGTCCCCTCGGGCGCCAACAAGGGCGTCTTCATCATCGCGCCGATGATCACCTTCGTGCTCGCCCTGATCGCCTGGGCGGTGATTCCATTCAACGCCGGCGCCGTGCTCGCCGACCTCAACGTCGGCATCCTGTACATCTTCGCGGTGTCGTCGATGGGCGTCTACGGCATCATCATGTCGGGCTGGGCCTCGAACTCGAAATACCCTTTCCTCGGCGGCCTGCGCTCCGCGGCGCAGATGGTCAGCTACGAAGTCTCGATGGGCTTCATCCTGGTCACCGTGATGCTGTACGCGCAGAGCCTCAACCTGGGCGACATCGTCCGGTCGCAGCAGGGCAACATCCTCGGCTTTCTCAACGGCAACATCTTCAACCCGCTGCTGTTTCCGATGGCGATCATGTTCTTCATCACCGCTCTTGCCGAGACCAACCGGCCGCCGTTCGACCTTCCCGATGCGGAGGCCGAGCTCGTCGCCGGCTATCAGGTCGAGTATTCGTCGATGGCCTTCGCGCTGTTCTTCCTCGGCGAGTATGCCAACGTGCTGTTCATGTGCGCCCTGACCAGCGTGCTGTTCCTCGGCGGTTGGCTGCCCCCGGTCGATTGGGCGCCGCTGTACATCATCCCCGGCTTCATCTGGTTCCTGATCAAGCTGTGCGCGATGTTCTTCGTCTTCGCCTGGGTCAAGGCGAGCGTCCCGCGCTACCGCTACGACCAGCTGATGCGCCTCGGCTGGAAGGTCTTCCTGCCGCTCAGCCTGTTCTGGGTCGTCGTGGTCAGCGGCTGGCTGGTCTTCACCGGACATTTTGCGAGCCTCCCCGCATGACCGCCATCTTCCGCGCCGCCAAGTCGCTGCTCCTGATCGAGTTCGCCCAGGGCATGTGGCTGACCTTGAAATATTTTTTCCGCCCCAAGGTCACCCTCAACTACCCGTTCGAGAAGGGCCCGGTCTCCCCGCGCTTCCGCGGCGAGCACGCACTGCGCCGCTACCCGAACGGCGAGGAACGCTGCATCGCGTGCAAGCTGTGCGAGGCGGTCTGCCCGGCGCTGGCGATCACCATCGAGGCCGAGCCTCGCGAGGACGGCAGCCGCCGCACGACGCGCTACGACATCGACATGACCAAGTGCATCTACTGCGGCCTGTGCCAGGAAGCCTGCCCGGTCGACGCCATCGTCGAGACGCCGAACTTCGAATTCTCGACGGAAACCCGCGAGGAACTCATCTACGACAAGGACAAGCTGCTCCAGAACGGCGAGCGTTGGGAGCGCGTCATCGCGGCGAACCTTGCAGCCGATGCGGCGTGGCGCTAATGCGCAACCCGAATCCGGGGCGTCGCGTCGCGCCTGTCCTTCCCGCCGCCAGCTTCGGATAGCCAGTGACCGCCGTACTCGCCTTTTACCTCTTCGCGGGCATCGTCGTGCTGTCGGGCACGATGGTCATCCTGTCCAAGAACCCCGTGCATTCGGTGTTGTGGCTGATCCTGGCGTTCTTCAACGCGTCGGGGCTGTTCATCCTGCTGGGTGCCGAGTTCCTCGCGATGATCCTGGTGATCGTCTATGTCGGCGCCGTCGCGGTGCTGTTCCTGTTCGTCGTGATGATGCTCGACATCGACTTCGCCGCGTTGCGCGCCGGGTTCGTGCGCTACCTGCCGCTCGGGCTGGCGCTGGCCGTCGTGCTGATCTCGGAGCTGATCTTCGTCTCCGGCTCGGATAGCCTGAAGGTCGTCCACGCCACCGCCGCGGCGCCGCTGACCGGCATGGACGGGATGAGCAACACCCAGGCGATGGGCTCGGTCCTCTACACGAAATACCTGTTCGTCTTCCAGGCGTCCGGCATGATCCTGATGACCGCGATGATCGGCGCGATCGTGCTGACCCACCGCCAGCGGCCCGGCACCAAGCGCCAGAACATCGATGCGCAGGTCCGCCGCACGCCGGCAAATGCCATCCGCAGCGTCAGCGTCGAGACTGGCGAAGGGGTCAAATTGTGATCGGCTTAGGCCATTATCTCGTCGTCAGCTCGATTCTGTTCGTGCTCGGCGTCCTCGGCATCGCGATCAACCGCAAGAACGTCATCATCATGCTGATGTCGATCGAGTTGATCCTGCTTAGCGTCAACATCAACTTCGTCGCCTTCTCGGCCTTCCTCCACGACCTCAGCGGCCAGGTCTTCGCGATGTTCGTGCTGACCGTCGCCGCCGCCGAGGCCGCGATCGGGCTGGCGATCCTGGTGATCTACTTCCGCAACCGCGGCACGATCACCGTCGACGACATCAACATGATGAAGGGCTGAGAGTTGATCCAGCTCATCGTCTTCCTGCCGCTGCTTGCCGCGCTGATTGCCGGCCTCGGCAACCGCATGATCGGCAACGCTCCGGCCAAGCTGGTCACCACCGCCGCGCTGTTCGTCAGCGCCGGCTTGAGCTGGGTGATCTTCCTCGACGTCGGGCTGAGCCACGGCGCCGCCTATACGGTCAAGGTTCTCGACTGGATCAGCAGCGGCGACATGCAGATCGCCTGGGCGTTCCGCGTCGACACGCTGACCGCGGTCATGTTGGTCGTCATCACCACTGTCTCAGCGCTCGTCCACCTCTATTCATGGGGTTACATGGACGAGGACCCCGACCAGCCGCGCTTCTTCGCCTATCTGTCGCTGTTCACCTTCGCCATGCTGATGTTGGTCACCGCCGACAACCTCGTCCAGATGTTCTTCGGCTGGGAAGGCGTCGGCCTCGCATCCTATCTGCTGATCGGCTTCTGGTACCACAAGCCCAGCGCCAACGCCGCCGCGATGAAGGCGTTCGTCGTCAACCGCGTCGGTGACTTCGGCTTCTCGCTCGGCATCTTCGCGACCTTCCTGGTTTTCGGCAGCGTCCAGCTCAGCGTCATCCTCGGCGGTGCCGCGGCGATGAAGGGCGCGACGTTCATGTTCCTCGGCCACCCGGTCGATGTGATGACCTGCGTCTGCCTGCTGCTGTTCGTCGGAGCGATGGGCAAGTCGGCGCAGCTCGGCCTGCACACCTGGCTCCCCGACGCGATGGAGGGCCCGACCCCGGTGTCGGCGCTGATCCATGCCGCGACGATGGTCACCGCCGGTGTGTTCATGGTCTGCCGCCTGGCGCCGATGTTCGAAGCCGCACCGAGCGCGCTGACCGTCGTCACCTACGTCGGCGCCGCGACCGCGCTGTTCGCCGCGACCGTCGCCTGCGTCCAGACCGACATCAAGCGCGTCATCGCCTATTCGACCTGCTCGCAGCTCGGCTACATGTTCTTCGCGGCGGGCTCCGGCGCGTACGGCGCTGCGATGTTCCACCTGTTCACGCACGCCTTCTTCAAGGCGCTGCTGTTCCTGGGTGCCGGTGCGGTCATCCACTCGATGCACCACGAGCAGGACATGCGCTATTACGGCGCCCTGCGGAAGAACATCCCGCTGACCTTTGCGGCGATGACCATCGGTACGCTGTCGCTGACCGGCTTCTTCTTCACCTCGGGCTATTACTCCAAAGACGCGATCCTCGAGGCCGCCTTCGCCAACGGCAGCGAAGCCTCCGCCGTGGCGTTCTTCGTCGGCGCCTTGGTCGCGCTGCTGACCAGCTTCTACTCGTGGCGCCTGGTGTTCCTGACCTTCTTCGGCGAAGCGCGCTGGGCTGGGTCAGAGCATATCCAGCACGCCGTCCATGACGCACACCACCATCACGACGCGCACGACACCGCGCACATGGATGTCGAAGGCACCAACGACAGCGCTAGCGAGGAGCATTCGCATGCCCCGGTCGCGGCGCAGGTCGTCCAAGGCACCGGCGGCTATCACCCGCACGAGAGCCCTTGGACGATGATGCTGCCGCTCGCGGTGCTCTCGGTCGGCGCGTTGCTGGCGGGCTGGGCCTTCCACACGCAGCTGCTCGGACCTGAGACCGGCGGTCACTTCTGGAACGGCTCGACCGTCTTCCGCCCGGCGCTCGCCGAAGCGATGGAGCATATGCCGGCATGGGTGGTCTGGACGCCGGGCACGGTCATGCTGATCGGCTTCCTGTTCGCCTGGAACAACTACCTCCGCAATCCGGATGCGCCGTCGCGTTTCGTTGCCCGGACACCCGGCCTGTACGCTTTCCTGACGCACAAATGGTATTTCGACGAGCTGTACGACATGATCTTCGTCCGTCCTGCCATGGCGCTCGGCCGCTTCTTCTGGAAGCGCGGCGACGCGGGCGTCATCGACCGCTTCGGTCCCGATGGTGTCGCGCGGCTGGTCGATGCCAGCAGCGGCGTCGCCCGCCGCTTCCAGTCGGGCTATGTCTATAGTTACGCGCTGGTCATGCTGATCGGCCTTGCTGCGGCCGCCACCTGGGTGTTGCGCCCGGCGTTCGGGATCTGACGATGGCCCTGCCAATGCTGTCCATCCTCATCCTGCTGCCGTTGCTCGGTTGCGCCTGGGTCCTGCTCGCCCCCGGCGACGAGGTTTCCCGCGCCCGCAACGCCCGTGTCTCGGCACTGGTCGTCACCGTCATCGAACTGGCGATCGGCGTGTCGCTATGGCTCGGCTTCGACAGCTCGACTGCGGCGTTCCAGTACGTCGAGAAGGTCGACCTGTTCGCGCCTTACTTCAGCTGGCACCTCGGCATCGACGGCATCTCGCTGATGCTGATCGTCCTGTCGGTGTTCCTGATGCCGCTGTGCATCTTGGCGTCCTGGACCTCGATCGAGAAGCGCGTCCCCGAATACATGGCGGCGTTCCTGCTGATGGAAACGCTGATGCTTGGCGTCTTCGCGTCGCTCGACCTGTTCCTGTTCTACGTCTTCTTCGAAGGCGGGCTGATCCCGATGTACCTGATCATCGGCATCTGGGGCGGCGCGCGGCGGATCTACGCCAGCTACAAGTTCTTCCTCTACACCCTGCTCGGGTCGGTGCTGATGCTGCTCGCCATGCTGTACATGGTCGGTGTCGCGCACACGACGGACATCCCGACGCTGCTGCGCTTCGACTTCGCGCCTGAGGTCCAGACCTGGCTGTGGCTGGCGTTCTTCGCCTCCTTCGCGGTGAAGATGCCGATGTGGCCGGTTCACACCTGGCTGCCCGACGCGCACGTCGAGGCTCCGACGGCGGGCTCGGTCATCCTGGCCGGCGTGCTGCTCAAGCTCGGCGGCTACGGCTTCGTCCGTTTCTCGCTGCCGATGTTCCCGGAGGCTTCGGCGCAGCTGATGTGGCTGGTCTTCGGGCTCAGCATTGTCGCGGTGATCTACACCTCGCTGGTGGCGCTGGTGCAGACCGACATGAAGAAGCTCATCGCCTATTCGTCGGTCGCGCACATGGCGTTCGTCACCGCCGGGCTGTTCGCCTTCAACCGGCAGGGCATCGAGGGCGGCATCCTGATGATGCTCAGCCACGGCGTCATCTCGGGTGCGTTGTTCCTGTGCGTCGGCGTCGTCTACGACCGGCTGCACACCCGCGAGATCAGCCGGTACGGCGGCCTGGCCGACAACATGCCGAAATACGCGCTGTTCTTCCTGCTGTTCACTATGGGCTCGGTCGGGCTTCCGGCGACCAGCGGCTTCGTCAGCGAGTTCCTGGTGCTGACCGGCACCTACGCTGCATCGACGTGGCTGGCGCTGTTCATGACTACCGGCATCATCCTCGGCGCGGCGTACATGCTGTACCTCTACCGCCGGGTCATCTACGGCAAGCTGGTCAATCCCGACGCCGCGGCGATGCCCGATCTCAACGCCCGCGAGCTGGCGATCCTGTCGATCGCCGCCGTCCCGGTGCTGTGGATGGGCATCTATCCGGCCAGCTTCCTCGATCCGATCCACGCGCCGGTCACCGCCATCCTGCAGCGTATCGACCGTGCTGCCCCGGCCCGGCCGACGATTCGCTTCACCAAGGCCCAGACGGCGCCCGCTGCCGCTGCTCCCGCCGAGACCGCCCGATGAACGACGTTCTCGCCTCCATCCATACCGCCGCCCCGGAGGCGGTGCTGACCGCCGGTGCGCTGCTGACGCTGATGATCGGCGTCTTCCGCGGTGACCGCAGCCTGGTGCCGCTGACCTGGGTCTGCGTCCTGATCTTCGCCATCGCCGGCTTCTCGCTGCTCCCCGCATCACCGTCGCCGGTGATCGCCTGGGGCGGGTTGTACGTCGCCGACGCCTTCTCGCACTTCCTCAAGGTCCTGATCCTCGGTGCCGCAGCGATCAGCGCCGTCGCCGCGCTGCCGTATTTCGGCCGCTCGAACAGCGCGCGCTTCGAATATCCGGTGATCCTGATGCTCAGCACGTTGGGCATGTGCATGATGGTCAGCGCCAACGACATGCTGACCCTGTACATCGGCCTCGAGCTGCTCAGCCTCGCTGCCTATGTCCTCGCCGCCTTCCACCGCAACGAGGCACGTTCCAGCGAGGCCGGGCTGAAATACTTCCTGCTCGGCGCGCTGGCCTCGGGCATCCTGTTGTACGGCATCAGCCTGGTTTACGGTTTCGCCGGCTCGACCAGCTTCACGACGCTCGGCGAGACGCTGCGTACCGGCACGCCCGGCATCGGCGTGATCTTCGGCCTGGTGTTCATCCTCGCCGGCCTGATGTTCAAGATCTCCGCCGTGCCGTTCCACATGTGGACGCCGGACGTCTACGAGGGCGCACCGACCCCGGTTGCGGCGTTCTTCGCCAGCGCGCCCAAGGCCGCGGCGATGGGCCTGCTCGTCCGCGTCTGTGTCGAGGCGTTCGGCGGCATGACACTCGACTGGCGGCAGATCGTCAGCTTCGTCGCCATCGCCTCGATGATCCTCGGCGCGGTCGGTGCGATCGGCCAGACCAACATCAAGCGGCTGCTCGCCTATTCGTCGATCAACAACGTCGGCTTCGCACTGATCGGGCTTGCCGCCGGGACGCGCGACGGCATCGCCGGGGTGTTGTTCTACATGGCAGTCTATCTGGTCATGACGCTGGGCAGCTTCCTGTGCGTCCTGCAAATGCGCGATGCCAATGGCGATCCGGTCGAGACCCTGGCTTCGCTCAATGGCCTGTCGCGGAGCCGCAAGGGCCTGGCGGCGGCGCTGGCGATCTTCATGTTCAGCCTCGCTGGCATTCCGCCGCTGCTCGGCTTCTGGCCCAAGTTCGCGGTGTTCACCGCCGCCATCGATGCGCGCCTCTACCTGCTCGCAGTGATCGGTGTCGTCGCCTCGGTAATCGGCGCTTACTATTACCTGCGCGTCATCAAATCGATGTACTTCGACGAGCCGGCGCCGGAGTTCGCCGCCTCCAACAGCCGCGTCAACGGCGCGATGATCGGCGTCGCGGCCTTGTTCTGCTCGCCGCTGGGCATGCTGGCGATCACCCCGCTGGTGGTCGCGGCACGCAATGCGGCGGCGGCGCTGTTCTAATTGGCCGCATCGATCGTCGAGCTGGCCGAGGTCGGCTCCACCAACGACTGGCTGGCCGAGCGGATCGATAGCCTTGCCGACGAAAGCTGGGTCCGCACCGATGTGCAGACCGGTGGCCGTGGGCGGCGTGGCAGGCCCTGGACCTCGCTGCCCGGCAATCTGTTCGCCAGCGTTATTACCCGCCCGCAACCCGGCGAGGGTCCGTCACCGCAATTGTCGTTCGTCGCCGCGGTGGCGCTTGGCCGTGCCCTCGACCGCTGGGTGGCGCCGGAGCGGCTGCAGCTGAAATGGCCCAACGACCTGCTGCTCGACGGGCGCAAGGTCTCGGGGATTCTGCTCGAAGGGCAGGGCGGCGCGACGATTATCGGTCTTGGGGTCAACCTTGCTGCGCACCCGACCGACAGCGAGCGCCCCGCGATCTCGCTGGCCGGCGCCGGGATCGCGGCACCGTCGCCGAGCGAGTTCCTCGACCTTCTCGCCCGCACCTTCACCGCCGCCCGTGCCGACTGGCGGGACCACGGCTTCGCACCCATCCGCGCCGCCTGGCTGGAGCGAGCCTCCGGCCTTGGCCAACGCATCGTCGCGCGGCTGGGGCATGACACGCTGACCGGGACCTTTGCCGGGCTGGGCGACGACGGCGCGTTGCAGCTGGAGCTTGACGGCGGCGGCATCAGGGCCGTCCATGCCGGCGAAGTCTTCGCGGTTCAGGGGTAGGCGCGGTGCTGCTCGCCATCGATGTCGGCAATACCAATATCGTCTTCGCCCTGTGCGAGGGTGAGGACATCCGTCAGCGCTGGCGCATCTCCACCGATCGCCAGCGGACCGCCGACGAATACGCCGTCTGGCTCCACCAGCTGATGAGCCTCGAGCATGTCGAGCACAGCCACATCGACGCCGCGATCATCGCCACCGTGGTGCCGCCGACGCTGTTCAACCTGCAGCACCTGTGCCGCAAATACTTCAAGGTCGAGCCGCTGGTCGTCGGCGACGCGGGGGTGCGGTACGGTATCACCATCGACCTGCCCAACCCCGGCGAGGCGGGAGCCGACCGCATCGTCAACGCCGTCGCCGCGCATGCCGGCTGGACCGGTGACTTGATCGTCGTCGACTTCGGCACCGCCACCACCTTCGACGTCGTCGCCGACGATGCGGTCACCGGTGGCAGCTACCAGGGCGGCGTCATCGCGCCGGGTATCAACCTGTCGATGGACGCCCTGTACATGGCCGCCGCCAAGCTGCCGCGGATCGCGGTCGAGCCACCCGGCGGCAACGGCTCGGTGATCGGCAAGAACACCGTCCACGCCATGCAGTCGGGCGTGTTCTACGGCTATGTCGGCCTCATTGAAGGTTTGACCGCGCGCATTAAGTTAGAGGTCGGGCGCACCATGACGGTGATCGCCACCGGCGGCCTCGCCACGCTATTCAACCGCCATACTGCGGCCATCGATATCGTCGATGGGGACTTAACCATTCGCGGCCTGATCCGCATCCACGCGCTGAATCAAAAATTTGGCTGAACAAAGAAGAACTTAATGACACCTGGTAATGAACTGATCTTCCTGCCCTTGGGCGGGTCGGGCGAAATTGGCATGAACGTCAACCTGTACGGCT
This sequence comes from Glacieibacterium sp., assembly GCF_965200405.1. Lineage (GTDB taxonomy): Bacteria > Pseudomonadota > Alphaproteobacteria > Sphingomonadales > Sphingomonadaceae > Glacieibacterium. The sequence goes on from NZ_OZ241356.1 coordinate 2,907,579, forward strand.
GCAACGGCAAGTGGATCATGGTCGACCTCGGCATGACCTTTGCCGACCCGAGCTACCCCGGCGTCGAGCTGATCCTGCCCGACCTGACATTCATCGAGGACCGCAAGGCCGATTTGCTCGGCGTCATCCTGACCCACGGCCACGAGGATCACATCGGCGCGATCCCGTATCTCGCCGCCGACCTCGGCGTGCCGCTGTTCGCGACGCCGTTCACGGCCGGCCTGGTCCGCAAGAAGCTCGACGAGGAGGGCGGTGCCGCCGCCAAGGTCAAGCTCAACATCGTGCCGCTCGGCGGCGCGGTGCAGCTCGGCGACTTCCACATCCGCTGGACGCCGCTGGCCCACTCGATACCCGAGGCCAATGCGCTGGTCATCGACACGCCGCACGGCCGCGTCTTCCACACCGGCGACTGGAAGCTCGACGACATGCCCCAGATGGGCACCCCGACGTCGGAGGCCGAACTGCGCGCCATCGGCGACGGCGACGTCCTCGCGATGGTCGGCGACTCTACCAACGTCTTTAACATGGAGGCCAGCGGTTCGGAGGAGGGCGTGCGGATCGGCCTGAACGAGGTCATCAAGGCGCGCAAGACCGGCCGCGTGCTGGTCACCACCTTCGCCTCCAACGCCGCCCGCCTGCACACGCTGGGCGAGGTCGCCAAGGACACCGGGCGTCACTTGGTGCTCGTCGGCCGGTCGATGGACCGCATCATGTCGACTGCAAAGGCAACTGGTTACCTCAAGGACTTCCCGCCGCTGATGAGCTTCGAGGATGCCGCCAAGGCCAATCCGTCGTCGCTGCTGATCGTCTGCACCGGCGCGCAGGGCGAGCCCAACGCGGCGCTCAGCCGGATTGCCTCCGGCTCGCACTCGCACCTCAAGCTCCAGCCCGGCGACCTGGTGATCTACTCGTCGAAGCAGATCCCCGGCAACGAGCTCGCCATCGGCACGGTGCAGAACGCCCTGGCGTCGCGCGGCGTCGAGGTGCTGACCGAGAAACAGGCGCACGTTCACGTCTCCGGCCACCCGGGTCGTCCCGAGCTGGAGAAGATGTACAGCTGGATCCGCCCGAAGATCGCGATCCCTGTCCACGGCGAGCGTCGCCATCTGGAGGAGCATGCCAAGCTGGCGTTGGCGAACGGCGTGCAGCGCGCGCTGGTGCCGGCAAATGGCAACGTGATCCGGCTCGCGCCCGATGGTCCCAAGGTTGTCGGCAACGAGCGTGTCGGCCGGCTGGTCCTCGACGGCGACGTCATCCTGCCCGCCGACGGCACGACGATGGTGCAGCGCCGCCGCATGATGCACAACGGCTATGTCTCGGCGACGCTGGTCCTCAACAAGGCCGGCAAGCTGGCCGCGGCACCGTCGATCATCATGCAGGGCATCCCGGTCGAGGAAGACCGCGACGACTTCATCGCCGAATGCGTCGCTGCCGCCGACAAGGCCGGTCGCGGGGATTCGCGCAACGCCGAGAAGTTCGCCGAGGGCATCCGCATCGCCGTGCGCCGTGTAGCCCGCGACTGGACCGGCAAGAAGCCGGTGACCGACGTCCAGGTGGTGCAGCTCTAGGCGGCGCCGACCTGCGCCACCTTTCCCCATGCGGCGTTCCGCATGAGGGGAGGGCGGGCAGAATAGTGTAGGATGCACCCATGCAACCCGGTTCGCTCTTCGCCATCTACTCGCTGTTCTGGATGCTGACGCTGTTCGCGGTCCTGCCCTGGGGCGTCCGCACCAGCGACGAGGCCGGGCAGGCGCGAGCGTATGGCGAGGCCGACAGCGCGCCGTCGAACCCGATGATCAAGCGCAAGCTGGTCTGGACGACGCTGATTTCGGCGGTGCTGTTTGGGCTGTACTGGGCGAACTACGACTTCGGATGGCTGACCATCGACGACATTCCCGGCTGGGGCCGGGGCGGCACGCGGTGAAGGTTCTGCTCGCAGACAAGTAGGCCGCCGAAGGGCGCCCCCACCCCGGCCCTCCCCACTCTCGGCTGCGCCGGGGGGGAGGGAGCAGAGAGCAGCGCACTTCACTTACTTCTCCCTCCCCCCACGCGAAGCGTAGAGTGGGGAGGGCCGGGGTGGGGGCTCTTACGCGGGATCCAGCCCCCGCCTAGCGCAGATCCTCGGTCGCCTGCGCCAGCACGACGTACAGCTTGCCGATATCCGACGACAGCAACGTCACCGCCAGCGCCTTGCCCTCGCGGTCGGGCATGACGCGCTTCAACAGCATTTCGAACTCGGTGATGAAGCGCACGGCTTGCTCGCGGAACGGCGTGTCGTGCTGGAAGTGGCGGGCGACCTGCCGCGCGGTGTTGCGGTCGAGCAGGCGGACCGCACGACGCGCGAAGATGCCCTTGTCGCCCTTGAGATAGCCCGCCCAGGCGTCGTCGCCGACATCGATCGCCAGCAGCTTGCTGACATCGATCGCGACGCCGTTGAGCGAGGCGATCAACCCCTCCGACCGCCGCGAAATGTCGTCGCGGAGCAACACGTCATAGCGCGTGTCGACCTCGTCGATGCGTGCCTCGACCGTCGCGACGGTCCGCGTCAGGCCGAGCAGGCGCTGGGCGACACGCTCGGCGGCACCGTGCGCGGCCTCGCTGGCGCGGACGCCGGCAGCCTCCAGGTCGGCGATCTCGGCCTGGATCGGAGCGCCGAAAGCCTGTTTCGCCCGTGTGCTGCCGGCGTCGCGCAGCGCCTCCTCGGCTTCGGCGACGACATTGGCGAGCGTCTCGCGCATCGTGCCGGCCGTCGCGTTGGCGACTTCGCGGACGCGCGCCAGCACTTCGATCAACTGCGTCGAGGCGTTGAGCGCCGCCGAGCCTGCCTCGGTGTTGACCGCCTCGGCAAGTCCGTGTGCGCTGTCGAGGGCGGCAGAGATGCGCGCCGCCGCGGCATCGGCCTCGGCGACCGGTGCCGCCAGGCGCGCGATGCCGTCGTGCAGTCGCGTCGTTCCGGCTTCGAGGTCGGCGACCCCGGCCGACGTCGCGGGCAGGTCGGTGCCGAGGCTGGTGACGGCGGCGGTGGCGGCGGTCTCCAGCCGGGCGACGGCGGCCTCGATCTCCAGCACCGCATCGTGGGTGCTCGCCAACGGCTCCGACAGGACGTGGACGCTGTCGGTGACGCCCTGCATGCGGGCCGCGAGCGCGTCGAGCATCGCGTTGGTCCCCGCCGCGGCGTTGCCGAGCTTGGCATCGAGGACCTGGAAGCTGCGCTCGGCGGTGTCGACGAACATCCGGCTGCGGGCATCCTGCTCGGACAGGCGCGCGCCGAGGCCGTCGGCGATCTGCAGGACATGGACCAGCCGCGCGCCGATCGCCCGCGATGCCGCCGCGCCGATATCGTCGAGCGCCACCTGCGCCTGGTCGATGTTGGCGAGCAGCGCCGCGGTCTGCGAATCGACTGTCTCGCGCGCCTTTGCCATCGCCACGCCGGTACGCTCCAGCGCGCCGTCGACGGCACCGTGCAGCGCCGCATCGACGTCCTCGACGTGCGCGATGGTGCGCGTCGCGGTCTCGCCCAGCCCGGCGAGCAGCGCCTGGGAGCGCTGCACTGCGCTGTCGTGACGGGTGCCGGCGTCCTCGGCGGCGCTCCACAGGCCGGCGAGCATGGTCTCGATCTCGGCAGTCTGGCGGATCGTCTCGTCGGCGGTGCGGCCGAGCAGGGTGGCAAGGCCATCGGCCTGCGCCGTCGCGGCGGGGAGCTGCGCCGTCAGGCGCTCGCCGGCGCGGGTGGCGGCGGTGGCGCTGTTGGTCAGGGCGCCGCCGCTGGCCTCGAGTTCGGTCGTCGAGGCGCTCAGCCGGGCCGCGATATCGCGCGCGCTGTCATCCAGCGCCGACATGCGGACCGACAGCCGGTCGAGGCCGATGTCGATGTTGAACAAGGTCTTGTCGAGCGCGGCTGCGGCATCGCGCGAAGCGCTGTGGCGGATCTCCAGCTTCGCCAGTCGCGCCGCCTCGTCGGGTCGGGTGCGGCGCAGCAGGGCGACGGCCAGGGTCGCGATCGCCAGCGGCGGCAACAGCTGCAGCACGAACGAACCGACGGTCAGCACGACTTCCTGCAGCGGCGCATTGGCCAGCCGGCCATAGTCCTGGACGCCGATGACGGCGACGGCGGCAACGATGCCGACCCAGACCAGCGCCATCAGCACCAGGACGGCCAATGGCCAGCGGCGGGAGTGGGTCGTTTCGGCAAAGTCGTCGGACATTGGCACCCTTGTCAGCGCGCGGCGGCGGTACGCGGGTCTAGCATCGCCTAGGCCGAAGCGACAATGCGCCGTTCGCCAGCCCGCAGCAGAGCCGCCATGAACAGAGCGAACAGGCTCAGGCCGAACAGCTCCCAGTACCAATACCATTCGGCGTGTCCGACGAGGCAGAACAACGGGATCGCCAGCGTGCGGCCGTTGGCGCTGACCGGCGTCAGGGCGCGCAGCAGCGGTGCGGTGGCGGCGAAGTAGCGGGATTGTGCGGCGGCATTGCCGGCGAGCGCCCGGTCGATGTCGCGCGCCCGGCTGCCCAGCGCGCGCTCCATGGCGTTGTGCCCGCGCTCGATCCAATGTCCGGTGGTGCGGCGGGGTTGCGGGACGAACTCGCCCCGGGCGCGGCGCTTCCACGCTTCGCGCTCGCCCTCGTACCAGGCGGCCTGGACGGCATGGGCGGCACCGGCGGTCAATGCCAGCGCCAGCTTGGCCTGCCAGTCGGGGAAGCTGATCGCCACCGGGATCAGGACCGCGAAGAACGCCAGATAGTCGCAGACGCCGTCCATGACCCGGCCGAACGCCGTCGCCTTGCCGGTCGCCCGCGCCAGTTGTCCGTCGAGGCCGTCGCAGATATGCCAGCCGCACATCAGTAGGAAGCCGAGCAGCACCCATAGCGGCTCGCGCCAGTGGTAATAGGCTGCCCCCGACAGGAAGGCGCAGCCGAGGCCGGTCAGCGATACCGCATTGGGGTGGATGCCGAGCCGCACCGCGACGGGCAACAGCGTCGCGCTCAACCGATGGATGACGAAGCGGTTGGTCAGGTCCTCGATCTGTACGGGACGGGCTTCGGGGGTGGGGCGCACGCGTCAGGCGTAGGGCCGGCCCGCGGCGCTGGCAAGCAAGCGCGCGAAAGCCGTATTCACAAGCTGTTCAGTGCGCCTTACCTATGCAAAACGATGTAGCTTACGACATTGGAAAGTTGTTGCGCCCGCTTGTCCTCCTCTTTGCCGTCTTCGTGGCGGCCGCCGCTCCGGTTGGTGCCCAGCGCCAGCCGCCGGTCGTGGGAGTCGGCGTGGCGCTCAAGAGCTATAGCGAGATCAAGGCGATGACCGACGCGCGCATCGGCGGGCGGCTGATCGGCAGCGACTTCGATCCGGACACCTTTACTTATCAAATGCGCTATATGCGCGGCACCGGCATCATCGACGTCCTTGTCGATGCCCGGACGGGCAAGATCCTTGGCGGTCGGGAGAGTATGTAGTGCGAGTACTGGTTGTCGAGGATGAGCCTAACCTGTTGCGCCAGCTGAAGTCGGCGCTGGAAGGTGCGGGCTATGCGGTCGACACCGCCGCGGACGGCGAGGACGCGCATTACCTCGGCTCGACCGAGAATTACGACGCGGTCATCCTCGACCTCGGCCTGCCCGAGATCGACGGGCTGACCGTGCTCGACCGCTGGCGCAAGGAGGGTCGCACGGCCCCGGTGCTGGTGCTGACGGCGCGCGACAGCTGGTCCGACAAGGTTGCCGGACTCGATGCCGGTGCCGACGATTACCTCGCCAAGCCGTTTCAGACCGAGGAACTGATCGCCCGGCTGCGCGCGCTGATCCGGCGTTCGACGGGCAATGCCTCGTCTGAGCTGATCGCGGGCGACGTCCGGCTCGACACCCGCTCGGGCCGCGTCACGCTGGCCGGCGATCCGGTCAAGCTGACGGCGCAGGAGTTCAAGCTGCTCAGCTACCTCATGCACCACAAGGGCAAGGTGGTCAGCCGCACCGAGCTGATCGAGCATATCTACGACCAGGACTTCGACCGCGACTCGAACACCATCGAGGTGTTCATCACCCGCATCCGCAAGAAGCTCGGCGCCGACCTGATCAGCACGACCCGCGGGTTGGGCTATAGCCTCGAAGTTGTCTGAGCCGGCCGTAGCCAGGGCGGAGGTCGTCCGGGCGCACCATGCGAGGTCGCTGACCCAGCGCATGATCCTGCTGGCGGCGGCGTGGATCGTGCCGCTGCTGCTGATCGGCGGCTATGCCCTCGACCGGGTGCTGACAACCGCGATCACTCGCAATTTCGACAGCCAGCTCGACCTCGCGCTGACCGCGATGATCGCCGCGGCGGATGTCGGGCCGGCCGGGGAGGTGCGCTTCACCCGCCCGCTCGGCGATCAGCGCTTTTTCGAGCCGCAGTCGGGGCTGTACTGGCAGGTCTCGACGCCCGGGCAGGATGCGTTCCGCTCGCGCTCGCTGTGGGACCGCTCGCTGGTGCCGGACCTGACGCGGGACTGCCGCAACCTGTGCCGCTCCAACAGCAAGCGCTTCAAGGACGAGCCGTTGCGCGTCGTCGAGCGCGACCAGTCGCTGCCCGGCGACAAGACGCGCTTTCACTTCATGGTGGCGCAAAGCACCGCCGACCTCGATGCGCAGGTCAGGTCGCTGCGCTCGACGCTGCTCACGGCGCTGTCGATCCTCGGGCTGGGGCTGCTGTTCCTGGCGGGGCTGCAGTCGACCTATGGCCTGTCGCCGCTGCGGCGGGTGAGCCGGGCGATCGCGGCGATCCGCTCCGGCACCGCGACCCGCGTGCCCGACGATTTTCCGCGCGAGATCAGCCCGCTGGTCGCCGAGCTCAACGAGTTGCTGGCGCACAACGAGGAGCAGGCGGAGGCGGCGCGTCGCCACGCCGGCAATCTCGCGCATGCGCTCAAGACGCCGATGAGCGTGCTGATCGGCGAGGCGCGCGGGCAGGGTGGCGAGCTGGCGGATACCGTCACCGCCCAAACCGCGATCATGCGCCGCCACGTCGATCATCATTTGGCCCGCGCCCGCGCCGTCGGCCGCCGCGCCGCCAGCGCCTCGCGCGCCGAGGTGTGGCCGGCATTGGAGGGTGTGGCGCGGACCATCGCCCGCATCAACGTCGACCGCGACGTCGTCATCGACCTCGACGGCAACAAGACGCTGGCCTTCCGCGGCGAGCGCCAGGACCTCGAGGAGATGCTCGGCAATCTGCTGGAGAACGCCGCGCTGTACGGCAGCGGCCGGGTCTTCGTCACCGTCGGCGGCGACAAGCAGATGGTCGAGCTGCTGATCGAGGACGATGGCCCCGGCATTCCGCTGGAGGAGCGCGAGCGCCTGTTCGAGCGTGGCGCCCGCCTGGATACCGCGATGCCCGGCACCGGCCTCGGCCTGGCGATCGTCCGCGATGTCGCCGAGATCTACGGCGGCACCGTCAGCCTGGGCGAGAGCGAGGACCTCGGCGGCCTCGCGGTGACGCTGAGGCTACCAGCCGCCGCCTGAACTCCGCCTCAGCGCGCCACCGCCCGCGTGTACAGGTGCCAGGTCGCATAGCCGAGCACCGGCAGCACGACCATCAACCCGACGAACAGCGGAATGCTGCCCAGCGCCAATAACAGCGCCACCGTGCCGCCCCAGCGGATCATCGTCCCCGGATTGCGGCGGAAGGCGGCGACAGAGGTCGCGACCGCTTCGAGCGGATCGACCGCCCGGCCGCCCCGCGCCGTGTCGACCAGCATCGGGAACGACATCGCCGAGACGCTGAGGGTCACCACCGCGAACACCGCACCGACCAGATTGCCGACGACGATCATCGTCCAGCCCTGCGGCGTGGCGAACAGGTCGTTGATGAACTGCGCCGGCGACGACGGCCCCAAGGTGCCGAGGGTGCGCGTGTAGATCGCCCAGGCGGCGCCCAGCCAGGCGAGGAACAGCACCGCCAACATGCCGGTCAGCGCGATCAGGCCCATGCGATTGGCGCCTTTCAGCGGATCGACGAAATGCAGCCAGCTCGCATCCTCGCCATTCTCGCGTCGCCGCGCCAGTTCGTAGAAGCCGGTGGCGACGACCGGCCCGAGGATCGACAATCCCGCGACCATCGGAAAGACCAGCGGAAACAGTTGCGCATTGAAGGCGAAGGCGCTCGCGAGCACACCGACGAGCGGATAGATCAGCGGCAACAAAACCAGGTCGCCGCGCTTCTCCTTGAAGTCGGCCCAGCCTTCTCGAAGCGCCCAGTCGACATCGGCACTGCCGATCGTTCGAACCTGAGCCGGTGTCACCGCATCGACCATCGTCTGAGCCATGCCGTTACTCCACTTCTTGAAGTGTCGCGCCAGTCTAACCCAGCTTTGCACCTTGGCCAAGTCTTGGCAACCTGTCTCAAATCATCATGGCATTGCGACATGTCGCCCCGTTACGGGTACGACACAAAAACGTGCGTTATTAACACCTTACCCCTACCGAACGGTCACGCGTGGCGCCCTCGGAACGTCGGCACGGCTTACAAATCCAAGCCGGTCCTGACGATGATCCTGGCTAAGGTCTTGTTTTTCCGCGAACTCACCTTTTGGCACAATTGTTGCGGAGATGTCATCACCGGCCCAGCTTTTCGGGCATTGTTTGCGGGGGAATATAATGAACGTTTCCAAAGTGTTGATTGCTTCGATCGGGTCAATCGCGCTCGCCGCCTGGGGGCTGCCGGCGGCTGCCTCGACGCTGTCGACACCGCTCGCCGGCGGCAACAGCCAGAATGGCATCATGTTCGACGTCGCGACCGGCGCCAGCGCCCTTACCCTGCAGTCGATCGGCGTCAATATCAATTCCGGCACCTACGACTTCGAGTTCTACACGCATGACGGCGCGATCGGCGGCGATAACTCGAACGCCGGCGCCTGGACGCTGCGCGGCACTTTCTCGGGCGTCGCCACAGCAGGTTCCGGCAACATCACGACCTTCGACTTTGCCGATTTCGGGCTCGCGGCGAACAGCGCCTACGGCCTGTATTTGACGACGATGGGAGACGGCAACGTCAACTACACCAACGGCTCGGCAGTCGGCGACGTGATCGCCGCCAACGCGGACCTCTCGATCATGTCCGGCTATGGCAAGAGCTATCCGTTCGGCAGCAGCTATTCGCCGCGCAACTTCAACGGCGAACTGACCTACGCGCTCGGCGGCACCGTTCCGGAGCCGGCGACCTGGGCGCTGATGATCGGTGGCTTCGGCATGACCGGCTTTGCGATGCGCCGCCGCAAGTCGTTGCTGGCCGCATAACCGTCACGCTACCGAGGACCGGCAGGGCCACCCCCTTGCCGGTCTTTTCGCGCCGGCTTGCGTTCACTGCCCGCTGTCGCCGCCTCAGGGCTCGCCGCAGCGCGCCGCCCGCGCCAGCAAGTATTCCCGCTCCCGCGAATTGCGCGTCAACGCGGCCGCCGCCTCGAACTCCGTCCGCGCCTCAGCCGATCGCCCGGCACGGAATAGGAAGTCGCCGCGCGCCGCGGGCAGGGGAGCATAGTGCCGGAGCGCCGCCACATCGGCGATTTCGTCGAGCAGGCGCATGCCCGCGTCCGGGCCGAACGCCATGCTGTGCGCGATGGCGCGATTGAGGTCGACGACGGCCGACGGCATGACGATGCGCAGGCGGTCGTACAGTCCGGCGATGCGCTGCCAGTCGGTATCGTCGGCACGACGGGCGCGGGCATGGCAGGCGGCAAGCCCGGCCTGCAGCACATAGGGGCCGTAGCGGTCGGGATTGCCGGCGAGCGCCTCGGCGCGGGCCAGTGCGTCGAGACCGCGCTCGATCAGCAGCCGGTCCCAGCGTCCGCGATCCTGTTCGGTCAGCGGCACGAACGCGCCGTCCGCCGCGGTGCGCGCGCCGAGCCGCGACGCCTGGATCTCCATCAGCGCGACCAGGCCGAGCACTTCGCCGGTCTCGGGTGCATCGCCCGGCATCAGGCCGACGAGCATCCGGCCGAGCCGCTGCGCCTCGACGCACAGGCCCGGCCGGACCAGGTCGTCGCCCGCAGTCGCTGAATAGCCTTCGTTGAAGATCAGGTAGATGACCTCCAGCACCGACGGCAGCCGTGCCGCTCGCTCGACGCCGCGTGGCACCTCGAAAGTCGGACGGCTGCCGGCGATCGTCTTTTTGGCGCGGACGATGCGCTGCGCGATGGTGGCCTCGCTTGCCAGGAAGGCCCGCGCGATCTCGTCGGTGGTCAGTCCGCCGACGATGCGCAGGGTCAGCGCGGCGCGCGCCTCGGGCGACAGTAACGGATGGCAGGCGGTGAAGATCAGCCCCAGCAACTCGTCGCCAAGATCATCGTCGAGCGCCGCGACGGTCGCCGCATCGGCATCGTCGAAGGCCTGCCGGGGCAGTGCGTCGAGGGTCCGCGCGATCTCCTCATGCTTGTGGCTGCGCATCGTCTCGCGGCGCAGCAGGTCGATGGCGCGGCGCTTGGCGACGGTCATCAGCCACGCGCCGGGTACCGCCGGCACGCCCGACCTCGGCCATTCCGACAGGGCAGCGATCACCGCCTCCTGCGCCAGCTCCTCCGCGACTTCGATGCTGCGCACAATTCGCGCCAGGCCCGCGATCAGCCTCGCCCGTTCGATACGGAAGATCGCCTCGATTGCCCGGTGCGTTTCGCCTGCGCTCACGCTGCCTTTTCGGTCATCGGCGAACGGGAGACAAGCGAGTGGCCCCCGGGAGCCCGACACCGGTCACGAAGAACGCACGCCCGCTCTCAAGCAACCCCGAGCCTGCCGCGCTCGCCTTCACGTGGTGTAGCCAGATCTTCCGGAGTCAGATACTCGGCGATATCGGCGATCTCGAAGAACGGCCGGATCTCGACCTCGCTGCGACCCGGCATCGGGTTGGGGCAGCGCTTCACCCACGCCAGCGCCTCGTCGATGTCCTTGACCTCCCAGATCGAGAAGCCGGCAACGAGTTCGCGCGCCTCGGCGAACGGGCCGTCGATCACCGTGCGGCTCGCGCCATCGAAGACGACGCGCTTGCCGTGGACGCTGGGCTTCAGGCCTGCCGCCGCGACCAGCACGCCGGCGGCGACCAGCTCATCGTTAAACTTGTCCATTGCCGCCCATGCCTCGGGGGTCGGCGGGGCGCTGGCTTCGCTGTCCGGCGTGGCTTTCATGAACACCATCACGCGCATTGTCTGTCTCCTGTCGCGAGCGCCCTTCTTGGCGTCTCATCGAAACGACGAGCGAGAGTGTCGCAATTCGACAGCAGCGCGCAAATTTTTTTGGAGCGGCGGCGCTAACCCACCCAAGTCTTGAGCAGCGTGTGTGCGATCGCCAGCGGCGGTGGGGCGAGCCAGTCGCCGGTGCCGGCGAGTGCGGCGCGGACCTCGGCCTTGGTGACCCAGCGGGCCTCCTCGATCTCGTCACGGTCGATGTTGAGCTCGGTGGTGGTCGCCTCGGCAAAGGCGCCGACCATCAGGCTGGAGGGGAAGGGCCAGGGTTGGCTGGCGATGTAGCGGACGCGGGCGACGCGGATGCCGGCCTCCTCGAACAGCTCGCGGGCGACGGCTTCCTCCAGACTCTCGCCCGCCTCGACGAAGCCGGCCAGTGCCGAGAAGAAACGCTTGGGGAAGCGCGGTTGGCGGCCGACCAGCGCCCGGGCGTCCTCACCCTCGCCGTCGATGGCGAGCATGATGACGACGGGGTCGGTGCGCGGGAAATGCTCGGCGCCGCAATTGTCGCAGTGGCGGGCGTGGCCGGCCTTGTGGACGTGCGTCTCGGTGCCGCAATTGGCGCAGAAGCGGTGGCGGGCATGCCAGTCGAGCAGCGAGCGGCCGTGGGCGACGATGCCGGCGCGGCCCGGATCGGCGCTGGCGACCAGCACGGTGCCGGCCTGGCGCGCATCGATGGCGACGCCGTTGACGCACTCCGCCGAGGCTGCGACGGCAAAGCGTGGTGCGTCGCCGTCCATGCCGAGGAAGATCGACACGGCATCGTGCGGGATATCGCTGCGATAGCCCCAGGCGATGTCCATGCGGTCCGGCGCATCGGTCGCGGTCATCACCGGGTTGAGGCCGTCGAAGATGATCCAGCGCGCCAGCGGGCTCGACCGGGCCGCGATCACCGCGCCGGCGTCCTTGCGCATCGCGTCGACGCGGTCGAGCGGGGAGCCGGTGAAGCCGACCGTCGGTGTCGTCCAGCCGTCGAAGGGGCTGTTCATGGTGTCGCTCCGAAATCGAGTTCGCCGCGTTCTGCACGGGGCTGGGTGGAACGCAAGGCGAGTCGCGCGGCATGCTTGAACAGCGTCGGCAGGCCGGCGTCGAGCACCGTGTCGCGGGGCAGCCATTCGCCAGGTATGTCGGGGCGCCGGAGCAGGGTGGCGGTGGCGACGGACAGGCGCAGCTCGAAGTGGGTGAAGACGTGGCGGACGGGCGCGGGCAGGCTGTGCCAGTCGGCCTGGGCGGGCGGCGTGTCGGGGGTCGGCTCGGGCAGCCACGGGCCGGTCGGCAGGGCCAGCATGCCGCCGAGCAGGCCCTTGTCGGGGCGCCGGACCAGCAGCACGTCGCTGCCGACTTCCAGCCACCAGGCGGTGCCATAGCGGACGGGGCGAACGGCTTTCGCGGCGCGGATCGGGAAGCGGGCAGGGTCACCGGCGGCGAAGGCCGAGCACCACGCGCGCACCGGGCAGCGGCCGCAATCGGGGGAGCGCGGCGTGCAGATCGTCGCGCCCAGGTCCATCATCGCCTGAGCATGATCGCCGGGGCGCCGGGCGGGGGTGAGGCTGGCGGCATGGCCGCGAAGCACCGGCCGGGCGGCGGGTATCGGTGTTTCGACGGCGAATATGCGGGCAGTCACGCGCTCTATGTTGCCGTCGACGACGGTCGCCTGGCGGTCGAAGGCGATGCTGGCGACCGCTGCGGCGGTATAGGCGCCGACGCCGGGCAGGGTCAGCAGCGCCGCCTCGGTATTGGGGAAACCGCCTGCGGCTGCGGCGACCGCGCGGGCACAGGCCAGCAGGTTGCGAGCGCGAGCGTAATAGCCAAGGCCGGCCCAGGCCTGCATGACCTCGGCATCGGGCGCCGCCGCAAGTGCCTCTACCGTCGGCCAACGGCTTGTGAAGGCGTGGAAATACGGGATGACGGCAGCGACCGTGGTTTGCTGGAGCATGACTTCCGACAGCCAGACCCGGTACGGATCGGCTGGCGGTTGTCCGGGCGGGCTGCGCCACGGCAGCGCCCGCGCATTGGCATCGTACCAGGCCAGCAAGGCGGTGCCGAACGCTGCGGCTTCAACTGGACCATCGACGGACATGGCGCGGCTATGGCATGGACGGCGGGTGATCGAAACCGTGCCTCCACCAGCCGTGCGCGCCCGCCGCGCCCGCTCCGTCAGCGAGTTGATGCCGAGCATCGGTGGCGCCGCATTTCGGCGCTACGGCTTCATGCAAAGCGCCATCGTCGCGCGCTGGGCCGAGATCGTCGGAGACGATTACGCCCGCCACTCGATGCCGGAGGAACTGCGCTTCCCCGTCGGCAAACGCAGCGGTGGTACGCTCAAGGTATTGGTAACAGGGGCTTTTGCTCCCATGCTCCGCCACGTCGAACCGCAGGTGATCGAGCGCGCCAACCGCTATTTCGGCTACGCCGCCGTCGCCAAACTCGCGCTCCGCCACGGCGACCTCCCGCCAACCCGTTCTAATCCCACGAAATTACCGGAACGCCCGCTCCCCGACACCACCCAGGCTACCCTCCGCGAAATTTCCGACCCCGATCTCCGCGCCAGCCTCGAGTCGCTCGCCCACGCTCTCAGTTCCACCCGGGGCCCTCCCATTGTCCGCTAAACTCACCATGTTCGTCACAGCAATCCGAGAGATCCGTCCCTCATGAAAATTTTGCTCAGCCTCCTCGCCGCCCTCGCCGTCGCCACCCCGACACTCGCCGCCCCCGCCCGCCGTCCCGCCGCCGCCGCCCATAACTGGTTGAACACTATCGTCGCTACGCCCGAAGGCGGCTTCCGCATCGGCAACCCCGCCGCCAAGGTCAAGCTGGTCGAATACGGCTCGCTGACCTGCCCGCACTGCCGCGCATTTTACCAGAGCGCCATGGCCGACCTCCGCGCCAAGTACATCGCCACCGGCAACGTCAGCTTCGAGTACCGCAATTTCGTCCGCAACGGCCCCGACTACGCCGCCTCCCTCCTCGCCGCCTGCGATGGCCCAGCAAAATTCTTCGATCGCATCGACGCGCTGTTCAACAACCAGGACAAGTGGATGGACCCCTTCGTCACCATGAAAGCCGAGGCCGCCGAGAAGATCGGCGCCCTCCCACCGGAGGCACAGATCGCCGCGCTCGCCAAGGCCGGCAGTCTCGACACTTTCATGCAAAAGCGCGGCCTTACCCCGGCACGAGCAACTCAGTGCCTCGGTAATAAGGCCGCTCAAGACGCGCTGACCAACGTACAGCGCACCGCCATCGAGACGTACAAGGTCGATGGTACACCAGGGTTTCTTATCGATGGTCAGCGTCAAACCGTGGATGTCGCAGGCGTGACACGCGGGGTCGTGACCTGGATCGACCTAGAGCCAAAAATCGTCGCTGCATTGCGTTGAAGCGTCGCTCCCGGCAGTAATAAGCTAGATTTGCGAAAAGGATCTTAGATGCGTTTGAGCGGATTAGGCGTTTCGGCATTAGCGATCGCTCTGCTGGCAAGTTGCGACAAGCCGGCGGCGGTTACCTCGAACAACGTCACCGCGACTGCGGCCCCAGCTACCGTTGCTGGAAAGAACTGGTTAGAAGTGTTTGCGGAAACACCCGAGGGAGGCTTTCGGATTGGAAATCCTGACGCAAAGGTGAAGTTGGTCGAATACGCGTCACTAACCTGCCCCCACTGCCGCGACTTCCACGATGAGTCCGATGCGATGCTCCGCAGCAAGTATATCTCGACTGGCAAAGTCAGTTACGAGTACCGCAATTTTCTCCTGAACGGTCCGGACTACGCTGCTTCGCTGTTGGCTCGTTGTGAGGGACCGCAGGCGTTCTTTAACCTAATGAATGCTTTCTACGCCGCTCAACTCCAATGGACCGAGCCCTTCTCGAAGCTAAGTCCGGAGGACAGCAAGCGCCTTGCCGCGCTGCCAACCGACCAGCAGATTTCAGGGCTGGCCAAGGCGGGAGGTCTGGACACCTTTATGAGAGCCAGAGGCATGACCGCCGCGCGGTTTGACCAGTGCACGACTGATCCGAAGGCTATTAAGCGGCTTGCAGACATCCGCGACGAGGCCGTGTCCAAGTATCAGATCAACGGCACCCCGTCTTTTCTGATCAATGGTGTCGTGCAAAAAGACATCCTGACCTGGCCGACGCTGGAGCCCAAGCTTGAATCTGCAATGCAGTAGGTTGAGCGGGGAGCGCATATGCCCTGACGCTTGTGGTTTGATTTAAGGTGCAGTTCAGAAGGCTGCGGATTATCGGCTTCAAGTCTTTCGTGGAGCCGATTGAGTTGCAGATCGATCCCGGCCTGACAGGCATTGTGGGACCGAACGGCTGCGGCAAATCAAATCTTTTGGAAGCGATCCGCTGGGTTATGGGGGAGGGATCGCCAAAATCCCTTCGCTCGACCGGTATGGAAGACGTCATCTTCGCCGGGACCGCAGCGCGTCCGCCACGTGCATTTGCAGAAGTGATGCTTAGTCTCGATGATACCAAACGAGCAGATGCGAACCCAGATGGCGACGACCAAATCGAAGTGGTCCGCCGTGCTGATCGCGGGAACGGTTCGATATATCGACTAAATACTCGCGACGTCAGATTGCGTGACGTCCAGCTCTTGTTTGCTGACAGTGCGACTGGGCCTCACTCCCCAGCGCTCATTAGCCAAGGTAGAATTGGGGCAATCATTGCAGCTCGACCAGAAGAGCGGCGCCTTCTAATCGAAGAAGCTGCTGGTATCTCCGGATTGCACTTGCGCCGCAATGAAGCCGAAATCCGGCTCCGAGCAGCTGAGGCAAACCTGCTTCGGCTCAGCGACGCAATGCGCAGCTTAGAAATGCAGGCGAATACGCTGCGACGACAGTCGCGCTCGGCAGAGCGGTACACCGCGTTGTCGACGGAAATACGAACTGCAGAAGGCGCTCTGATTTTTGGCAAGTGGCTTGCTGGAGCGCAGGCGGCGGATGTGGCGACGACTGCTGCCACTACGGCCGAGATTACGGTGGCAGCGCTAACCGGCGACGAGACACGGTTCCGAACGGAGCATATGCGCATCGCTGAGACGTTGCCGGCGATGCGCGCCGATGAGGCGCGCGAAGCTGCGGAATTGCAGGCGCTACTACAAAAGCGCGCCGTTGTGACGGCGGAATTGCAGCGATTGCAGACACGGCGGCGAGAGCTTGAGGCAGCGGGGGTGAGCGTTGAACGTGACGCGGCGCGGGAGGCGGCGTTGGCCGACGACGCGGCGGCGGCGCTGTTGCGGATCGAGGCGGAGCAGGTGGCGCGAAAGGCGCAGGTTACGGAGAGTAAGGCGGCGCTGCCGGTGTTCGCTGCTCGGACTGCCGAGGCGGAACGGGCGGCGGCGGCGGGGGAGGCAGCGTTGTCGGCGGCGATAGAGGCGCAGGCGAGGGCGGCGGCGCAGGCGCGGGCGGCGGAGGCGGCGGTCGGTGCGGCGGCGGCGCGGTTGCAGCGGACCAAGGCGGAAATTGCGCGGCTGGTGGCGGCTCGAGTGACCGGCGACGATGGTGAAATCGGAAAACGCGAAGCGGCGGAGCTGGCTTTGGATCAGGCTGCGTCAGTGATCGCGGCGGCGGGAACGACCCTTGAGAAACTGGAGTCCGAGCGGCGGGGGATCGAGGCGGAGCGGGAGCGGGCGAGGAGCGCGGCGGCGGAAGCGCGGGGGCAATCGGCGGCGTTAGCGGCGGAGCGGGATGCCTTGGCTAGGGTGTTGGCGGCGCCGGTTGGCGTGACGAATACGGTACTGAATTCGGTGATCGTCGAGGCGGGGTATGAGGCGGCGCTGGTGGCGGCGCTGGGGGATGATCTGTCGGCGGCGGTTGGGACGGGAGCGCGGCGTTGGGGGGAGAGTGGGGCTGGAAAAAATGATCCGGAATTGCCTCAGGGGGTGCCGTCGTTAGGCGAGAATGTCCAGGTGCCGCAACAGCTTAAGCGGAGATTGCGGCAGGTGGGCGTGGTTGCGGACGGTGAGGCGCTGGTCGCGGATTTGCAGCCGGGGCAGCGGCTGGTGTCGCTGGACGGGCGGCTGTGGCGCTGGGACGGCTTTCGCTCGGCGGGCGGCGAGGGGCGGGCGGCGGCGGAGCAACTGGTCCAGCGTGCCCGGCTGGCGGTGCTGGAGCGCGACCTGCCCGAGCTAAAGGCCGCCGCCCAGGTCGCGGCCGCAGCAGTAGAGGAAGCCGACCGCCGTGCCGCCGCCCTGACGCGTGCCGAAGCCGAGGCGCGCGCCGCCCGCAGCGCCGCCGAGCGTAGCCAGGCCAGCGCCCGCGCCGAGATTGCCCGCGCCTCGGCCGAGATCGACCGCCGTGCCGCGCGCGCCGAGGCCACCGAGGCGGCGCTTGCCCGCCTGGGCATCGAGGCCGACAGCCACGCTGCCGAAGCCGAGGCCGCCCGCGCCGCCGCCGCCGAAGTCACCGGCCTGCCTGCACTTGACGCCGCCGTGACCAGCCGGCGCGGCGAAACCGAGGCGGCACGCGCCGAACTGGCCCGGTCGCGCGCGGCCGAGGACAATCAGGCCCGGGCGTTGCAGGCCGGCACGGCGCGCCTGCGCGAACTCTCGGTCGAGGCCAAGCGCTGGACCGAGCGGCTTGCGGCGAGCACTGCTCAGTCGGGTGAACTCGACGCCCGCAAGGCGATACTCGTCGCAGAGTCCGCCGAACTTGCCACCAAGCCGGCGGAGATTGCCGAAGAGTTGGCGAGGCTCGCCACCGCGATCGCCGCCGCCGAGGCCTCCCGCCGTGCCGCCAGCGATGCGCTGGTGGAGCGTGAGAACGCCTTGCGCGACCTCGACGCGGCGCTGCGGGCGACCACCACCGCGCTCGCCGATGCGCGCGAGGCCCGCGCCCGCGCCACCGCCAATGCCGAGCACCACGACGCCCGCCGCCGCGAATATGCGGCACTGTGCGGCGACCGCTTCCAGACCGCCCCGGTGCGCCTGCCCGAACTGCTCGGCTTCGAGCCCGGCGGCGAGATCGACGCGCTCGCCGCGCGCTTCGACAGCCTGACCGCCGAGCGCGAGCGCCTCGGGCCAGTCAATCTGCGCGCCGCGATCGAGCTTGCCGAGGCCGACGAGACCATCGCCAAGTCCGTCGCCGACCGCGAGGAACTCGAAACCGCCATCGCCCGCCTGCGCGGCAGCATCGGCGCACTCAACCGCGAAGGCCGCGTCCGCCTGCTGGCGGCATTCGAGACCGTCGACGGTCATTTCCGCGAATTGTTCGGCACCTTGTTCGCCAGCGATGCCGGCCCCGGCCAGGCCCATCTGGCGCTGACCGATTCCGAGGACCCACTGACCGCGGGCCTTGAGATCATGGCGCAGCCGCCGGGCAAGAAGCTGCAATCCCTGACCCTGTTGTCGGGCGGCGAGCAGGCACTGACCGCCGTCGCGCTGATCTTCGCGCTGTTCCTGACCACCCCGGCGCCGCTGTGCGTCCTCGACGAGGTCGATGCACCGCTCGACGACGCCAATGTCGAGCGCTTCTGCGACCTGCTCGACCGCATGGCGGCGACGACGTCGACGCGCTTCCTGATCGTCACCCACAATGCCGTGACGATGAGCCGGATGCACCGTTTGTACGGCGTCACCATGGCCGAGCCGGGCGTGTCGCAACTGGTCTCGGTCGATCTCGCCAGAGCCGAGGCGTTGCTCGCGCAGGCCTGATGACTTCAGCTCAAAGGCTAAAGAGGAGCTATCATATTGCGCTGTTGATCGGTGTTTTCTGTGGCGATAGTCTCTGCAGACCTAGGGAGCGGGGTCGACGACAATCGCCAGACCCGGGAGCCAAGGCATCGCGATGATCGACAATTCATCCGTCGACAGAATGCCGGTGCGGCGTAAGGCGCTAGACGCTTTCGACGCTAAGTACACTATCGCACACAGTCATCGCGACCAACCTGTCTCTCTCTCGAACTATTACGCAGGCCGCATCACGAACGGCGGAGTCATCGTCGGCGAGATCGTCGGCGATGCGAGCGTTCATACTCAAGATTTCTGCAGCGATATCTTCGAATATCATCCCCAATTCATAATCGTTACGGGTCAGACGAGCAACAGGAGCGTCGCATGACTTCATTCGACTTCATGGGTACAGCCGACAAGCGCGATGTTCGACAGCAACTGCGCCTTGTCATCCAGCGGGTTGAAGCACGCCGGGTCAATATCCTGGCGGCCGGTTTAGCCGCGACAGTTGCGTCTGCGATGCTCGGGTCCGCACCGGCGCAGGCCCAGTTCGCGCCGGCCGGTTGCTACCTGACCACGCCTTGCGCGTTCACGCTGGCGGTCGATCCGGACCAGCCTTACTATCCGTTCACCCGCTTCGAGACCGATTACACCGTCCAGACCGACGGTCGCACCCACATCTACACGATACGCTACACCAGCGCCGATCCGACGGCATTGCTGTACCTGGATGATCCCAACCAGCTCGACAGCTTCGTCTCGATCCGCGGCCCGAACGGCACCATCGAGGAGGTCTACGACCGGCCGATCCCGTCGTCGGTGTTCCGGACCTTCAGCGCGCCTGGGCTGTTCCGCGTCACCTTCGCCGGTCCGCGCGCCTTCGATTACTGCTCGACGCGGTCCGGCCCCGTCGGCCAGGTCTGTGCGGCCAACTGGAATATCTGGGGAAATGCCACCGGGCTGGTGTTGCGCAGCACCGCCGATCTAAACGGCGTCTTCACCTCGAACGTCCCGGAGCCCGCGACATGGGCGTTGCTGCTGGGCGGCTTTGCGGTGGTCGGCGTCACCGCGCGACGGCGGAGCCGGACTGTCGTCGCCGCCTAGCGCGGATCATGGCATCGTCGGCAGACGACAACGCCACGTCGGCAGACAACAACGCCACGTCGGCCGACGACAACGCCACCACCGTGTTGACTCCGTAACGACCGCCTCTACGTTCCGCACCTGATCATAGGGGGGACGAAATGGCGATCGTATTTGCGAAGGTACCGATACTCGCGGTCTGGACGAAACAAAGCTCGGTGACCTTCGGGGCGCGGTCGAGCGACCCCATCCTGATGCAGGTCGACGCGCTGGTCGCGGCTTTTCCCGACCCGGTCGGCATGCCGCCGGCGGAGAAGCGGGCGCTGCAGACGATGGCGCTGGCGCGACTGTATTACGCCGTCGACCTGTGGCTGAAGGAAGCGGCGAAGGGCAAGGGCGCATCGGGGCGCAAGGAGGCGATGGAGGCGCTGTACCTGTGTGTCTGCAAGGCCCTGACGATGGCGACCGCGGTACCGGTCAACATGCTGCCCGACTGGTTGAAGATCACCTTTGGCCGCGGCCTCAACGAGCACGGCGTCGAAATCGACTTCAAGGACAAGTCGGCGCAATATCTGAGCGCGCCCGAGGTCGACCTGTACCGGCTGCAATTCAAGTCGGGCGTCGCCTACCAGATGCAATGGTGGCTGGCGAAGGGCAGACTGGTGGCTGCCGAATCGAGCCACAGCATCCCCGTCGGCAAGGCGATGCAGGACGGCCACTCCGGCTATGTGATGAGCATGGGCGGCGACTTTTTCATGGGCCCGCACAGCACGGTCGGCGGCAAGAAGGATAATTTCTATCATTCCAGCTACATGGCCGGCTAGCCGGTGCGGTGCGCCGGGACCTGGAAGGTCGTCGCCGGCGTCGTGCTGGAGATCACCGATGCCAGCGGACATTACCGCCCGACGCTGGATCATATCATCGGCGCGCTCGAGGCGCTGAAGGCCAATGGCTGCGATCTCGGCGTCCTTAAGGTGTTCATCTTCCCCGACAAGACCAAGGGACAGACCGCAGCCGCCTTCCTGGCAAGCGCGGCGCGGACCAGCATGGTGGAACGCCAGCGCGCCTATCTGGTTGAGGAGAACGCGGTGATACTGGAACTGGAAAAGCTCCGCAAGGCCGGCATCATCCAGCGCGCCAAGGGCATCGCCCAGGCCAAGGTCGACCATGACATCCGCGTCGGCCATTTCCGCCTGAAGATGCACAGCGATCGCTACGACAAGCCCGAGCCGTCGAAATACAAATGCTTCAAATGCTCGGAGTTCCAGGCGGACTGGCCGGCGCTGGAAGCCGAGGCGAAGAAGCCGGTGGCTGCCTAGTCCTGGATCCTCCCCCGCTTCCTGGGGAGGGGGACCGCGCCCTTCGGCGTGGTGGAGGGAAAGTTCACACATGATGGACCGCGCGCGGAGCCCCCTCCGCCGGCTGCGCCGCCACGTCCCCGGGAGAGGGGGAGGATCTAAGCACCGACCCCCGCCAGCCTTGACATTGCGGCGCAGCATTGCCTAAGGAGCGCACGTCGTCGCGCGGGGCAACTAGCGCGACGTTTTTCTATCAGCCGGAAGCAGTCTTGTCCGACTCTCGCCCTATCGACGAAGCCGCGCTCGACCGTCGGCTGGCCGAGGCCCGCGCTGCGGCCGATGCCGAAGTCGTGCGTGCGGAAGCGTCGCGGACGGCGGGGACGGCGATGGGAATAGGGTTTCGCATCGGCATCGAGCTGGTGGTCGGCGTGTGCATCGGAACGGGCGGCGGTTATGCGCTGGATCGCTGGTTGCATACGGCACCGTGGCTGATGATCGTCGGGCTGATCGTTGGTTTTGCGGCGGGTTTGCGGAACGTGTTCCGCTCAGCCGACGAGTATGGAAAAAAGTGGGACGCAGCCGATGCTGCCGACCGCGCTGATAAAACGGACGGGAAATAGGGCGTGGCCGATCCACTTCATCAGTTCGTAATCACCCGCACGATCCCCATCGAGGTCGCGGGTATCGACCTGTCGTTCACCAAT
Organism: Glacieibacterium sp.; assembly: GCF_965200405.1. Classification (GTDB taxonomy): domain Bacteria; phylum Pseudomonadota; class Alphaproteobacteria; order Sphingomonadales; family Sphingomonadaceae; genus Glacieibacterium. The sequence goes on from NZ_OZ241356.1 coordinate 2,929,531, forward strand.
GCCAGCGCCTGGATGCTGATCGTCACCGGCATGGCGTCGCTGCTGATCTGGGCCGGCCTGCGCAAGCCCGCGCTGGTCCCGGGTCGCGCGCAGTCCGCCGTCGAGATGCTGTACGAGATGGTCGACGAGACCATAGTCAGTAGCGCCGGGCCGGAAGCGCGCCGCTATTTCCCGCTGATCTTCACGACCTTCCTGTTCATCCTGTTCGCGAATCTGGCGGGCCTGCTGCCGTACAGCTTCACCGTCACCAGCCATATCGCGGTGACGTTCGCGATGGCGCTGATCGCCTTCCTTGGCATCACGCTGGTCGGCATCATCCATCAGGGCTTCGGCTTCCTGCGGATGTTCGCCCCAGCCGGCGTGCCGTGGCCGATGTACCTGATCCTGACGCCGATCGAGATCGTCAGCTATTTCATCCGCCCGATTTCGCTCAGCGTCCGTCTGTTCGCCAACATGATGGCGGGCCACGTGCTGCTCAAGGTGCTGGCCGGCTTCGTCGTCACGCTCGGCATCTTCGGCGTCGTGCCGCTGGCCGTCGTCGTCGCGATGACCGCGCTCGAGGCGCTGGTCGCGGTGCTCCAGGCCTATGTCTTCACCGTGCTGGTCTGCGTCTATCTGAACGACGCTCTGCACTCGCACTAAGTTTTCACAACTAACCGTATATCACTGAGAAGGACGGACAATGGACGCACAAGCAGCAAAGTACATCGGTGCCGGCCTGGCCTGCGCAGCACTTCTGGGTGCCGGTATCGGCATCGGCAACATCTTCGGCAGCTACCTCTCGGCCGCCCTGCGCAACCCGGCAGCCGCTGCCAGCCAGCGCACCAACCTGCTGCTCGGCTTCGCACTGACCGAAGCGACCGGCCTGTTCGGCCTGCTGATCGCGCTGCTCATCCTGTTCGGTTGAGTTAGAGCCGAAAACAGGGTCCTGCGATGCCTCAACTCGATACCTCGACCTTCAGCGCCCAGATATTCTGGCTGCTGATTGCGTTCCTGCTGCTGTTCACCGTCGTCAGGTCCGTCGCCGCACCGCGGTTGATGGGCATGGCGGCGGCGCGCGCCAAGCGGCAGGGCGACGACCTCGCCGCCGCCGAGCTGGCGCGTGGCCACGAGAAGGCGCGCGAGATCGAGCATCATGCCGAGATCGAGGCAGCGCACGCCCGGGCTCGCGCCGAACTGGCGAACGCCAACGACGCGACGCGGGCCGAGACTGCGGCAAAGCTGGCGGCCCTGGGCGAGAAGCTCAAGGCGCGCTCCGATGCCGCGTCGATCGCGCTGGAAACCTCGCGCCTCGGTGCCGAGCGTGACCTGCAGGCGGTTGCCGACGACGTCGCCGGCGATCTCGTCCGGCGGCTGACCGGCACCGGCGCTTCGGGAGTGGCGGCATGATCGAGGCCCAGACTGCTGACGCTGCGGGCGACAACGCGCAGCACGTTCGCGGTGCGCACGACAATGCGCCGGTCCTGCAGACCGACCCGCCGGGCAGCCCGGCGAACGGTGTCGCCGCGACCAACACCGAGGTCGGCAAGGTCGAGCATGCCAGCGAGGAAGGGCCGTTCTACCGCGATCCCGAATTCTGGGTAGCGATCGGTTTCCTGCTGTTCGTCGCGATCCTGATCTACCTGAAGGTTCAGAAGTCCGCGGCGTCGGCGCTCGATGCGCGCGGTGCCAGGATCAAGCACGACCTCGACGACGCCGCTCGCCTGCGCAGCGAGGCCGAGACCCTGCTGGCCCAGGCCGAAGCCCGGCTGGCGGCATCCGCCGGCGACGCGCAGGCGATCGTCGAGCAGGCGCTGCGCAACGCCCGTGAAGTCGCGGAGCAGGGCGCCCGCGACCTCGACGCACTGATCGTCCGCCGCACCAAGGCCGCCGAGGAGCGCATCGTCGCTGCCCAGCGCGCCGCCGAGGCCGAGCTCCGCGCTCGCGCCGTCGACCTCGCCACCGAGCAGGCCCGCGCCGCGATCGCCGCCCAGTCGGACCCGGCGATGCAGAACCGCCTGACCAACGCCGCGATCTCCGAACTGGACCGCCGCCTCAACTAGAGCGGACCATTTGTGCCCCCCTTGCGTTGAGGGGGCATGATGGCGATGTTGCGATGCTCGGCGTTGCCTGTTATGGGCGCCGCTGCACTGGAGAACGAGATGGCGCTCAGCCTGAGAATGACCCGACGAATCTGACCGTCGCGCGACTTGCGCGGCGGGGGGCGGTTGATTGGCCGTCCAGCCGGATTTCTTCGAGAGCTTCCCAGGATTACGCCATGTTCCAGATCGACACCGCGGCGGCGGCCGACGCCTCCGCTATCGACACCCTCCTCGACACCTGCTTCGGCCCGGCGCGCCATGCCCGGACCGCCTATCGCCTGCGCGACGGTGTCGCCGCCATCCCCGAACTTAGCCTCGTCGCGCGTGGCACCGGGGGCGTTGCCGCGTCGATCCAGCTATGGCCGCTGCAGCTGCGCAGCGGCTCGCGGGTCCATGCGCTGACCCTGCTCGGACCGCTCGTCGTCTCCCCCGCTCATCGCTGCGAGGGTCTCGGCTCCGCGCTGATGGACGAGGCGCTGCGCCGTGCCGATGCCTCGGGCGCCGCGCCGATCCTGCTGATCGGCGACGCACCCTATTACGCGCGCTTCGGCTTTGACGCGGCCGCGACTGCTGGTTGGGTCGTGCCCGGCCCGGTGGAGCGCGACCGGCTGCTGCTGCGCGGCGGGGCGGGGCTGCCCGGCTACGGTGTGCTCGAGCCCGCTGGCCTGGCGCGACGCCTCGCCGCCTGATTGTCAAACCTGCCGGGGCGTATAGGAAGGTCCGTGATGGCCAGCCCGAGCTCCCTTGCCGACATTGCCGCGCTGCTCGCCGACAAGCGCCTGCCGCCGGTCGATAGCTGGCACCCGGCGCATTGCGGCGACAGCGACATGCGCATCGCCGCCGATGGGACCTGGTGGCACGCCGGCACCCCGATCGGGCGGCGCGAGCTGGTCAAGCTGTTCTCCACCATCCTGCGCCGCGAGGCGGACGGGTCGTACGTCCTCGTCACCCCCGGCGAGAAGCTCGACATCGCGGTCGACGATGCGCCCTTCATCGCGGTCGAGGCGACGGTCGAGGGCGGCGACATCGCGTTCCGCCTCAACACCGACGACTATGTCATTGCCGGGCCTGGACATATCCTGCGCGTCGAGACGGCGGAGGATGGCACGCCGCGGCCCTACGTCCACGTCCGGGGCGGGCTGGAGGCGCTGGTGGCGCGGGCGGTGTTCTATCAGCTCGCCGACTTGGCGCTGGCCAACGATCCGCCGGGGGTGTCGAGCGGCGGCATGTTCTTTCCGTTCGGGACGGCTGGATGACGCTGGCGGAACGGTTGCGGCCGGCGGTGGGGACGCGCGACACGGCCTATAGCGGCGACTGGGCGGTGAGCTCCGAAGCTGCGGCCGAGGGCCGCGTGCTGACCGACGCCGCGGTGCTGATCGCCATCATCGAGCGGACGCGTCCGACGCTGCTGCTGACCCGGCGCAACGCTGCGATGCGTCGCCATGCCGGGCAGGTCGCCTTTCCCGGCGGCCGGATCGATCCCGGCGACGCCAGCCCGACCGCCGCTGCACTGCGCGAGGCGCACGAGGAGGTTGCCCTGCCGCCCGAGCAGGTCAACGTCATCGGCACCACCGACCTGTACGAGACCGGCACCGGTTTCTCGATCACGCCGGTCATCGGTATCATACCGCCCGGCCTGCCGCTGGTGCCGGCCGAGGCGGAGGTAGCGGCGCTGTTCGAGGTCGATCTGGAGCATGTGCTGGACCCGGTGAACCATCAGCTTCGCACCGGCGAGTGGCAGGGCAAGGCCCGGCGCTATTACGTCATCCGCGCCGACGAGCATGAAATCTGGGGCGCGACCGCCGCAATGATCGTCAACCTGTCGCGGCGGCTGGCGTGAAGCTGCCGCCCCAGCCGTGGCTGTCGACCTCCGGCGCGCGGCGCATCTTTGCCGCGCTGGATGCGGCGGGCGGTCATGTGCGCCCGGTCGGTGGCGCGGTACGCGACGCGCTGCTCGGGCTGCCGGTATCAGACGTCGACCTGGCAACCGACTGGCTGCCCGCCGACGTCGTGCGGCGGTTGCAGGCGGGCGGCATCAAGACGGTGCCGACCGGCATCGCGCACGGCACGATCACGGCAGTCGTGGACGGCGAGGTCATCGAAATCACGACGCTGCGCCGCGACGTCACCACCGACGGGCGCCATGCCGAGGTGGCGTTCAGCGACGACTGGCGCGAGGACGCGGCACGCCGCGACTTCACCATCAACGCCCTGTATGTCGACCCGATATCGTTGGAGATCAGCGACTTCTTCGGCGGTCTTGCCGACCTGGACGAGCGCCGGGTGCGCTTCATCGGCGAGCCGTTGCGGCGGATCGCCGAGGATCACCTGCGCATCCTGCGGTTCTTCCGCTTTCACGCGCGCTTCGGCCGCGGCGAGCCCGATGCTGAGGGACTGGCGGCGTGTACGACGCGAGCCAACGACCTGATGGCGCTGTCGCGGGAGCGCATCCGCGACGAGATATCGAAACTGCTCGCCGTCGCCGACCCGGTGCCGGTGATCCGGACCATGCTCGCCGCCGGCGTACTTGCGCCGGTGTTGCCCGAAGCCCAGGATATCAATCGGTTGGAGCGCCTTGTTGCGGCCGAGGCGCAGACGACCCCGCACTGGTTGCGTCGCCTCGCGGCACTGCTGCCGGCCGATGCCGCGATGCTCGACGAGGTCGCGGCGCGGTTGAAACTGTCGAACCATGATCGCAAGCGGCTGGTGGCGATGGGCGCGCCGTCGACCGGCAATCCGATGGAGGAAGCCTATTGGGACGGCGCCGCCGCCGTTACCGACCGGTTGTTGCTGGCGGGAGCGCCTGCAGAGCGGTTCGCCGGGCTGGTGGATTGGGTGCGACCGAAGCTGCCGATCACCGGGCGGGTGTTGATCGCGCGCGGCATGGCAGCGGGTCCGGCAGTGAGCCTGACGCTCGGTGCGATCGAGCGGCGCTGGGCGGCGAACGGCTTCCCGGCGGATGTCTCGAACCTGATCGACGAAGCGCTCGCGGCGCCCGTGTCGGGGATCAAGACCTAGTCAGCCGACCGTCCGCCCCGGACCATTGCTGGTCGAGGCGGACGAGCTAATTGATGCCCGATGACGGCGGCTTAAGCAGGCGGGTTGGAGCGGGCGCTGCCGTTGGCGTCGACTGCGCCGCTACCTGTGGCGTTGCCCATGCCGCTTACCGAGGGGAGCGTGCCCGGCTTGGCGGTGTTGGCAAGGGCGGAATTGCCGCGTCCCACACCTGCAGCGGCCGCATTGCCAGCCGCATTACCCGCCGCGGCCGCCTGGCCAGCTGCCGCGCCTTGCGCGTTCGCAGCACCGGCGGTTGCCGCACCGGTCGCCTGTCCGGCAAGGTTGCCAACACCGTCCGTGCCGATCGCGGTCACGGACGCGCTGCCACTACGTTGCACCGACTGGGAACCGGCCAGCCCGGTCGTTCCACCGATTGCGCCGGCTGGCCCGGCGACGGAGGTCGCACCGGCGACCGCGCCGCTGACCGTCCCGGCAAGGCTGCCGCCGGCGCTCGCGGAGCCGCTGCGGGTATCGACCGACTTGCTGACATTGCCGCTGCCGCTGCCGGTGACGGAGCCGGTTACCGACTGGGTGACGCTGCCGAGGCCGGAACTGCCGCCGAGATTGCCGGCGCCCCCGACGACCCCGCCGACGGCACCGCCCAAGCCGCCGCCCAGGCCGCCGGCGCCGCCGCTGAGCAACTGCGCTCCGGCGGGCATCGCGCCCAGCGCCAGGGAAAATGCGGCGATCGTGATCATTGATTTGCGCATCGAAATTCTCCTGCATGTGCCGATCCACGACCGGCTACATCAGGCTAACGACACGCCTGTGCCGCTTCTTCCCGTCAGCCGCGCTTTTTCTTCAACAGGGCTGGATCGGTGTTGCGGCAGCCGCCGCAGAGGATCCCGCGACCGAGGTTGCCGCCGCGTCCGGGTCGCGCTTCACCCGACACTGCGGCGATGTTTCCACCGTCCGCCGCGAGCCGTGCTGCGACGAGCGGCGCAGCGAAGGACGTGCCGCGCACCAGTGCGAAGCCGCCGCCCGGCAGCGCCGCCGCCATGTCGGCACCCGGCGCGGCAAAGTCGAGGTGTCGGGCCTTGCCTGCCTCGGGCAGCGCGCGGTCACGGGCATCGACGCCGGTGACCGCGATCACGCCGGCATAAGAGGCGGGATAGAGCGGTGGTGCAGCTGGCCCATCGTTGCCGACCGCGGCGACAAGCGCGACGCCGTGATCGCGTGCGGCGGCAATGGCGCGCTCGACCAGCAGATTGGCCGGACCGACGAGGCTGATGTTGACGATCCGCACGCCGCGCCCGTCGAGCCAGGCGAGCGCCCGCGCGACCGCTTCGGCCGATCCACTCGCCGCCGAGCCGCCATAGACATCGGCGACCAGCAGGCTCGACCCGAGTGCCGCGCCGGCGAAACCGGGAGCCTGGCCGAGAAGCAGCGAGGCGATGGCGGTGCCGTGCCCGGTCGCCGCCACCGGACCGGCAAAGCCCCGCTGCTCGATGCGTGCACCGGCCAGCGAGGCATGCGCCGCGACGCCGCCGTCGATCAGGCCGATCGGGGCAGTCGTCGATGTTGCAGACCGGGGGGGGGCACCGGGCTGCAGCGCTGCTCCGGCGGGTTCGTAGACGTGGTTATAGTCGACCGCTGCACTCGGCAGCACGCTGCGGAGGAGTGCCAGCGCGCGCTTCAACGAGGTGCGGGCCGGCGGCCGCAGGATCGTCACGCGGACCAGCGTGTCGCTGTCCTCGCGCACCACGACGAAGCCGGCGGCGCGGGCGGTCGCGACCTGCGCTGCATCGACATCAATGGCGACCAGTTCATCGCGCCGTACCGGATTGCCGTCCGTATCGGCGTCCAGCGTCATCGGATTGGCGCGCACCAGGGCATTCAATCGGGTCCGCCGCAGGTCGAGCAGGCGGCGCGCATCGGGCACCACGCCGCCGACGAAGCCGCCAAGTCCGCCGAGCGGCTGGCCGATGACCGGTGACCCGGACGCCGCGCCCGCCAGGCCAGCGGGCAGGCCCCCGGGTAGCGGCAGGCCGCTGGTCAGTCCGCCCGTGAGTTGCCCGACGCCGCCCGGCAACAACTGCGCGGAGGCCGATGCCGCGACCAGCCCGACCAGGACGCCGATGGTGATATTTCGCATTCAGCTTCCTCATGGCTTAGATCTTGGGAATAAACGATACGGCGCAAGCGTTTCTTCCGTCATGGCGACAAGGAACAACATTGGAAGCGTTCGACCGCGAACTGACGACGCTGCTGCCACGACTGCGGCGGTTCGCCGGCGCGCTGGCGCGAACCGCCGCGGATGCCGACGATCTGGCGCAAGGCACGGTCGAGCGGGCGCTGCGGTCGCGCGACCAATGGCAAGCGGGGACGCGCTTCGACGCCTGGGCGTTTCGCATCATGCGCAACCTGTGGATCGACACGGTACGCGCGCGCGGCCGGGCGGCGAAGCATCTGGCACCCGAGGAGGCCGGGCTGACGGTCGGCGTCCATCCGCTCGGCGATCTGGAAGCACGGTCGGAGCTGGCGGTGCTGATGCGGGCGCTCGCCCAACTGCCCGACGAGCAGCGCGAGGTCATCGCGCTCGTGACGATCGAGGGGCTGGGCTATGCCGAGGCCGCCGCCGTGCTCGACCTGCCGATCGGCACCGTGTCCAGCCGGATGCTGCGCGGGCGGCAGGCGCTGCTCGGCTTGTTGAGGACCGATCATGACGATTGACGAGGCCGAGCTCATCGCCTGGCTCGACGGTGAATTGGCCCCGGCCGATGCCGCCCGGGTGGCCGGCGCCGTGGCCGTCGATCCGGCGCTGGCCAAGCTTGCCGATGCGCATCGCCGCGTCGCTGAGCGGTTGCGCAAGGGCTTTGCACCATTGGCGACGGAGCCGGTTCCGGCCGCCCTGGTCGCTGCGGCGAACGCAGGGGCTCCGGGCAATGTCGTCGATTTTCGCCGGCCGGAAGCCGCTCCGTCGGCAGCGCGGCGCTTCGTCCTGCCGAACTGGACGGCGCTCGCGGCAACGCTGCTGGTCGGCGTGATGGCCGGGGCGTTGGTCGTGAGTGGCGGCGAGGATCTGGCCGGCAGGTCGGGCGAGGTGACGGCCGGTGGCGCCCTGGCGAACGCGCTCGACACCCAGCTCGCCTCAGCCCCCCGGGGTGAAGCGATCCGGGTCGCGCTGACTTTCCGGGCGCATGACGGCAGACTGTGTCGGACGTGGTCGAACCCGACGCAGACCGGGGTGGCGTGCCGTGCCGGGGACAGCTGGGCGATCAAGGCGTTGCTGACGGCACCGCCGCAGCAGCAGGGCGCTTACCGGACGGCATCGGGGGCGAGCCCGCAACTGATGGCGATCGTCGACGCGATGATCGACGGGCCGGCGCTGGGCGCTGCCGAGGAAGCGGCGGCGCGGGACAAGTCGTGGCGGTAGCTTCGCGCTAGAACTTGTTGTCGCGCGGGAAGCCGAGCGGCGGCGTCCGCCCGACACTGCCCCGCGCGCCGATCCAGGCGGTAAGGTCGGTCTCGCTGCGGGTGCGGGTGCCGGCGCCGCCCATCGTCCAGCTCAGGCCGTCGACGCGGCGGAAGGGCAGGGCGTCGGACAGGCCGCCGTCCTTGTACTTCTGCAGTGCGACGCCCTGGCCGCGCGCCATGACGGGGACGCCTTCCAGCGGCACGACGAGCAGCTTGCGGTTGTCGCCGACCAGCGCCAGCGCGTCGGCGTCGGCACCGAGGGGGCGGATCAGCTTGAGGCGGGAGCCCTCGCGCGGGGTCATGACTTGGCGGCCCTTGCGCGTCTCGGCGAGCAGGTCGGCGTTCTCGACGATGAAGCCGCGGCCGTCGCTGGCAGCGAGGAGCAGGCGGGTCGCGGCGCGGTTGACGAACACCGAGACGATATCGGCGTCGAGGTCGATCATCAGGCGCAGCGGCTCGCCGAAGCCGCGGCCACCGGGCAGGCGGTCGGCGCCAAGCGTGTAGAAGCGGCCGTTGGCGGCGGCGACGATGATCTTGTCGGTGGTCTGGGCGTGGAAGGCGAAGGCGGCGGCGTCGCCCTCCTTGAACCGGAGCGCGTCGCCGGCCGACAGGTCGACATGGCCCTTCATGGCGCGGATCCAGCCCTTGGCCGAAACGATGACGGTGACCGGCTCGCGGTCGATCATCGCCTCCAGCGGGATGATCGTCACCTTGGGCGCGTCGGCGATCTCGGTGCGGCGGGCGCCCAGCACCGTGTCGGGGCCATAGCGGACGCGCAGCTTGGCAAGGTCGCTCTTGATCCGTCGGCGCTGCTTTTCGGGGGAGGCGAGAAGGTCGCGCAACTTGGCAGCTTCGGCCTGTAGCGCGTTGTTCTCGCGGGTGATCTCGACTTCCTCCAGCTTGCGCAGCGAACGCAGGCGCATGTTGAGGATGGCCTCGGCCTGGCGGTCGGTCAGCGCGAAGGCGGCGATCAGCTCGGCCTTGGGATCATCCTCGTAGCGGATGATGCGGATGACCTCGTCGAGGTTGAGATAGGCTTTGAGCAGCCCCTCCAGCAGCTCCAGCCGGTCGTCGATCTTGCCGAGGCGGAACTGGGTGCGCTTGGCCAGCACGTCGAGCTGGTGGTCGAGATAGGCCTGCAACACGCCGCGCAGGCCCATCACGCCGGGGCGCCGGTTCTTGTCGAGGACGTTGAGGTTGAGCGGGAAGCGCACCTCCAGGTCGGTGAGCTTGAACAGGCTCTCCATCAGCACCGCCGGCTCGACGTTGCGCGAGCGGGGTTCGAGGATCAGGCGGATCTCGGTGTCGGACTCGTCGCGGACGTCGGCGAGGATCGGCAGCTTGCGGTCGTTGATCAGGGCGGCGATGTCCTCGATCAGCTTGCCCTTGATGACCTGGTACGGCATCCGGTCGATGACGATGGTCCAGGTGCCGCGGCCGAGGTCCTCGACCCGCCAGCGGGCGCGCAGGCGGAAACTGCCGCGGCCGGTGGCATAGGCCTCGCGGATCGCGGCCTGGCCCTCGACCATGACGCCGCCGGTCGGGAAGTCGGGGCCCTTGAACACCGTCAGCAGCGTGTCGAGCGTCGTCTCGCTGTCGTCGAGCAGCATCGTCGCAGCGTCGCAGATCTCGGCGACGTTGTGCGGAGGGATCGAGGTCGCCATACCGACCGCGATGCCGGCGGCGCCGTTGGCCAGCAGGTTCGGGAACGCGGCGGGGAAGACCTCGGGCTCCTCCTCCTCGCCGTTATAGGTGTCGCGGAAGGGCACGCAGGCCTCGTCGAGGCCGTCCATCAGCTCGGCGGCGGCGTCGGTCAAGCGCGCTTCGGTGTAGCGCATGGCGGCGGCGTTATCGCCGTCGATGTTGCCGAAATTGCCCTGGCCGTCGACCAGCGGGTAGCGCAGCGCGAAATCCTGGGCGAGGCGGACCATGGCGTCGTAGATCGACTGGTCACCGTGCGGGTGGTATTTTCCCATGACGTCGCCGACGACGCGGGCGCACTTCTTGAAGGCGGTGGAGTTGCGGGCGGTGCCCTCGGGCTCCAGCTTGAGCAGGCGCATCGCCCACAGCAGGCGGCGGTGGACAGGCTTCAGGCCGTCGCGGACATCGGGCAGCGAGCGCGCGGTGATCGTCGACAACGCATAGACGAGGTAGCGGTCGGACAGCGCGTCGGCAAAGGGCGTTTCGAGGATGCGGTCGGTGGGGTCTGCCATTCAGCCGGAATAGGGGGCAGGGCGCGTCACCGCAAGCGACGCGCCCCGTCCGCCAAGGTCAGATCTTCTCGAATGCCGCGTTGATCCGCAGGTCCACCTGATCGGTGACCATCGGCACGAGCTTGGTGATGCCGAAGTCGCTGCGCTTGATCGAGGTGGTGGCGCTGAAGCCGATCGTCTCGATCTTGCTCATCGGGTTGCCGCCGGCACCGATGAAGCGCGCCTCGAGGACGACGGGCTTGGTGACGCCGTGCAGGGTCAGGTTGCCGCTGATCCTGGCGGTCGTGCCGCTGGCGACGATCGAGGTCGACTCGAAATGCGCCGTCGGAAACTTGGCGACGTCGAAGAAGTCGGCGGACTGCAGATGCTCGTTGAGCTTGGCGACGGTGGTGACGACGTCGGCGAGCGGAATGTCGATCGAGACCTTGGACTTGGCCGGTGCGGCGGTGTCGAGGGTCAGGGCGCCGGTGATGTTGCCGAACATGCCGTTGTACAGGCTGAAGCCGAAGTGCGTGACGGTGAAGGCGACCTGGGTGTGGTTCTTGTCGGCCTTGTAGGAGCCGCTTTTCGCCGCCGATGCCTCGGGCGTCCCTTGCGCGAACAACGGTGTGGCGAGCAGCAGCAGGGCGAGGGGGAGGATGCGCATGCGACGAGTTCCTGTCCGTGGATGACGACAGGCCCACAACGATGCCAAATCGGCCGGGCTGGCAAGGGAAGCGCGGCGGTTATTTTCTTTACCGCAGCGAATACCGGCACCCGTGCTGATCTGCACGGGTGCCGGGTGCCGGGTCAGAAGCGCAGGCTGATGCTGGAGGCGATCTCGTCGGCGTTGCCGGTGTTGCGCGAGTTGGTGGCGACGTTGATCACCGCCGGGGTGCCGGAGAACAGCGGATCGGTGCGGCTGACGTCGCGGCTCTGGACGAAGACATGCGCGTAACTGGCGTTGATCGCGACGTTTTTCGACATGTGATAGGTCAGGCCGGCGGTCGCCCAGGTGCGGTTGCCGTCGGGGACGCGGGTGGTGCGATAGGCGTCGCGGGTCGGCGTCTGGTCGTACATGCCGCCGCCGCGCAGCGTCAGCTTGGGCGAGACGTCATACTCCAGGCCGGCGCTGCCGCTCCAGGTGTCGCGGTAGTGCTGCTCGCTGTCGAGGAAGACATTGCCGGCATAGTCCTCGACGGTGATGCGCTTGAACCGCGACCAGTTGTACCAGCTGACCGAGCCGAGCAGGCGGAGCCGGTCCTGGCCGAAGACGACGCTGCCGATGGCGATGTCGGGAGTGCTGATCGGGGCGCGACCGACGACCGTGCCGTTACGCGCGGCGAGCGGTCCGAGCAGGCCGGAGAAAGTCACCGCGCCGTCGAGCTTGTGGCTGACGTGGCTGCGGTAGCTGGCGCCGAGGCGAACGGCACCGAAGTCGGCGAGAACGCCGGCGTTCCAGCCGAAGGCGATATCGCTGCCGCGGATGCGGAGGTTGCCGTCGGGCAGCAACGGCGACAGGTTCGGCAGGGCGCTGGTCAGCGTGGCGCGCAGGGTCTGGATGTCGGCGCCGCCACCGATCGAGAAATGCTCGCCGAGCTTGTAGGCGAAGCTCGGCTGGATGTTGAACGACTTGAGGTCGGAGCGCAGGGAGTCGTAGCGGCCGAAGAAGTCGTTGTCATAGACGACCTTGACGCCGAACGGCGCGCTGATGCCGAGGCCGAACCACAAATTGCTGTCGCCGACCTGGCCCGAGGCATAGCCCGACGGGATGACGATCGGATTGCTGAACGGGTTGCCGCCATTGCCGCCGCCGGCCGGGAAGGAGCCAGCGCCGCCGGGACCGCTGCGGGTGCTGCCCAGATCGGACTGGTGATCGGTGACGTCGAGGACATGCGTGCCGACATCGAGGCTGAGACCCGGCAGGCGGGTCAGGCCGGCGGGATTGTACCAGATCGTCGCCGCGCTATCGCCGATCGCGGCTTCACCGGCGAACGCACGACCGACGGCGAGCGGGGACTGTTCCTGGAGGTAGAAGCCGCCGGCGAGGGCCGGGGTCGCGGCGAAGGCGGTGGCAGCGAGTAGGACCGGCTTTGTCAGGTTCATCGGGGCTCCAATATGCGACGCGGCCCCCTTTGCCGGTCCCCTAGTCCCCACGCGGCGACGGCGCCACGATTGTTTCGGCAGCGGCAGATGCGGCGGACTCGGCGGCGGCACGGACGATGGCGACAAGGCGGGCGCGGGCGGTCAGCAGCTCGGCGGCCCGCCCGATCAACAGGTTGCGCTCGAGGAACCAGCCGGTCGTGGTCAGCGCATCGTCAACGCCGAGCCAGCCGGTCGCCGCCCGGTCCTCGCGCAGCAGGGCGGGAAGCGGCAGCAGCTTGGCGGCATAGGGCGCGCCGGCGCCGCGGCTGACGGCCTGGCTGGAGCGCGGCGAGACATAGACCAGTTCCTCCGTGCTGCCCGTCGCGGCGCACTGGCTCAGGTCGAGGCCGAAACCCAGTTCGGCGAGCAGCAACAGCTCATAGCGGGCGATCCCGGCGGCGGTGTCGGCGGCCGGAATGCCGGCGCTCATGCCGCCGAGCAGCGCGTCGAGACCGGCGTGCAGTCGGGCGTGCGCCTGGCCCTCCGGCAGCAGCGCCGCGGTGACGGTGGCCAGCCACTCGGTCGCCGCTGCCGTCAGCCGGTCGAAGGCGAGGCCGGCGCGCGAGGTGACCAGCTCGACCGTCGCCGCGGTAAGCTGGGTGTCGACCCGGGCGCGGAGTTCGAGCGCGACGACGTTGCCGGGCTGGAGCGTCGGCCTGATCCGCCGAGAGCGGCCACCACGGACATAGCCGGCCTGCAGCCCGTCGTCCGGGGTCAGGAAGCGCACCACCGCGCCGTGCTCGCCGTGCGGCAGCGCGGTCAGGACGATGGCGGAGGTCGCGAGGTGCATCGCGCCGGTTATGGGGCCGCGAAATCACGAAGTCATCCCGGCGCTAGAGCAGGTGGGCGGCCGATGCGATCAAGGCCAGGACGCTGGGATAGAAGGTCAGCGCGAAGCCGAAGGCGCGGGCCCGGGCGCCGTGACGGTAGCCGATCCAGAACAGCAGGCGGCCGGTGGCAAACAGGCAGGCCAACGTCACGATCAAGGCATGGGCGTGCGAAAAGCTCGCGGCGACGATCATGTGCGCGGTGATCGCCAGCACGACCTGTTCGAGGGTGTTCTGCAGGATCGCCCCGGCCCGGCGGACCTCGACCGTCGACGTTTCGGCGCTGCTGCCGGCGATGTCCTGCTCCGAAAAGAAGCGCAGGCGGGCGACATTGGCTATCGCGGCGGCCAGCCAGGCGACGACCAGCACGTCGGCGGTCATCGCGATGCGCAGGCGTTCGGCGAAGGGCAGCGGCTCGTGGTCCGTGATCGCCGCGACGCCGAGGGCCAGGATCGTCAGGACGAGCGCGGCGGCCATCGCCAGTGCGACGCCGCGTTGCTCACGCTTGAACGCGTCCATCGGTGCTCAGGTGGCGAGGCGTTGCAGCGTCGCTTCGTCGGGCTGTCCCGCGAACCAGCGTTGCAATGCGGCTTCGAACGGCGCGCCGCCGCCGGCCGCGACGAACAGCGTCAGCGACGAGCGCAGCTTGGCCGCGTCGATGGTGCCGAACACGGCCTCGGCAGTCGTCGGGGGCAGGCTAGCAAGCGCCGACAGGCACTCGCGCAGCCGCGCGCTGAGGATCGGATGGTCGAGATAGGCGCGCGCCTCGTCGGTCGAGTGGATCGCGTAGCGCTGCGACATCGCGCTGGAGCCGAGCCCGGCGACCTGCGGGAAGATGTACCAGATCCAGTGGCTGCGCTTGGCGCCGCGCCGGAGCTCGGCGAGCGCGGCGTCATAGCTGTCGGCCTGGGCTTCGACGAACCGCTGCAGGTCGTGATCGCGACTCATCGGCGCCTAGTCGACGAATTCCAGCCCGAGGCCGCGATAGACTTCGCGGTCGTCGGCCCAGTCGGGCTTGACCTTGACGTGCAGGAACAAATGTACCGCGCCGCCGGTCAGCTCGGCGATGGCGACGCGTGCCTCGCTGCCGATAGTGCGCAGCATGGCGCCGCCCTTGCCCAGCACGATGGCCTTCTGGCTGTCGCGCTCGATCAGGATCTGCTGGTGGATCAGCGTCGAGCCGTCCTTGCGGTCCTCCCACTTCTCGGTCTCGACAGTCGAGGCATAGGGCAGTTCGGCGTGGAGGTGGCGGTAGATCGCCTCGCGGGTGATCTCGGCGGCCATGATGCGGGTCGTCGCGTCGCTGAGCTGGTCGGCGGGGAAGTGCCAGTCGCCCTCCGGCACCGCGGCGGCGAGTGCTGCCTTGAGGTCGGCGACGCCGTCCCCGGTCTCGGCACTGATCATGAAGACGTCGGTGAAATCGACCTTGGCGCTGGCCATCGTCGCGAGGTCGAGCAGCTTGGGCTTCTTGGCGATATCGACCTTGTTGAGGACGAGCAGCTTGCGCTCCTTGCGGCCGACCAGCGCCTCCAGCAGCGCCATGGCGTCCTTCTTGAAGCCGGCCTTGGCGTCGACGACGAGAACGATGACGTCGGCGTCGTCGGCACCCTCCCAGGCGGCGCGGACCATGGCACGGTCGAGGCGGCGGCGCGGTGCGAAGATGCCCGGCGTGTCGACCAGCAGCAGCTGCGCGTCGCCCTCGGTGGCGATGCCCATCAGCCGGGTGCGGGTGGTCTGGACCTTAGCCGAGACGATCGCGACCTTCTGGCCGACCATCGCATTGACCAGCGTCGACTTGCCCGCATTCGGGGCGCCGACGACGGCCACGGTTCCGCAACGCTGGGTCATTTATCGAGCCTTTCGAGCATCGCTATCGCCGCTGCTTTCTCGGCATCCTGTTTCGACGTACCAGCCCCTTCGCAATCCTCAAAGCCGCGCAGCGAGACGGCGACGCGGTACGACGGGCGGTGATCGGGGCCGTCGCGCCACACGACATTGTAGACGGGGGCACCGAGGCGGCGCGCGGCGGCGACCTCCTGCAGGCGGGACTTGGGGTTTTCGGGCGCCTTGGCGTCGATGTCGATGCGGGCGCTCCAGGCGCGGCGGACAAAGGCCTCGGCTGCGGGCCAGCCGCCGTCGAGATAGACCGCGGCGATCAGCGCCTCGGTGACGTCGCCGAGCACGTTGACCGATTCGCGGACGTGCGCGGCGCGGGTGGCGCGGTCCATGATCAGCCGCTCAGGCACGCCGAGCTCGCGCGCCACCGCGGCGCAGCTGCCGGCATCGACCAGCGTGTGGAAGCGCGCGGTCAGCTTGCCCTCCGCTTCGTCGAGGTCGGTGTACAGCCAGGCCGCGACGACGCAGCCGAGGATGCGGTCGCCGAGGAACTCGAGCCGCTGGTAATTGGGCGTGCCGGCGCTGGGGTGGGTGAGGGCGCGGCGCAGCAGGCCGGCGTCGGCGAAGTCATGGCCCAGGCGTTCGCTGGCCCAGTCGCGCAGGTCGTCGATCACAGCCGGGTGCCGATGCGCTCGCGGCGGATGGCGGTGAACAGCGTCGCGGGCTGCGAGACATGGGCGCTGCCGTCGACCGAGAAGAACACGCGGTCGGCGCGCCCGACCAGATTGTCGGTCGGCACCAGCCCGACGCCGCCCTCCGCCACCGTCAGGCGGCTGTCGGCGCTGTCGTCGCGATTGTCGCCGAGCACCCAGATGTGTCCGGCCGGGACGGTGATGACCGGCGTATTGTCCTGGACCCCGGTGTCGACCTGGTCGAGCACCTCGTAGCGGCGGGTCCCGACCGTCTCGGTATAGCGCGGGTAGCGGCAGACGACGATGCCGGCGGGGCTGCGCTCGCGGAAGTCCGGGCGGCTGGGCCCAGCATCGCAATTGCCGCCGACGGGCATCGGCACGACGAAATCTGTGGTGCGGGTCTTGGCGACCAGCTGGCCGTTGATCTCGACGCGGCCGCCGGTGACCCTGACCCGGTCGCCGGGCAGGCCCATGACGCGCTTGATAAAGTCGGTGCGGTTGTCGAGCGGGCTCTTGAACACCACGACATCGCCGCGTCGGGGCAGTTGGCCCTCGATCCGGCCATCGAACAGCGGCAGGCCGAGCGGCAGCGAGAAGCGGCTATAGCCATAGGGCCATTTCGCGACGAACAGATAGTCGCCGCCCATCAGGGTCGGCAGCATCGACTCGGACGGGATGTTGAACGGCTCATACGCGACTGTCCGCAGTCCCAGCGCGGCGACCACGGCGACGACGATGACGCGCAGCGCCATCTTGAGCTGGGCGAACTGGGCGGCTGCACGCGCCTGATGCGCCTCGCGGGCGGTGTCGATCTGAGCAGTGGGCATCTATCGCGAGCGCTTGGCGCCCGGCGGCGCGGCGTGTCAAGGCGGCGTGACGGTCGCCGCTGCGGCTGCTAGCAGCATGACGGCACCGCAGCGGAGAGCATTCCTTGACCCAGACACCCGATGGCAGCCCGGCATGGGCAGCGCTGGCCAGTCACCGGCAGGCGATCGCGGCGACGACGCTTGCCGCGCATTTCGACGCCGATCCGGACCGGGTCGAGCGGTTCGGCGTGAGCGTCGCCGGGCTGCATTGCGACTTCTCCAAGCTGGCCGCCGACCAGGACGCGCTGGCCCGGCTGGAGGCGCTGGCCGAAGCGAGCGGCCTCGGCGAATGGCGGGCGCGGCTGTTCGCGGGCGAGATCGTGAACCCCAGCGAGCGGCGCGCGGCGACCCATGTCGCCGAGCGCGGCAGCAGCACGGGCACCGCGGTGGCGGAGGCTGCGACCGGACGCGCCGCGATGCAGGCGCTGGTCGAGCGGGTGCGCGGCAGCGACGTTGCGCATGTCCTGCACATCGGCATCGGCGGCTCGGCGCTGGGCCCGGCGCTGCTGGTCGATGCATTGGGCCATGGCGGCGACGGTCCTGCGGTGGAGATCGTCGCCAACATCGACGGCGTCGCGCTGGAGCGCGCATTCGGGCGCTGCGATCCGGCGCGGACGCTGGTCGTGGTGGTGTCCAAGACCTTCACGACGCAGGAGACGATGACCAATGCCGCGTCGGCGCTGGCCTGGCTGGAGCGCGGCGGCGTCAGCGAGCCGAAGCGCCAGGTGGTGGCGGTGACCGCCGCGCCCGCGCGGGCGCTGGAATGGGGCGTCGACGAGGCCAATCTGCTGCCGTTCGCGGAGACGGTCGGCGGGCGCTATTCCCTGTGGTCGGCGGTCGGCCTGCCGTTCGCCTTGCGCTGCGGCTGGTCGGCGTTCGAGGCGCTGCTGGCGGGGGCGGCGGCGATGGACAGGCATTTCGCCGAGGCACCGTTCGCGCGCAACGCGCCGGCGCTGGCGGGCGCGCTCGACGTCTGGGCGGCGACGTTCTGCGGGCAGCCGACGCGTGCGGTGTTCGCCTATGACGAGCGACTGCGCCTGCTGCCGTCTTTCCTGCAGCAGCTGGAGATGGAATCGAACGGCAAGCGCGTCACCCGCCAGGGCCGCCGCCTCGATTATCCGTCCGCGGCGATCACCTGGGGCGGTACCGGCACCGACGCCCAGCACGCGGTCTTCCAGCTACTGCACCAGGGCACCGTGGTCGGGCCGATCGAGTTCGTCGCGGTGCGCGAGCCGGGGCACGGCCTGGGCGGCGACCATCATGCGCAGTTGCTGGCGAACTGCTTTGCGCAGGGCGCCGCCCTCATGCGTGGGCGGACGTTCGAGGCGGCGATGGCGAAGTCGGACGGCGACCCGGCACTGGCGGCGGCCAAGACCTTTCCGGGCAACCGGCCCTCGGCGACGATCCTGCTCGACCGGCTGGATGCCCATACGCTGGGCGCGCTGCTGGCCTTCTACGAACAGCGGACGTTCACCGCGGCGTGCCTGCTGGGGATCAACCCGTTCGACCAATGGGGCGTCGAGCTGGGCAAGGAGATGGCGAACGCGATGGGGCAGGGCGGCGACTTCGACGCCTCGACGCAGGATCTGATGCGACGGGCGGGGATCTAGGCTTGCTGCTCAGTCGTCCAGCGCGGCGTAGACCATCGTCCGGAACTCGCGCCGGACCGGATAGGTCGAGCTCGGGATCAACTGCGTCATGAATACCGCGGCGATGTCCTCGACCGGGTCGACCCAGAAGAAGGTGCTCGCCGCGCCGCCCCAGAAATAGTCGCCGTCGCTGCCCGGCATCAGCGTCTTCGAAGCTCTGGTCGAGGTCGCGAACCCAAGGCCGAAGCCGACGCCCTCATACTGCGCCTCGCTGAACAGCGACACCGACAGCGCCGGCAGGTCGACACCGCCGGGCAGGTGGTTGGCGGTCATCAGGTCGAGTGTCTTTCGGCTGATCAGGCGCTCGCCCGACGCGGTCTTGCCGCCGTTCAACAGGCTCTGCGCGAACTTCATATAGTCGGAGATCGTCGAGACCAGCCCGCCGCCACCCGAGATGAACGCCGGCGGCGCCAGGAACGACGAGGTCGCGGGGTCGTCCTGCAGCTCGATGCCGCCGGCCGCGGTCGGCTGGTAGCAGGCAGCAAAGCGGTGCGCCTTGTCGGCCGGAACGTGGAAGCCGGTGTCGGACATGCCGAGCGGGTCGAGCAGCCGCCGCTGCAGGAACGCCTCGAACGGCTCCCCCGCGACCTTGCCGACGAGATAGCCGACGACATCGGTGGCGACCGAGTAATTCCACTGGTCGCCCGGCGAGAACTCCAGCGGCAGCGTCGCCAAGGCCGCGACCATGTCGTCGAGCGTACCCGCCTTCTCGATCTCGCCGATCTTGTGGGCGCGGTAGGCGGCGTCGACGTTGGTGCGCAGCTGGAAGCCATAGGTCAGCCCGGCGGTGTGGCGCAGCAGGTCGACGACGGTCATGGCGCGCTTCGTCGGCGTCGTGCGAAAACCGGTACGTTGGGTGCCCGCGGCGTAGACACCGAGGTTGCGCCACTCCGGAATATAGCGGTGCACCGGCTCGTCGAGCGCGATCCGCCCCTCCTCGACCAGCATCATCAGGGCGATCGAAGTCAGCGGCTTGGTCATCGAATAGATGCGGAAGATGGTGTCGTCGGCGGTAGCGAGCCCGCGCTCCCTGTCGGCCACGCCGGTGACGCCGCGGTGGGCGATCTCGCCGTGCCGCGCGATCAGCACCGAGGTACCCGCCAGCTTGCCGGTCGCGACATAGCGCTCGTCGAGGAAGCGGTCGATGGCGGCAAGGCGCGCCGGTGAGAAGCCGAGTGCGTCGGGCATGGCTGCTGGTTCCTGGATCAGGCGGTCAAAGGGTCGGCTGGTCGAACCGGCGCGGATAGATTTCGCTGTGCAGCGCCATGATCGCGGTGCTGCCGGTGGTCTTGCACAGGCCCGGCACGATGGCATGGACCAGGCAGGCCGCACTCGCCCGCGCCAACTTGCCCGCCGTGCCGAGGGAGGCACGCATGTGCTCGAAGTAAGTCTCGCCGACGCTGGCGGGGTGGGTAATGAACAATCGCTGGAACATGATCGGCCGGCTCCCACAGGTTCGCGCGAGGGTTATCGCAGGGCCGCCACCATGCCAAGCGCGGCTTTGTCATGCAGGCCGTCTGGACGAGCGCGCTTTAGCATGCAGGCCGCTTGGAAAAGCGCGGCTTTGCCGTGACACGGCCCGGCAGCTTCGCTAAGCAGTCCCGGCGGGGCGATTAGCTCAGTTGGTAGAGCATCCCCTTTACACGGGGAGGGTCGGCGGTTCGAGCCCGTCATCGCCCACCACCCGCACCTCCAGAATTTGCCCATTCCCGCCTGACACGGCGGACTGTTGCTGCGCTGCAACACGAGGCTAGTGCCTTGTTTTCGCCCCGATGTTCCCGGTCGTTTTGTCCCACGACTGTCATATACCGCCGTCATTAGCGGAGCGTCGATTCGGGGTTACGGACAAATAGTTCCGTGGCCGGGCTAATTTTCTTAAGGACTTTTGGATGCGAAACCTTCGCTTGAGCTGTGCCATCGTGGCACTGATCTCGATACCTGCGGCAGCCTTTGCTCAGTCGACCGGCTCACGTGAATTCGACGAGGACATCGTCGTCAGCGCCGGTTCGGTGGCGCGCGGTATCAACGGCGTCGTCATTCCCGACACCCAGAAGACCAAGGCCGTCCTGACCTCCGACTTCATCCAGCACCAGACCGCCGGCCAGTCGGTCGACGAGATCATCAACCAGCTTCCGGGCGTCAGCTTCCAGAACAACGACCCGTACGGCTCGGCCGGCGGCACGCTCAACATCCGTGGTTTCGACGGCAGCCGCATCTCGCAGACGTTCGACGGCATCCCGCTGAACGACACCGGCAACTATGCCATCTATTCGAACCAGCAGGTCGACAGCGAACTGATCGACCAGGTCAGCGTCAATCTCGGCTCGACCGATGTCGACAGCCCGACCGCCTCGGCAACCGGCAGCACCGTCAACTACACGACGCGCAAGCCGACCGAAGGCTTTCACGTTCGCTCCAACATCTCGTTCGGCGAGTACAACTACAAGCGCATCTTTGGCGTCGTCGACACCGGCGTGTTCGGCCCCTGGGGCACCAGCGCCTGGATCTCTGCCAGCCACGGCACCAACGACGTGCCGTTCAACCACTACGGCAAGATCAACAAGGACCAGTATAACGCCAAGATCTACCAGCCGATCGGTACCAACGGCGACTTCGTCTCGGTCGCGGCTCACTACAACGAGAACCGCAACAACTTCTTCGGCTCGATCCCGCTGCGCACCGACCGGACGCAGAGCCCGACCAACCTGGCACCGCGCGTCGTCGGCACCGCCGCGACCAACCGCTTCCCGACCACGGCCGACGAGCGCGACTATCCGGTCAACGCACCGTGCACGACCGACGCCCCCCAGGCCGGTATTGCCGATGCGCCGAACACCTGCGGCACTTCCTATGACGAGCGTTTCAACCCGTCGAACACCGCCAACGTCCGCGTCAACTCGCGCTTCTCGCTCAGCGACAAGCTCGTCCTGACGGTCGATCCGTTCTACCAGTACACCAAGGCCAATGGCGGCGGTTCGGTCAACGCCAGCGAGGGCCGTACTTCGGCTGTCACCACCGGCTCGGCTCAGAACCCGGCTGGCCTGATCGGCTACATCGGTGGCGTTCCCTACGCGGGCGGCGTCGATCTCAATGGTGACGGCGACGTCCTCGACCGCGTCACCATGCTGGCGCCCAGCACCACGGTCACCAACCGGTTCGGCGTCATCGCCAATCTGCGTTACGAATTCTCGGACACGCAGACCGTCCGCGTCAACTACACGCTGGATTACGGCCACCACCGCCAGACCGGCGAAATCGCGCCGCTCAACGCCGACGGCACGCCGACCGAGTATTTCCCGATCGACAATCCGATCAGCGACTCCACCGGCCACCTGCTGCAGAAGCGCGATCGCCTGTCGAAGGCCATTCTCAACCAGGTCTCGGGTGAGTATCGCGGCAAGTTCTTCGACGAGAAGCTGACCCTGACCGGCGGCGTCCGCGCCCCGTTCTTCCAGCGCAAGTTGAACAACTACTGCTTCGCCACCAGCGCCACCGGCTTCGTCGATTGCTTCGGCCAGAACGCTGCCGCGAACACCGCCTATGCGACGCTGCACCCGAATTACGCCGCACCGCAGAAGCGCGACCTGAAGTACAATAAGATCCTGCCAAGCGGCGGTTTCGTGTTCAACGCGACCAGCGACATCAGCCTGTACGGCAGCTATTCGAAGAGCGTCCAGGTGCCGGGCACCGACAACCTCTACAACAGCTTCTGGTTTCCGGTCGGTACCGACGCCGCCAAGCCGAAGCCCGAGTCCACGGACAACTTCGACACCGGCGTCCGCTTCAAGTCGGGCCAGATCCAGGCTTCGGTCGCTGGCTGGTACACCAACTTCAAGAACCGCCTGGCCTCGTCGTTCGACCCGATCGAGAACGTTACCGTCTATCGCAACCTCGGCACGGTTCATAAGTACGGCGTCGATGTCGACCTGTCGTACAACCCGATCCAGGCGATCACCCTGCGCGCCTTCGGTTCGTACCTGAAGTCGAAGATCCTCGACGACGTCCAGACCGGCGGCACTGCGGCCGCACCGACGTTCGCGCTGACCGGCGGCAAGCGGGAATCGGGCGCGCCCAAGTTCACGCTGGGTGCCAACGCCCGCGGCACGCTCGGCCCGGTCGAACTCGGCGTCCAGTACAAGCGTACCGGCCCGCGCTTCATCAACGACCAGAACCTGCCGGTCTTCCAGAACAACATCGTCGTCTATGGTGCGAAGACGCCGTCGTACAACATCGTCGACTTTGACGTCCGGGTGCACGTCACGCCGCCGGAAGCCCGCAACCAGACCTACCTGCAGCTCAATGTCACCAACCTGTTCGACAAGTTCTACGTCGGCGGCTTCGGCGGCACGACGGCGAATAACGCGACCTCGTTCGTGCAGATCGGTGCTCCCCGCGCCATCAGCGGCACGGTCACCGTCAGCTTCTAAGCCGGATAGCGGGTGCCGCACGCGGCGGCGCCCGCCACCGATCGACTACAGCCAAGCGTCCGGACCGTCGAAAGGCGTCCGGGCGTTTGCGTTTGGGCGGCCGCCCTCAGGCGTCGACCGGGACGCCGGGCAGTTGCTTCGAGGTCCGGATGGTCAGGCTGGTCTTGACGCTGGCGACGTTGGGGGCAGGAGTCAGCTCGCTGGTCAGGAAGCGCTGGAATTCCTGCAGGTCGTGCGCGACGACCTTGAGGATGAAGTCGATTTCACCGTTGAGCATGTGGCACTCGCGAACGTTGGGCAGCGACGCGATGTGATCCTCGAAGGCGCGCAGGTCTGACTCCGCCTGGCTTTTCAGGCTAACCATGGCGAACACGGTGATCGCATAGCCAAGCTGCTCGGGTTCGAGATCGGCATGATAGCCGCGGATCGCGCCGGCTTCCTCCAGTGCTCGGACCCGGCGCAGGCAGGGCGGGGCGGTCAGCCCGGCGCGCTCCGCCAGTTCGACATTGGTGATCCGGCCTTCGTCCTGGAGATGCCGCAGGATAACCCGGTCGATCGAGTCGAGGGCGAGGCGTGACCGATGCATCGGCGCAATTCCAATTGGTGTTGACCTGTGTAAACTATAGGATTGTTGCGGCAACTGGCAAGTTTCCTTCGCTGGCAGGATTGCGGGTGACGCACTAAATAGGCTGCAGGGAGAGACGAATGCTGCAGACCAACCACGCCCGCGTCCTGATTATCGGTTCCGGCCCGGCCGGCTATACCGCCGCCGTCTATGCCGCGCGCGCGGCGCTGGAGCCGGTGCTGATCCGTGGCCTCCAGCCCGGCGGCCAGCTGACCATCACCACCGAAGTCGAGAACTGGCCCGGCGACGTCAGCGTCATGGGTCCAAACCTGATGGTCCGCATGGAAGCGCAGGCCGAGCACGTCGGCACCAGGCTGGTCGACGACATCGTCACCTCGGTCGACCTGTCGTCGCGGCCGTTCGTCGCCGTCTGCGATTCGGGCACGCGCTGGACTGCGGACAGCATCGTCATCGCGACCGGCGCGCAGGCGCGCTGGCTCGGGCTGCCGTCGGAGACGAAGTTCCGCGGCTTCGGCGTCTCGGCGTGCGCGACCTGCGACGGCTTCTTCTTCCGCGGCAAGGTTGTGGCCGTCGTCGGCGGCGGCAATACCGCGGTCGAGGAGGCGCTGTTCCTGACCAACTTCGCCTCGAAGGTCTACCTCATCCACCGCCGCCACGAGCTGCGTGCCGACAAGACCAACCAGGCGCGCCTCGCCGCCAATCCCAAGATCGAGATGGTCTGGAATGGCGAAGTCTCCGATGTCCAGGGCACGTCGGCGCCGCTCGGCGTCACCGGCATCACGGTTACCGACACCCGCTCCGGCGGCACGCGCGACATCGCGGTCGACGGGCTGTTCGTCGCCATCGGCCATGTCCCGGCGACCGAGTTGTTCGCCGGCCAGCTGCGCATGGACGACGAGGGCTATCTGATCACCGCACCCGACTCGACGGCGACTTCGGTCCGCGGCGTCTTCGCGGCCGGCGACGTCAAGGACAAGATGTACCGCCAGGCGGTCACTGCCGCCGGCATGGGCTGCATGGCGGCGCTGGAGGCCGAGCGGTACCTCGCACACGGCGCGCTGACCGGTCATGCCAATGGCGAGGGCGCCGACGAGGAGCGCGTCGCCGCCTGAACGGCAGGGGAGGGGCATGAACCTCGATTGGGAAAAGCTGCGGCTGTTCGATACCGTCGCCGACGCCGGCAGCTTCACCGAGGCGGCGCGGCGGATGCATATCAGCCAGCCGGCGCTGTCCCGCCAGATCCAGGCGCTGGAGGAGACGGTCGGGGCCAAGCTGTTCCACCGCCACGCCCGCGGCCTGGCGATGACGCACGAGGGCGAGCAGCTGCACGCCGCGACGCATGAGATGAGCGAGACGCTGGAGCGTACCCGCGCCAGCATCGACACGTCGCGCAACCGCCCGTCCGGCGAGATCCGCCTGACCACCACCGTCAGCTTCGGCTCGACCTGGCTGGCACGCCAGATGGGGGCGTTCCTCGATCGCTATCCCGACATCACGGTGACGATGATCCTCGCCGACAACGACATGGACCTGGCCAAGCGCGAGGCCGACTGCGCCATCCGTTTCCACGCGCCGTACCAGGGCGAGTTGATCCAGAAGTCGCTGGTGCCGATCCGCCACCGGCTGTGCGCCTCCGCCGAGTATCTGGAGCGTCACGGCGAGCCGCGGAGCGTCGCCGACCTCGATCACCACCGCCTCCTTGCCTATGGCAGCGCCGCGCCCGAGGCCCTGAAGGGGATCAACTGGGCGCTCGAGCTCGGCCATGAGGGCAGGCCGCGCCGGCCGGCGTTGACGCTCAACAACAGCTTCGGCGTGCTGCAGGCGGTCGAGGCCGGGGCAGGGATCGCGGCCCTGCCGAGTTACCTGATCCGCTTTTCCGGCAAGGTGCAGGTCGTGCTGCCCGAGGTCGAAGGCGCGACCTTCCGGACCTTCTTCGTCTATCCCAGCGAGTTGAAGAAATCGGTCCGGGTGTCGGCGCTGCGCGACTTCCTGGTGGAGCGGATGACATCGGACGCGCTCGACCTGCCGGGCCATGCCACGTCTGCATAGCTGCACTGCAGCATGGATGGCTGCTCCCCAATCGGGCGTCGGAGCATAAGGACTGTGTTGCCGCGTCTGACGCGGCCAGCCACCGGCCTCCGCCTTCCCTGCGGACCCCGGTCGAGGTTCCCGGCCGCCCTCCCCCCCTTGGCCGGGAACCGATGGATTAGACTGGGGCCGGTAGCGCAAGCTGCCGGCCCCATTTTTCTGTGGCCCGACGGCTCAGGCTTCGCTAACCGTGCCAGCGCCCGGATGGGCCTGTAGCTCAATGGTAGAGCAGGCCGCTCATAACGGCTCGGTTGGGGGTTCGAATCCCTCCGGGCCCACCGGGTTGAATGGCTGTTACCGGCCCAAGGAGTGCTTCTCGCCTGTGACCTGCCAGTGTCCCTGACGTCGAAGCGCAGCATCGGTCAGTGGGTATGGGCAGTCGTCGGACTGGTTGTGCTCGGCATCGCCCTGTGGGGCATCAAGATGATCACCGGGCAGGTGACCATCGCCGACATCGCCAAGGACATTCACGCGACCCCGTCGCACCTGCTGGTGCTGGCGGTGCTGTCCGCGGCTGCCTCCTATGTCGTGCTGATCGGCTATGACTGGATCGCGACGACGCACCTCGGCTACCGGCTGCGCTTGCGGACCCTGGCCGCGGCGTCGTTCGGCAGCTTCACCGTCAGCCACGCGCTCGGGCTGACGGTGCTGACCGGCGGCACGGTGCGCTACCGGATGTACACCAGGGCAGGGGTCCGACCGCTCGACATCGCGCTGATCATCGTGCTGTGCGGCTGGACCTTCTGGCTCGGCATCATCACCGTCGCCGGTATCGGGCTGCTGGTCGCCCCCGATCTCGCCGCGCCGCTGGAGCAGGTGCTGCCGCCGTCGATCAAGGCCGCGGCACCTAGCATCAAGGACTGGGCCGGAGCCATCCTGCTGGCGGGAGCCATCGGCTACACGCTCATGGCATGGCTGTGGCGTCGTCCAATCAAGCTGTGGACATACGAGTTCGTGCTGCCCGACCTGAAGGCGACGCTGCTGCAGATCGTCATCGGGGCGATCGACCTCGCCTTTGCCGGGACGGCGCTCTACGTGCTGTTGCCCGACGCCGGCGCAGTCGACCTGCTGACCCTGCTGACGATCTATGCCGTGGCGATGGTCGCAGGGGCGCTCAGCCATGCTCCGGGCGGGCTGGGGGTGTTCGAGCTGGTCGTGGTGGCGCTGCTGCCCAACAGCGAGAAGGCGGGCGTGCTGGCGGCGCTGGTGATGTTCCGGGTGATCTACACCTACATCCCGTTCGCGCTGGGCCTGATGGTCATCGGCTGGACCGAGTTCCTCGCCTTCAGGACGCGACGTGCCGCACCAGGGCAAGCTGCCGAAGCGCCTTGACCTGCCAGGTCTGCGCCAGGCCTTCCATCGCCAGCATCTCCGACAACAGGTCCGACCCCAGCGCGCGCGCCGCGATCAGCCCGGCAAAGCGCGAGATCGGCCAGGCCGGGTTGGGCCGCTCGACCACGACATGCTCGTCGCCCGCGCCGATCGCACCCGGCTCGAGCACCCGGTAATACCAGCCGCAATGGCCGGAGCGGATCATCGCCCGGATCAGCCGGGGCTCATCGAACACCAGTCCCAGCTTGAAGCACGGTTGGCGCGGCTGGGTGACCTGCAGCAGCGCACCGCCCGCCCGGATGCGGTCGCCGATGTGGATGCCGGTCTCGTCGACACCGGCGATCGGCAAATTCTCGCCCATCGATCCGGCGACGAACCGGTCCGCCAGACGCGGGAATGCCGCCGCCCAGTCGGGATAGCGCGACAGCGGATAGCCATAGACCGCTTTGTCGACGCCGCCGTGCACCGCGAGGTCGGCCTGCTCGTCACCGGCAAGCCCAAGCGCCTGCGCCATGACGGGATGCCCGACGGCATGCTTGATATAGCCGCTGCGCGCCGGCGGATTGCCCAGCGACGCGATCTTACCGACATGGACTGCGGCAATGTGCGCGGCACCAAGATTCGGGCTTGCAATCATGCCGACATGATCCACATTCCAATCAGTTGCAACATAGCGAAAGGAGGTGGTCCAATGTCTCATTGCTCCAAGTCGGAAACTGGTTTTGATGGACGTGGTCGCGAGGTGTTCGCGATCTAACCCTCTTTCGGTTTCACGACCGGCAATGGAAGGGCCGTCGGGGCAGAAACCCCGGCGGCCCTTCGATTTTGTGGAGAGTGTGGCGAAAACGTCCCGTTCGACAACGATACGTTGACCGCCCGGCCTAGTCCGCCTATGTCGCGGCTCCAGTCGGGGAGTGGCGCAGCCTGGTAGCGCATCTGGTTTGGGACCAGAGGGTCGCAGGTTCGAATCCTGTCTCCCCGACCATATTTTCATATAGCCGTGGATCGTCAGCGCCGCCCTTGGGGGTGGCGCTTTGTCGTGCAGCTCGCGTCGCGGCGGCATCCTCGCGTCTGCGACCCAATCCAATGGTAACGGTGTGTCCCGCCGTGATCGGCGATCGCAGAACCGAGCAGCGGTACGGGTGTTTGGAGGAGCGGCTCGCACCCGGGCGCTTGCACTGTCG
Organism: Glacieibacterium sp.; assembly: GCF_965200405.1. Classification (GTDB taxonomy): domain Bacteria; phylum Pseudomonadota; class Alphaproteobacteria; order Sphingomonadales; family Sphingomonadaceae; genus Glacieibacterium. The sequence goes on from NZ_OZ241356.1 coordinate 2,957,910, forward strand.
CTGACGGGCGGACCGCGTGATAGGAGCATTACATACCAAGTTAGCAAGGACTTGCGATGGATGAGAGAGACGGCAAGAAGCTGCACGATACGATCGGGTTTGTCGGACTTCGAGCGCAAGCGACAGCTGTAGGATTGATCCAGCTCACTGCCGAGCTGGTCGCAGCCGGTGTGCTCGACGAGCCTGCCCTCGATCGGATCAAGGGCAGCATTGCGCAGGACCTGGCTTTGAGTCGGCCCCCGCATGCATCGCTTGAGCATTTCGAAGCCGAGACGAAGCGAAAACTGGATCGGCTCTTTGCAGGCCAGGAGAAACTCGAGTCACTCGAGGAAGCACCGGACAAGAAGGGGCTCTGAGCCTAGCGATTGCGCCCCCGGCCCCGGGTTGCGTGCGGTTGGCTGGCTTATCTGCTATCGGACCCGATGGATCGCACAACCAAATCCGAAATCCACGCCGTCTGGATCGCTGCCCTGGGACCGGTGTGGCGCAGCCGCGCTGCGGCGGGTGCCGGCGCTTTGTTGATCGGGCTGGTCGCGGTCGGATTCGCCGCTGCCGCCGACCTGATCCAGCAGCGGCTCGGGGGGTTCATGCGGCGCGAGATCCTGACCTCGTTGCTGGTCACGCCGCTGCTGTTCGCCGCGCTCGTCTACCTGACGCGCCGCTTCGCACCTGCCGCTGCCGGCTCGGGCATCCCCCAGGTCATCGCGGTGGCGCGCAATGTCGAGAACCTGTCCGGGCGCGGCCTCGTGTCGATGCGCACCGCCGCCGCCAAGCTTTTGCTGACGCTCGGCGGACTGATCGCAGGCGCCTCGGTCGGGCGTGAGGGCCCGACCGTGCAGATCGGCGCGGCCCTGATGGTCATGACACACCGGATCTTCCGGGTGCCGCTGACCTCGGGCGTCCTGATCGCGGGAGGCGCGGCCGGTGTCGCCGGTGCGTTCAATGCGCCGCTGGCCGGCGTTGCCTTCGCCATCGAGGAACTTGCCGCCGCCTACGAGCAGCGCCTCGCCGTGCTGGTCATGGGCGCGGTCGTCGCGGCCGGATTGATCAGCCGCTCGGTCACCGGGGACTATGTCTATTTCGGCGTGGTCCACGCGGCGCTGGCAACTGGCCCCGCCTTGCTGATCGCGCCGGTCGCGGGGGTTATTGGCGGCGTATCAGGCGGCCTGTTCTCGCGCGCCTTCCTCGGGCTGTCGCGCTGGCTTCGCGAGCATCCGAGGATCGGCAGTCGCCCGGTGCTGGTCGCGCTGGTCTGCGGCATCGGCGTGTCGTTGATCGCGGTCGCCAGCGGTGGCCTGACCTGGGGCACCGGCTATGAGCCGGCGCGCTCACTGCTCGAGGGCGGTGCTCAGCCGATCTGGTTTGCCCCGGCGAAACTAATCAGCACGTTGTTGACCGGCTTGTCCGGGTTGCCGGGCGGCATCTTCGCGCCGTCGCTGGCGACGGGGGCAGGGCTCGGCGGCCTGCTGGCGATGCCGTTCCCAACCGACGAGGCACCGGCGATCGTCGTCATCGGCATGGTCGCCTACTTCGTCGGGGTCGTCCGCGCGCCGCTGACCGGCGTCATCATCGTCTCCGAGATGACGGCCAACCGCGGGCTGCTGCTACCGTTGTTCCTCGCCGCGATCATCGCCGACTTTGCCGCCAACTGGGTCTGCCCGGAGCGGCTTTACCATGGCCTGGCGAAGCGGTTCCTCACGGTGCCGGCGGCGTCCGATCAGGCGAGCCCGGAGCGCGCCTGACGCGCCAGCAGGTCGGCGAGGTCGGCAGGTGCGTCGATTGTCCGCCGGGCATCGGCAACGACCAGCGCCGCATGGCGCCGTAACGCCGCGATCCGCCCGGGCTCGGGCTCGTAGCTCGCGACTGCACCCAGCACTTCGACCAGTCGGATGAGCACGGCGGGGCTGCCGGCGGCGTTCTGCCGGATCGTGTTGAACATGGCGTCGACGAGGCCGTCGTAATCGGTCGCCGGCGCACGCAGCACCGCGACGCCGTCCCGGCAGACGATGCCGGTCGGCAGGTGACGCGGAACGATGTCGCACAGCGTCGCGCCAAGCCGGTCGAGGACGCTGATCGCCGTGTTCGGGTCGTTGATCCCCGCCGACAGCGCCCGCACGGCGATCTCGACGAGTTGCCGGACCGGATACTCCAGGTCGACGCGACTGACACGTTGGCCGCCGAGGGCCGTGGCGCGCCGGATCGCCGCGTCGATGCCATCGGTTGCCGGCTCGGCACGGGCGATGGCGCTGCCCGGAAAGACGAAATCGCCCGGTCGCACGAGCAGTTCGATCCGGACCGTGTGAGCGGCGGCCCAGTCGGCGAGCCGTTCGCGGTCGAGTTCCTGGAGGTAGCCGCGGCGCGCGTCGGTTATCGCGATCGCCGCATCGCCGAGCTCCTGCCACTCCACCGAAGACCGCGGCTCGGCGTCGGTCAGAGTCTCCACTGCAATGCGCAGATCCTCGCTGACCAGCTCGATCACCGTATCGACGTTGATCCGGCCCGCCATGTGGCCGACGAAATAGACCAGCGTGCCGACGCACACGAAGGCCAGCAGGATGCCGACGGTCAGCGACACGTGCGGAACGAAGACGCCTTCGTCCTGGGTTCGGACGCTGCGCAACACCATCAGGGCGTAGGAGAAGGTGCCCAGAAAGGCGCCGAGCGTGAACTGGTTGCCGCGGTCGCTGACGAAGTTGCGCAGCAGGCGTGGTCCCATCTGGCCGGCCGCCAGCGACAGCGCGGCGATGGTGATCGAGAACACCGTGCCCGCGACGCCGATGGTCGAGGAGGCGACTGCACCGAGCAGCGTGCGTGCGCCGGTGCCGCCACCATTGTAGAGCCAGGGGCTGTCGATCAGTGCTTGCGGGACGAGCCCGCTGCGGTCGAGCGCGACCAGCCCGAGCGCCAGTGAGATGCCGAAAACCACCAGTATCGCCGGCACTAGCCAAAAGGTGTCGGCCAGCACGCCGATGAATTGCCTGATCCGGGCGTTCATCGCTCGATCACCCCTCGGCCGGTGCGCCGACCAGCGCGGCCACCAGACAGATCAGTCCGACGACGACGAAACCGGCCTTGGCCAGCGGCGAGCCGACTTGCGTCCGCCGGGCGACCCAGAACGCCAATCCCGCCTGGACCGCATAGAACAACGCGAAGGCGCGCGACGACAGGGCGATGACCTCGAACGGGTCGGTCAGCCAGACCACCGCCACCGCCAGCGCGTTGGCCACGACGAACGCCGTCCGCACGGAAAGCTTTCGGCGCGACACTTCGAGGATCAGCCCGCCCGAGCCGATCGAATCGGCGATAGCGGCGCTGAGCTGGCTGGAGACGGCGCCGACGAGCACGAACACCCCCATGACCGGTGCCGACCAGCGCCATGATATCGAGGATGCCCGCGACACCCTCCGCCTGCGCGGCCCGACCCAGGAACGGTGTCAGCAGCGCCAGAAACGCCAGATAGATCGCCGAAGACAGCCACTGGGCATAGCGCATGGTGCGGACCCGCGTCGCCTGATCGTAGCTGGCACCGAGATAGCGGGAGGTCTCGAACCCCTGCACCGTGATCAGCAGGCCGAGCAGCAGCGGCAGGCTGGCGAACGAGACTGCCGCCGGTGGCAGGTCGAGCGCCACGCCGGAGTGGCCGGCCCACCAGAAGCCGAGCCCGGTCAGCAGTCCCGCGATGATGCCGATCTTGACCGCCACGGTCGCGTGCGCGGCGTGTTCGATGCGCTTGAGGTCGCCGGAAAAAGTCAGCAGCGTCAGTCCGACGATGATCGCCGTGACCAGGGCGTTGGCGACAAGCGCATGGCTGCCCAATTCGAACGGCAGCGACTTGAGGACGAATTCCGCAAGCAATTTCAAAAAATAGGCGACCGAAACCGAATAGGCGATCGCCAGCAGGAACTGCCCGACCCGCATCGCCCAGGCGAAGCGATCGTTCATGGTCAAGGTCGCGGCGTGGTTCTCGACATGAATGATGTTAAATCGGATCACCGCCCCGACGGCGTAGGCAAGGGCGAGCAGCACCGCCATCGCCGGTAGCGCCGCCGCGCCGAATTCGCGCGCCAGCAGCGGCCCGCAGATCAGGAAGCCGCTGCCGATGATCGAGGCGAGCGGGGTAACCGTCGCCTTCCAGCCGGTCGAGCGGGCCAGCGGACCGAAGCTGAGCAGCGCGGTCACCGCGAGCGCAACGATGCAGGCAAGAGCAGTCAGCAGCATCGAACGGGGCAGCCTTTCGGGACGAGAGCTATCAATGCCACGCGTAACCCGGGCCGTCGTGCCAATTCGGCTTCACCGCGCGCCCGATGGCACTGCCGCCGGGAGGCAGTGTGGCACCCGCAGCTTGCCGGCTCAGCCGTAGCCGAGCGTCAGCACGCCGCCGGTGATGACGACGACCAGCACCACGAGCGGCGCGCCGATCCGTGAATAGTCGGAGAACCGGTAGCCGCCCGGCCCCATCACCAGCAAATTGTTCTGGTGGCCGATCGGCGTCAGGAAGTCGGCCGAGGCGCCGACGAGCACGGCGAGCAGCGCGGCGTCGGGGCTGACGCCGAGCAGGCCGGCGGCGTCGATGGCCAGTGGCCCCATGATGATCGCGGTGGCGACGTTGTTGAGGAAGATCGACAGCAGGATCGTCACCGCGCAGATCGCCATCAGGACCAGTGGCAGCGGCGCCCCCGCCAGCGCCCCGGCGAGCAGCCGCGCCGCGGTCGCCGCGGCACCGCTGGTCTCGAAGCTCTGGCCGACCGGGATCATCGCCGCGAGCAGGACGATGATGCTCCAGTCGATCGAGCCGTAGATCTCCTCCTTGGCAATCAATCGGGTCGCCGCCATCACCGCCGCCGCGGCGAGAAAGGCCAAGGCTGGTGAAACACGCCCAAGGACGATCGCGACGATGGCGCACAGGAAGATGCCGAGGATCGCAAGCGCGCGTCGCCGGTCGACCGGTACCGGATCGAGCCGGTCGATCTCGAGCAGCCTGGCGCGGGTGGCAAAGCGTGCGATGGCGTCCGGCGCGCCGCGCAGGAACAACTGGTCCCCCGCCTCGATGCGCAGCGTCTCGAGCGGCAGGCGCTGGCGCGCAGCCCTCGGCCCGGCGGCAACCACCGCCAGCGCGTTGCTGCTGCGATCCCGCACGGCGTCATGGCTCAGGCCGATCAGGAACGATCCATGGGCGACTGCGACGCGCGCGGTGACGCCGTCGGCCACCAGCGTGGGGTCGAGGCCACTGGTCAGGCCGGTCGCTTCGGCGACGCTCCACTGGTTGCCTCGCGACAGCAGCAGCATCGTATCGGCGGCCGCGAAGGTGTCGGTCGCCGGCAGCCGGACGTCACCCCTGAAGGTCGCCAGCAACCGCACCGACGCGTCGCGCAATCGCGCCAGCATGACATCACGACGAACGGCGGTTGCCACGGTCAGCTCGAACACGCGCCAAGGTGCGCGGGCGAGTTCACGCGCCGATTGCCGGATCGGCAACAGGCGCCAGCCAAGCGTCGTCAGGTAGACGAGGCCGGCGACCGCCACTGCGCCGCCGACCGGCGCCATCTGGAAAAACCCGAACGGCGTCCCAAGCTCGGCTTCGCGTACCGACGACAGGATCAGGTTGGCCGGCGTGCCGATGAGCGTCGTCATGCCGCCGAGGATCGTCGCAAAGGCAGCGGCATCAGCGTCGCGGCCGGGGCGCGCTTGCTCTGGCGGGCGATCTCGGTGGCGATCGGCATGGTTATGACCAGCGCCGCGATATTGTTCATGAAGGCCGACAAGGCGGCGCCGACCAGCAGCAGCGCCGACAGGCGGACGGCGAAGCCCGCCGTCGCCGGCACGATCGTCCGCGCGAAAGCGGCCGCAACGCCCGACAGTTCGACCGCGCGCCCGACGATCAGCACCGCCGCGACGGCAATCACCGCCGGGTCGGCGAACCCCGCGAGTGCCTTGGCCGGCGTCGTCAGCCCGGTCACCAGGCAGGCGAACAGCGCGAGCAGCGCGACAAGGTCGTGCCGGACTTTCTCGGAAACAAACAGGATGAGACTGAAAACGAGGATCAGCGTGCTGAGCAATGCCGGCGTCAAACGGGAGGGCTCCAGTTCCGCTGTGTTTGCCGGCGCAGCAAGCGTTCGCTGCTGCTGGCCAAGGCAATCGGGATGGCGGGGACTTCGATTGGCGCGATCGTCGAACGACCGGTCATGGCTGGTCCAGCCCGGACGAGGCGATGCCCAGCTTGACGACCTGACCCTGCGGCGGCGCCGACACCGTGGCAAGGTTTTCGCCCCTAAGGAGGGCCGCAATCGCCAGCGCGCGACGTTCGGCAAGCCGGGGACGGGCGGGAACGAAGCCGCGCGGCGGCAGACCCGGCACGATCAGCGCCGGTGCGTTCCAGCGTCGCGCTGCCCATGCCGACAGTGACACCGCGGCGCGGGCGCGGTCGTCCGGAACGTCGCTGCTGTCGGCGAACTGCACCGTCGGCAGTGCCGCGAACGGTGGCACGATGACGATGTCCCAACCCTTGGCGGCGGCGGCGGCGCGCCTCTCGAGCGCGTGGTAAGCGGCGAGACCGGCGCCGGGCAGCGGCGTTGCGGTCGTGGTCGCCCGTTGATGGTCACGGTCGAGGACGACACGCGCAGGCGTCGTGCCTGCGGCCAGTGCGACCAGATTGGCAACCTCCGCCGCATCCTGTTCCGCGGCGCTGACGGCCTGGGCTTTCTCGACTTCGGCGCGCTGGGCGGCAAGCGCATCGGCACCGGGCGCCAACAGGACCCGGTCGAGCTGCAGGTTGATCGGACGGTCGAGCTTCGTGGCCAGTGCCGTCCGCAAGGTGGCATTGCTGACCTGGGCTCCGCGCGGCGCGATCACCACGGCGCGCACGACCAGCGGGTCGCGTGCGAAATCGACATCGAGCTGGCTGATTCGCGCCTGCGCACCGAAGCGCTCGGTCAGCAGCGCGCGGACCTGGTTGACCGCCACGGCCTCGCTGGCAATCTGGCGCAGCGCGAACCCCAGCGGGACAGCGAGCACGACGAACGCCGAGATCAGCAACGTCGTCTGCATCATGCTTTGCCGGGCCGACAGCGTGTGACCAAAGCCGTAGAAGCGCGCCAGCGCCGTGGCGGTCAGGGCGATTGCGACGAAGTTGGTCGCGAATAGTTCGAGGGCGCCGATGAAGACCGGCATGTTCTGTGTAGCGAGGCCGTAGCCGACGACTGCCAGCGGCGGCATCAAGGCGGTCGCGATGGCGACGCCGACGATAGTCTCGCCGCGACCGCGGATGATCGCGAAGGTGCCGGCCAGCGCCGCGAACAGTGCCACCAGCAGGTCGAACAAATTGGGCCGGGTGCGCGCCAGGATCTCGGCGGTCGGGGCCTTGAGCGGCGAGGCCAGGACGATCAGCGCCGTGAACATCACGGCTAGCGCGGCGCCGCCGGCCAGCGCGATCGACGATCGCCGCACCTCTGCGAAATCGAAGGTCGCCAGGCCGAAGCCAAGCCCTAGGATCGGGTTCATCAGCGGTGAGATCAGCATCGCCCCGATCACGACCGCCGGGGATGACAGCAACAGGCCCAGCACGGCGATCCCGGCCGACATCAGCGTCATGAAGATGAAGCGCGCCGACCAGCCGCTTTCACCCTCGATACGAGCGACGACACCGGCGTGATCGATCCCGGCGACGAGCGGCGCACGCAGCGCACCGATCAGACCGTGTGCTGGTATCGACGATCCGACCGGATCTGCAGCGCCGGGGTCGGCGATCGTCAAGGTCTTGCCCTCATTACTGCCGACTATAGCGGTTTGTCCGTCTAACCAACCTTCTTGGCTTAGGTGCCGCTCCTTGGCATCGACATGGGTATGCGATGATCGATGCCGGCCTAGGGCTCAACTTCCTCGTGCCCCGACGCGCCGTCAGTTGGCAGGCTTGCGCCGGAGCTGCACCCGTTAGAGGCAGCAACTCCGGCTCGGCAGTGTCGCCTATTCGCCGCGGTTCGGGGCCTTGGAGCCGTCGTCCTGCTCGGGTGTCGCGGTGAGCGAGACGTTGGGCTCGGGCCGCTTCGGTGCTTCGCCGGTCACGCCGCCCAGCGACTTCCAGTTGAGCATGGCGTTGTACAGCATGCGGTACTCGCCCAGTGTCTGCCAGCGCCAGACCGGGTTGGTGGCGAACATCAGCACGCGACCCTGGCCGGTCGGGACATTGATGATCGCCGGGCGATTGCGGACCTCCTCGGCGCCCTTCATGAAGCCGCTCATCACCGAGGCCTTGCCGCCCGGGAACTCCATCAGCACCTGGCTGCGCGACGATGGCTTGATCGTGAACAGCGTGTTGGTCGCCCAGCGCACCGGCACCGTCGCCTCGGTATAGCCGAAGAAGATCGGGCTGAGCGGCTGGAGCAGCTTGGCCTTCACGATCGGGCCCGGCGCGTTGAAGCTGCCGCTGGCGTTGGCGGCCGTGACGCTGTCGACCAGCCCGAACGACGTCGGCACGGCGGACGCGTTGCCCAGCGTGATCAGCGTGCCGCCCTGTTCGACGAACTTGCGCAGCTCGGTGACGCCCTCGCTGCCCATGCCGCCCCGGATATCGTCCGACGAGCCATAGGCGCCCAGAGTCTTGAACTTATCGTTGGGTTTGTAGGGCAGGGGTTTGCCTTTCATCGGGATGTCGAAAACGATGTCCTGCGCCGAACGCCCCTGGCTCGGAATGATGATGACGTCGTACTTCGCGCTCAGATTGCCGCCGCGGACCTGCTCCTTGTAGATCAGGTCGTAGGGCGTCTTGTACTGGTCGAAGGCGTAGCGGACCCAGCCGACGCTCTGGGTCGATCCCCAGGTCGTGAAGACGGCGGTGCGCGGCACGCTGACCTCGTGCGTCGTGACGTCGAGCTTGGCCGGCGCGGCGATCGTCGTCAGGCCAAGCTCCTCGACCAGCGGGCGCAGCGTCGAGCTGGCGCTGGCGGGGACGATGAAGGAGCCGGCCGGAACGTCGGTCTTGCCGATCTTGAAGGCCTTTTCGGCGACGCGGACGGCGACGTTGCCAAGGCGGTAGCGAAGCACGGCGAGATTGACCGAGCCAGTGTCGAGGACGACGAACCCGCCGGCACCGGCCGAGCCGAACGTGCCTGGGGTGTCGAACTTGTCGACCTTGGTCGTCGCGACCTTGAGCACCGACTTGTCGGCGATCTCGACGATCTTGGTGCCGGTCATCAGCCCCATCGTCCAGGCGGCGTCGTCATAGGTCGTCAGATTGTCGTTCGGATAATTGTCCTGCAGCTTCAGCAGGGTTTTCGCCAGGCGGCCGTAGGGCTGGTCCAGCTTCACCAGCAGCGAGCCGGCGGGGTACTTGCCCTCCTTGACCTCGACCGTGGCGCTGGTCTTGCCGATCTCGACGCCCTGCATCAGCAGTTGGTCGACGACGAACTTGACCCGGCTGAGGTCCGCCTGGCCGCCCGGGATGATATAGGCGTACGGCGCCTTGGACTGTCCGGCCTTCACCGAGTTGACGCTCTTCTGGTAATAATTTTCCAGGATGACGTTGGGGAAGGTCGATGCGAGCTGGAGCGCGGTCAGCACGCCGGTTTCCATGTAGTTGGTGTTGTTGCGCATCGACCACATAACGTTGCGATAGGCCGGCGACGGGCGGAACCAGTCACGCTGCAGCTGATTGCCGCCACGCGCGCCGGTCTGCTCTGCGCCATTGTCGACGTGGCGCAGCATCGTCGTCGCGCCGCCGTTGCCGAAGGTCTCGTACATCCGCAGCATGCCGTTATGGTTCGACGACATGAAGCCGACGTAGCCCGGCGACCAGGCATCGACGAAGCCGTGGGTCCAGACGCCCGGCATGCCGAACTTGGTCAGCTGCGACATCTCGAAATTCGCGTAGAACGGCAGCTCGCCGTACAGGATCGGATCGAGATCGGGGTTCTGCGGGGCCTGGCCGCTATAGGTGTACAGGAACGGCACGGACTCGTGCAGCTCGTGCATGATCGGCGGATGCCACTCGAGGTAATATTGCAGCAACTGCCGGGCACTCGGATCCGAGAAGTTCATGTCGCGATTGTTGTCGTGGTAGATGTACTTGCCCCAATATGGCGGGCCGCCGGGCTTATCGAGGTCGTTGGTCTCGTCGATCAGGCTCTGGTGGTACCAGTCGACATAGCGGTCGCGGCCATCGGCCTCCAGCACCGGGCTGATCGCGACGATGAGGTTGTCGCGGATCTTCTGGATGAGCGGCGAATCCTCGGTGAGCAGGCGGTAGGCGAGCTCCATCGTCATCTCGGGCGGGCCGGTCTCGGCGCTGTGGAGACCGGCGGTCAGGTGGTAGATCGGCTTGGTGTCGGCGATGATCCGCGCGGCGTCGGCGGCGCTGGTCTTGCGCGGGTCGGCGAGCAGCGCGAGATTGGCCTTGTAGGTCTCCAGCCTGGCCATGTTGGCGGCACTTGAGATCATCACTATGACGTTCTCGCGACCTTCATTGGTCTTGCCGAGGACGAGGATCTTCACGCGGTCAGGGGCAGCCGCCGCCAGCTTGCGGAAATATTCGACAATCTGCTCCTGGCTGTGCAGCTTGTTGGGGACGCCGACGTGATCGCCGAACGCCTGCTTGGGGGAGGGGATCGTCGAGGACAGCGGCAGATGGTCGACCAGCGGGCTCATGAACTCGGGCCGGGTCGTCCACTCCTTTACCTGCTTGGCGAAATCCGGGTCCATCGTCTGGGCGTATGATTGCACGCCGATCGCCAGGGCGCTGGCGCTCGCCAGGATCGTGAAGGTCAGTTTCATCGAGGTAATATCCTATAATTGCTTGAGGACGCAGGATTCGACGCTCGTCTCGAAAGTCAGAATTTGTAGCCGACGCTGGTGTACCAATAGCGCGCCTGTGGCGCATAGAGCCCGGCCAGATAACCGCCACTGGAAATCGGCGGATTTTTGTCGAAGATGTTGCGCGCCCCGACGGTGATCTTTGCGCCGGCCAGGCCACCCTTATCAAAGGCGTACTGGACGTAGAGATTCGCCGTCGTCTGGCTTTTCACCCTGAACAGGTTGCGGTTCGCGTCGAGGATCGCCGTCAGCCGGACGGCATCGATATACTGGACGAACGTCCCGACCTGCAGATTGCCGAGTGTCCAGGTAGCGGTGCCCGACCCGCGCCATTTGGGACGGCTGTTGAGACCGACGAGGTTCTGCGCCCCGGCGATGACGAAGCCGTTGTTGATCGTGCCGGCTGCCTTTGCGTCGAGCAATTGCTGTTGCGGGATCAGTGCTTCCTGCAGGTATTTCGAGATCTTGCTGACGCTGACCGAGGCGTTGATCCGCCCGAACGGGGTGGTCGGCGAGACGTAGCTGACGCCGAAGTCGATGCCGGTGACCTGCAGCGGCTGGAGATTGTCGTAGCGGGTCGTCAGGCCGATCGGCTGGCCGGCGGGAGCGATGCCGGTGCCGGCGAACAGGGCGATGTCGTCGGCGGTGACCGGCCGGCGGATGACGGCATCGGTGGCGCCGCCCTGGACGCGCGCGAGATAGTCGAGCGCCAGCAGATTGGCGTTGCTCAGCGAACTCACCGCGTTCTTCTGCTTCAGCTCGAAGCGGTCGACGGTGAAGGTGATCCGGCCCCAGTTGTCGGGAATGAACTCGGGCTGGAAGACGAAGCCGAACGATGTCGAGGTCGAGTTCTCCGGCTTGACGTCGGGATTGCCGCTGATGCTGGAGGATAGGGTGAACGTCCGGTTGCAGGCGGCGAAGCTGGTGATGCGCTTGGCTCGCAGATCGGCTTCGCACTGGACATAGTCGATGTTGCCGTTGCCGGTCAGCGTCGCGGCGGGGATGTTGAGCACCTCGAGGTTGGGGGCGCGGAAGCCGCCCGACCAGGAGCCGCGGAGTTTCAACCCCAGCGCGACATCCCACGACACCGCGACCTTCGGTTTGGCGATATCGCCGACGTCGCTATAGCGCTCGTAGCGACCCGCCACCTGGACATCGATGCTGCGCACCAGCGGGATGTGCATGTCGGCGTCGATGATCGGGATCGCGAGCTCGCCGAACGCCGACAGCACCGTACGCTTGCCCCGGACGTCGAGCCTCGGGCTGCTCATTGCGAAGTCGGTTGCGAGGACCTGGTTGGTGACGCTGTCGGTAAAGACGATGGTGCCGTCCTGATGCGGATCGCGGTCGTCGACATAGGTCTCGCGGCGTACCTCGACGCCGGTGGCAAAACCGATGTCGCCGGCCCATAGGGAGAGCAGGTGGGCGTTCGAGACCTTAAGGTCGGCCAGCGCCAGCGTGCTCTTGTTCTTGCGGATGCCCTTGACGATGAAGCTGTCTATCGTCGACTGCAGGTTGCGCGTGCTGTCGCCGACGCTCGGATTGGCCGGATCACCACCGTCGAAGACGTTGTAGGCGTCGGGCGTCGTCCGGTTGATCGCCCGCTGCAGCAGGGTGTTGCTGATCGCGTCGCTGACATCCTTGACGGTCGCCTCGGAGTAGAGCGCTGCCGACTCCCAGCTGAAGTTGCCGATGTCGCCCCGCAGCCCGGCGAGAAAGCGGTACTGGTTGTTGGTCACCTCGACCTCGCGCGGGCCAACATCGACAGGTCCGAGCGAAGTGATCGTCACCGGTACGCCGGCCGCGGAGACGTTGAGGCCGGGCAGGCGGTTGACCGACCCGACCGGTCCGAAGGGGTTCCAGTAGGAGTTGGCGGCGACGGTGATCGGAAAGGCCGCGACGACCGTGGCGTTGGCGTCGATCGCCCGGGTCTTGGCGTAGTAATAGCTCGCTTCGGTGAACAGCTGGACGCCGTCGGTGAGGTCGTACTTGGAGAACAGGAAGACATTTGCCCGGCGTGCGCGCGGCGTGATGGTGGTGCTCGGGAAGCTCTTCCAGATTTCCTGGCGCAAGTTGCGGTCGTCGTTGCCGGTCACCGCGCCGTCGTCGAAGCAGACGCCGGCATAGGCGGTCGGTGCCTGGCAGCCGACGTTGGTCGTCGGCTGGAGATGGAAGATGCCGCCGGCGCTGGTCAGGGCGACGCCGTTCTGCCGGATGACGCCGACGCTGCCCGGCACCTGGAACTGCGCCCAGGGTGAGGCCGACTGGCGACCGTCGAAAGCGGTATTGCTGGCAAACGCTGGGTCGCTGATGAACGACCGGACGTCCTGGGTCGCCGTGTAGGTCTGGTCGCTGTAGAGCAGCGAACTCCGGGCGTAGAGCGTTCCCATCACCGAGAAGTGACCGCGGCCGCCGGCAAAGTCCGAGCCGTAGCTCGCGTTCAGAGTGCCTTCCTTCTGGTGCGTGCCCTCGGCAAAGCCATATTGCGCGTCGATGGAGGCGCCCTGGAGGTTCTGCGAAAGCACGGTGTTGACGACGCCGGCGATGGCATCGGAGCCGTACAGGGCCGCGGCGCCGTCGCGGAGGATTTCGATCCGCTCCAGGCCGCCGACCGGGATGGCGTTGATATTGAACGACTGTTGAGGGGCACCGTCGACGGCCACCGTGGTCGGATGGGAAACGACGCGACGGCCGTTGAGCAATACCAGCGTCGTCCCGAGGCCAAGGCCGCGCAGGCTGATCGTCGAGACGTCGCCGCGCGCGCCATTCTGGCCGCCGCCGGTCGGATTGCCGAAGGTTACCGAGCCGGCCTGAGGTATGGTGCGAAACAGTTCATTGGCGGATACCGCGCCGGTGGCGGCGATCTCGTCCTGCGACACTACCGAGACCGGTAGCGCGCCACTGGTCGAAGCACCGCGAATTTGCGATCCGACGATGACAATGTCCTCATCGGCAGCGGCCGCAGCAGCAGCGTTGGAGGGGCCGGGGGAAATCGCAGTGGCAGCCTGATCGTCAGCAGACAGCAATGCGATCGTCTGCGGCGTACCCTGTGCACCGGAAGGTGCGGCCTGCGCTCGTGCCGCGTGCGGCAAGATGAGCGTCATCGTAGCGATCGCGATAAGCGAGCTACCCGAGTTGATTAGGTGCTTCATAACTTCCCCTTTGCTCCCGAACCACGAACGTCGCTTTTTGCGATCATTTCACGGTCGTGAGCCCCTGAACTAGTCTGCTAAGCGCGTTCCCATCGCGCTGCTGTAATTGCACTCACGCGGCTATTGCATCTGTTGTCCTCCAGTAGACGCAGTCCCGCGATCACGAAAAGTCGCGGAATGACCGATGTTGCGTTGCTGCAAGCTTGGATCCGGCCGCGTATTTCACGCTTCCCGAAAAAGCTGGTTCCCCTGGCCAGCACCCCGTCCTCGCAATCGAATGATAACGCGAGGATCGTGAAACATCCTATCTCTTTTTAGTTCGAGAATAGGAATGTTGTAACATTTCTTCCGCCTTACGGCTGAATATCAATTTTTTGTTTCATCGCAGCCGTTTTAATCTGGATGTGATTTTCGCCATGCTTGAGCTGCATTCAGCCCGCTCGAGAGTGCCGCGTAGGGGCAGGGTTCCAGATATCTGGTGAGCGCGTCTAGACGGGAACGACCGTCGTGTACTTCGTCGTCGACAGGGCGAAGTGCGAGGACGCGCCGCCGACCGATGGATGGTCGAGCAACGTCTGCATGAGGAAATTCTCATAGTCGGCAACATCGGCGGCGACGACCCTGAGCAGATAATCCCATTCGCCGGACATCGAGTAGCATTCCATCACTTCGGGACGCGACCGGATGAACTCTTCGAACGAGATCCGGATATTGCGAGCATGACTGCTGATGCGGATGTTGCAGATCACGCTGACGCCGCGCCCGACCCGCTCGGGATTGACCAGCCGGACCGTCGAGGACAGCACTCCGGCAACCTCAAGGGCCCTGATCCTGCGCCAGCACGATGCCGACGATGAGCCGACGCGTTCGGCCAGTTCGGCATGACTAAGCGACGCGTCGGCCTGTAACACTTGAACGATCCGCCGTTCGAGCGGTTCGAGTCCGGAACTATGCTTCATCGACGCGTGTCCTTCGATCCGGATTCTTGCTTCATCATGTCTGGCGAGGCTACGGCTGGCAAGGTTGGTCGCGATCCTGGTTCGTCTTTGCTGTGCCGAGTGCTTTAGGCGACCAATATCTGGATGGATTTTGGCAGCCGATGCCGGTCGGCGAATTAGTGTTCCACTCTGGTTTTCGGACGAGCAACTCTGATACTGCTGCGCCGCCGGTCTTGATCGCACTATTGCAGCGCGGCGTCGTTAAGCGATGCGGGCAGAGCCACCGCGGACAAACTCGCCCATGAACAGGCGGCGCTCGGCAGGATGGTCCGGATCGCTGATATGTTCGAACAGCATCGAGACCGTCGCGCTGACCATGTGCTCGACCGGCTGCCGGATCGTGGTCAGCCGGTAGCCCGTCCAGTCCGCAGCACCGACGCCGTCGAAGCCGACCACGGACAGGTCGTCCGGGACGCGCAAGCCCATGTCGCGCGCTGCATCGATTGCGCCGATCGCCATCAGGTCGTTGGCGCAGACGACGGCGTCCAGCGTACCCGCCTCGGCCATCAGGGCGCGGAGCGCGTCGCGGCCGCTGGCATAGTCGTAGTTGCCGCGCGCCACCGCAGCGACCGGGTAGCCCGCGGCCTTCAACCGGCCGAGTGCTGCTTCCAGCCGCTCGGTGCCGACGTGGCTGTCCTCGAGCCCGGCGATAATGCCGATGCGGCGGTGACCGGCAGCGAGCAGTCCGTCGACCAGCATCGCCTCGCCGCGAATGGAGTCGCAGCAGACCGAGCCGACGGGCCGGTCGCTGATCCGGTTGTACAGGACCAACGGTGTGTCATGGTCGGCGAACGCGTCGATCTGGTCGGGCGTCAGCTGGGCGATCGCAATCGCGCCATCGACACGAAAGCGCCAGACCTGCTCCAGGACATCCGTAGGCACGGCATTGCTGTCGAGCGTGAACAGCAGCGCCCGCATGCCGCGCTGCGACAGCTTGTCGGTCAGGTTGGCCAGCATCTCGGGGTAGGTCAGGTTGGTGATCTTGGCGAGGATTATCGCCACCAGGTTCGACCGCTTGGTGATCAGGCCCTGCGCGAAGGCGTTCGGCTGATAGCCAAGCTCGGCTGCCGCAGCCAGTACCCGGACCCGGGTCGCCCGCGCCACCACGCCGTCGGCGCGAAAGGATCGCGACACCGACGATTGCGAGACGCCGGCGCGCTGTGCAACGTCGTAGCAGGTGATCGTGCGCCGCGCTTGGCGTGGCTTGCGGTTTGACGTCATCGCCCTGAGGTCTAAGCCAGGATGCGCGACGACGCCACGACCAAGGCGGGACCGCTGATCAGAAATTCGCGCCGACCCGTACGCCGTACATCCGCGGCGCATCGTAGTTCTGGTTCAGACCGCCCGACCCGAACGTGGCACGGTTCAGCGTCACCTTGTTCGAGATATTATTGCCGAAGACCTCGGCGCTGAAGCGGTCGTTAGCCGAGGTCCAGCCAAGACGCAGGTCGAGCTTGGCAAAGCCCTTCTGGTGATCCAGCGAGGTGTTGAAGTCGGTCAGGTAATAGGCGCCGCTGTACAACACCGTGACCTGCGGCGTGATCTTGCCGGACTGGCCCAGGTCGAACGCATAGCGCACCGAGCCGGTCAGCTTGAGCTTGGGCTGGTAGGGTATGCGGTTGCCGCTGAGATTGAAACCGCCGGTCGGGTTGGAGGCGCTGATGGCCGGGGTGGTGTACAGTGCCGGTGCGGGAACCGCGGCGTAGCGGCTGTACTTGGCGCTCATCACGGTGGCCGATCCGGCGAAGGTCAGGCTGTCGACCGGCACGAACTCGGCTTCGAGCTCGACGCCCTTGGCGCGGCCACGGGCGGCATTGAGGATGGCCGAACTAGTGGTCACGCCGCCACCCGCCGCCGGGATCAGGAATTGGTTCTGCACCTGCAGGTCGCGGAACTCATTGATGTAGGCGGCGACGTTGAGCTGCAGCCGATTGTCGAGGAAGCGGTTTTTCGACCCGATCTCATAGGCGGTGACCGTCTCCGGGGCGAAGCTGCCCGGAATGGCGGGGTTGGTGAAGTTGCCGCTGTTGAAGCCGCCCGAGCGGAAGCCGGTCGAGACCGTCGCGTAGAGCATGTTGCGCCGGGCCGCATAGAATTCGGCGTTGGCGCGCCATGTCGCCTTGTTGAAGCTGAGTTCGATCGGCGGGAAGGGCAGGCCGGTCGCGGCGTTGATGCTCGGCGCCTCACCGGTGATGCGACCGTTGACGACCGTCGCCTGCTCGCGCTCGACGTCCTTCTCCTCGTGCGAATATCGCACCCCGCCGGTCAGGCGGAGCAGGTCGGGCATCAACCAATAGGACGCCTGGCCGAAGCCGGCGTAGGACTTGACCAGCGGATGGGCGTTGACGACGGCACCGGCCGGCGGCGAGTTCGGCTGGGCTTCGGTCAGGCTGTAGAAGTCGGCCTTGAAGATGTTGTCGTGCAGGAAATAAGCACCGGCGATCCACGAGAAGCGGCTGGAGCCCGACGAGGCGATCTGGACCTCCTGGCTGAAGGTATGGAGATGGTCGTCCTGCGCATCGAAGCTGGTGACGCGCGGGCTGAAGTCGTTGTCGGCGTTTCGAAAGACCTTGAAGTCGGTGTAGCCGGTGATCGATCTGAGCACGACCGGTCCGAGGTCGTACGAGAGATTGGCGCTAGCCTGATGCTGCTGCAGGTCCTGCCGCAGGATGACATTGCCGGGGTAGTAGAGCTTGCCGCCGATGATCGGGAAGCCCTTGTCGACGGCCCCGATGTCGGGAATGCCGTCGAGCGCCTTGGGGTTCACGAGCAGCGGCACGCCGGCGAGGTTGTTCGCGCCGGTCGTCGGATCGACGAAGATGCCGCCGACACGGTAGCCGAAAGCGCCGCCGCCGGTGCCCTTCTCGCGCCAGAAGCTATAGCGCAGGATCGCCTCGAAGCCGCTGCCGACCGGGGCAAAGCGCGCCGATGCCCGGACATAACTGGTGTCGCGATTGTAGATGTCATGGGCATCGTCGATCCCCTTGACGTAGCCGTCCATCTTCTCGCGCAGCCCGGCGACGCGGATTTGCACGGACTCGCCGAGCGGGACGTTGACGAAGCCATCGGCGCGCTTGCGGTCATAACTGCCGTAGGTGAGGTTGATGCCGGCTGCGAACTCCGAAGTCGGGGCAGCGCTCGCCACCGTGATGTTGCCGCCGAAGGTGTTGCGTCCGTACAGCGTGCCCTGCGGCCCGCGCTGGACCTCGACCTGCTGGACGTCGACGAAGGGCACGTTCGCTTGGGCGGCGCGGCTCTGATAGATGTTGTCGACATAGAAGCCGATCGAGGGGTCGCCCGAGGCGGCGACATTCTCGGTCCGGACGCCGCGGATGGCGGGTCGGGCGTCGGAGCCGGAGCGACCGAACGAGAAGCCCGGCGTCAGCACCTCGACACGCGACAAGTCGCGAATATCGTTGCGCGCCAACGCACCACCGTCCAGCGCCGTGACCGACAGCGGCACGTCCTGCAAGTTCTCGGTCTTGCGCTGCGCCGTCACGACGATGTCGGCAATTCCGGCCTCGGCGGCGTTTGGCGTTGGCGCTGGCGGCGCAGCGTCCTGGGCATAGGCTGCCTCGGTCGCCAGCAGCAGCGCCAGGACCGACGCGACGGAGACTTGGATGCTCATGCTGTTCTCCCGGCGGCTGGCCTATCCAGCGCTACGTCATGCCGTAACGTTACCCAGAGCGACGCCGAGTGCAATCGCAGTCACCCATTGGCTGCGAAGGTTTATCGCGCGCCTGTTGCTACCAAGACACATTCGGCATGGCATCGCAGTCAACCACTCTCGCATAGTGATCGGTTCAGCGTCCCGTGTAGCTGATTTCCGGTCGGTGCAGCTGGGCCCGGAGCGCCAGCGTATCGAGCATGGTCCGGTCCTCGACAACGCGACCGTCGGCGATGGTGAGGACGCTGCTGCCCAAGGCACGAACCCGCTTGCCGGTCGGCGTATGGCCGAGCCCCTCGCCGAGGTGATGGCCGTGCAGGCGCCACAGGATCGCCACCCGGTCTCCGGAGACGATCGCGCGCTCGAATAGCAGGACGATGTCGGGCAGTGCCGCCATCAGGTCCGCCGTCCAGCGCATCTGCATGGCAGCGTCGCCTGACAAGCCATCGGGTCCGATCCAGCGTCCGGTGTCGATCAGTCCGATCGCGCGCGTGTTCCAGACGCGGTGGAGCAGGGTGGCTGCGTCCTTGGCGCCTGCCGGCCAGTCATGCGGGAGCCGAGGAGCCTTATCCTCCGCAAGCTGGCCTCGCCCGGGCCGGAGTTCACCGAGCGCAGCATGAGCAGGATGGGCGCCACCAAGGGCAGCCGCCTCGGCTCCGACGTCGAGGCCGGCCTTCATGGCGCGCAGGCCGGCGTCGACGATCAACGTCTCGCCGACGATCCGGTCGCCCTCGCGACGCGCCCAGCGGTGGCCCGACCAGCCCGCGCCGGTTTCGAACACGATCATGTCGCCCAGATCCACCTGGATCGAGATGCCGTCGCCGACAATTGCCTGTGCCTCGGCCATCCGCCGGTCCCGCACAGCCTCGCGCCCATGGACTGTGCCGAAGGCGTCCTCGACGGTGGCGCGGTACAAGTGGGTGGAGTCGATCAGGTCTAACCGCCGGTCGTTGACCGTTTCTGTTTCCAGTTCGGCAAGGCTCATCATCACAATCCGCCTTCAATCTGGCGCAGCAGGGCGACCTCGTCGAAGACGATATGCTCCTCCACGATCAACCCGGCGGCGACGCGCCAATGCGTGACGCCGAGAATATAGACCGGCCTCCCGGTCGGCGCCCCGTACATGCCGACGCCGTCATGCGTGCCGGCCAGCGACCAGCGCACGGCGACGTCGAGCTGGCCTTCTGCAACGACGACGCTGGCGACATGATCGACGACAATCCTGGCATCGCCGATGCAGCCCAGCAGTGCTGCCAGCCATCCGGTAATCTCGCCATGCCCGAACAATTCCCGGGCGCCGGGGCCATAGCAGCGCGCCCCCGGGTCATAGGCATCGCGCACCAGCCCGAACTGTCGGTGGTCCCAGATCCTGGAAAACACAGCATGCGCAAAGGCCCGGGTATCGGTCATGGGATCGGGCAGGGGCCCGCCGACGTAATGGCTGGCGGGTGAAGACATGATCGTCGCCATCAAGGCTTGGCGCCACTCGGCTGGACCGCCAGCGTCACGATCCTGCCGCGCCTGCGCCTTGGCGACCGCGCGCGGATCGAGGCGGAGGTCGAGCAACAACGCGCTGTTGTCGCGTACCAGCCATTCCTCGACGATCAGGTTACGCTCGCACAGGCAGTTGGCGATGGTCCGGAAGGTGGCGCGACGACCGGTTGCCGGCGCGAACTCGGTGGCGCCAAGGTTCAGGCCGCTGCTGCCGATGCGGTGCGATGTCAGGTAACGGCCTGGGCCTTCCTCGGACCAGATGACCGCTTCGCCGCGCAAAGTCCGGTCGGGAAAGGCGGCGAGAGTGCGGACTGTGTTCGCTACTACACCCGAGACGCCTTCGATCGGCCCGGTCATCAGGTGCATGCGGCAATCCGGCGAGTAATGCGTCTCGATCAGGCCGATGTCCTTCTGCTCCCAGATCCGATGGGTGCAGCGAATGATGTAATCAACGATATCGGCGTAAACATCGTCGAAGCCGGGCAGAAATTGGCGGCGCGCACCCTGTGGCGCCAGCAGCTCGCCGATGTCGCGACCGTACAGCGATGGTATCGCAGTCACTTCCGGCGTCGCCGATGCGTGTCGATCCACGATCCGATCGCTCATTCGCTTGTATCCTCGCTGCGTATCTCGGCTTTACGGCAGGTGGTTTCGAAGTCAATATGACGGCCCAAAGAGAGGAATTCGATGGACGCGTCGTCCCGACACCGGCCGTTATCCGAGGATGGCGCCGAGGCGCTGCTCGCAGTCCTGGCTGCGGACGTGACGTTGCACTCATGCCGCCCGCTGGACCGCGCCGACGGCCGGGATGCGGTGCGATCCGCGCTGATCGCGCCTTTGCTCGACAGTTTCGCCGGCCTCGAGGAGCGGCTAGACATTCTGATCGGCGGCAGTTTTTCCGGCAGCGATTGGACCGCCAGCACCGGTCATCTTGCGGGGATCTTTGCCAAGCCGCTGTTCGGTATCCCGGCGACCGGCGCCCCGGCGTTCCTGCGTTTCGGGCGCTTCGACCGGTGGGAAGACGGTGTCGTCGTCGAGATGATACTGCTGTTCGACTTGCCGGACCTAATGATGCAGGCCGGTGTCTGGCCGCTCGCCCGGCCGCTAGGTCGGTCGATCCTGCCCCCCGGGCCCGCGACGCGAGACGGCGTTGCCGCAGCGCCGGGAACGCCGAGCGAAGCGGCGTACAGTCTCAAGCTGGTAGAGGATATGATCGCCGGGCTGATGCGCTACGACGGGCAGGACCTTGCCTCGATGGCGATGGTCGACTTCTGGACACGCGACTTCTGGTGGTTCGGACCGGCCCCGATCGGCAGCTTCCGTGGCCATGCCGATTACGAGCGCGGCCACCAGCGACCGTTCCTGACCGCTTTCCCCGACCGGATCGGCGGCAATCATCGCTGCCGCATCGGTGAGCGCAGCTATGTCGCCTCGACCGGTTGGCCCAGCATTCGCGCGACCCACAGCGGCGGCGGGTGGCTCGGCCTGCCGCCGACCGACAAGCCGATCACCATGCGGGTCATGGACTTCTGGCGCCGCGATGGCGATCGGTTGGCCGAGAACTGGGTGTTCATCGACATCCCCGACCTGCTCGCGCAGCTTGGGCTGGACGTGTTCGCGCGGATGGCGGCGTTGCAACCTGTCGCGCGGCGGTGACGCTCGCGGCTGGCGCTCTCGACGACGGCTGGCGGACCGCTGAATCGATCCCGTTGTGGCGGCGGATTTGCGCCTTCGCCTTCCTGCTGATCGCTTATTTCTGTTACGCCTGGTCTTGGAACACGGTCGATATCCTGCGGCCCTATGTTGCCGAAGACCTGCATCTGACGCTGACGCAGGCCGGTTCGATGTACAGCGCGCAGGCGGCGGGCGCGCTGCTCGGTGCCGTCGTCAACGGGCAGTTGGCCGATCGCTTCGGTCGCCGCAACGCCTTGGTCGTGGTGATGCTGTGCTATGGGTTGCTGCTGTTCGCCGGCGGCTATGTGACGACCTACCCCATGCTCGTCGCCCAGCGCTTCGCACTCGGCTACTTCACCGGGACGATGTACCCGATCACCGTCGGCATCTATGTCACGCTATTCCCACAAGAGATCCGCGGCCGGTTGGCTGGCGTAGCGCTCGGGGTCTACAACGCGGCGGTGGCGCTGCTCGGTGCGGCCGGCGCGCTGGTGCTCGACCGGGACTGGCGCATCCTGATGTACGTCGGGCTGTTCCCTGCCGCGATCTCGTTCCTCGCGCTGCTGGTCATGCCCGACGATCGACGGATCATCCCGCATGGCGGCGTCCGCCCGACTGCGACCATGCGGCGCCTGCCGGTGCTGGAACTGTTCAGGCCCGAGGTCCGGCGCCAGACCATGCTGCTGGTGCTGATGTGCGGGCTCAACTTCTTCGCCTACCAGGCCTTCACCGGCTGGGTCACCACCTATCTGAAGAATGCGCGAGGGCTCGACGGCGTGGCGGTCGGCACCATCGTCTCGTGGCAGTTCTGGGGCAGTTGCCTCGGCGGCTTCGCCTGGGGTTGGGTGGCGGATCGCTATGGCCGGCGGGTCGGGGCGTTGGGGTTTCTGTTCGCCGCCCTGTTGATCATAGGCTACCTCCGCGTGCCGACTTCGGTACCGGTACTGGCGGCGTCCGGTTTCCTGTACGGCTTTGCGATATCCTCGAGCGTCATCTGGGGACCCTGGCTGACCGAACTATACCCGCTGCACCTGCGTTCGACCGCGGCATCGATCTTCAACTGGGGTCGGATCATCAGCTTCTTCGCGCCGTTGATCACCGCCGGCATATCGGAGCATTTCGGGCTGGTGACCGGCATGGCGCTGGCCAGCATCTGTTTCGTCATGGCAGCCGGAGTGTGGTGGCGGCTGCCCGAGACTCTGCCGCGCAGGGCAGGGTAGGGTGCCGCCCGGCCCTCGCTCTGGACGACCGACCTCGCTATGAAGGCTGGATGAGAAACCGCCTCGCCGCCGCTGTCGTCGCGCTCACGCTGGCGGGGGCAGCCGATGCGCGAACGATCCTGTTCGTCGGCAACAGCTTCACCTTCGGCGCAAACTCGCCGGTCCAGACCTTTCACCCGGACCGCGTCACCGACCTCAACCACGAAGGCATCGGCGGCGTACCGGCGCTGTTCAAGACTTTTGCCACCGAATCAGGCCTCGACTGGCAGGTCAGCCTCGAAACTTCCCCGGGCAAGAGCCTGGCTTTCCACTATGAGACCAAGCGCGACACGCTCGCGGGGCGTTGGGACGTGGTCATCCTGCAGGGTTACAGCACGCTTGACGCGGCCCGGCCGGGCAATCCTGAGACACATGTCTGCGCCGCCGGGCAACTTGCTGCAATGTTCAAGGCGGCCAATCCCAACGCGACCGTCGACCTGGTGACGACCTGGTCGCGCGCCGACCTGACCTATCGGCCCGGAAGTCCATGGTCGGGCAAGCCGATCACAGCGATGGTCGGCGACCTCGCTGCGGCGAATGCGATGGCGGTTCGCGAATTCCGCACCATCAACGCAGCAATCCCGGTCGGCCAGAGCTGGATCCGGGCGTTCGACGCTGGTGTGGCCGATCCCGATCCCTACGACGGGACCGACTTCGGCAAGGTCGATCTCTGGTCCTGGGACTATTATCACGCCAGCGCCGCGGGATATTACCTCGAGGCGCTGGTCGTTTTTGCCAGTGTGACCGGGGTGGACCCGCGCTCGCTCGGCGTGAAGGAAAGCGCCGCGCGCGAGATCGGCTTGTCCCCGGCTGTCGCGAAGGCGCTGCAGGGGATCGCCTTCGACGAGGTCGCCGCGACGAAGCTTCGCAAGTGAGTGCTGTGGTCTAGCGGCTGAAGAAGCCGCGTGCTCGGAGCCAGAGATAGACCAGCGCCGATGACGCGACAACCAGGCCGACGGCGACGGCACTGCCGCTCGGCGACCCGGTCCAGGGCAAGCCGCCGGTGTTCATCCCGAAGATGCCGGTCACCAGGGTCGCGGGCAGCAGCAGCGCGCTGAGGATCGACAGCAGGTACAGGTTCTGGCTCGTCCGGCTGGCGGTCTGGATCTCCAGCTCCTCGCGAAGCAGTCGGAGATTGGCCTGTATCCCGGCGACATCGGCGTCCAACGAAGCCATGCGCTGAGCATGCTTGACCACGGAAGGTTCGAGTTCGATCGGCAATTCCTCATCGGCTTCGAGCCGGTGCAGCACATCGGTCAGGCCGGCCATCTGGCGGTGCAGCTGGATCGCCTGCTTGCGCACCTTGACCAGCGTCCGGGCATCCGGCTGCTGGCCCTCGTCGAGCAGTGCATCTTCGGCGGCCTGGACGACAGCGGTCAGGTCGACCGCGATGCGGTGGTTAACCTCGGCGATCGCCGTCATCAGCATATCGAGCGCGGCCGCCGTGGTCAAAGGTCGCGAACTCGCGCGGATCCGGTCGCGCACGACGTCCGCCGCACGGATCGGGTGCAGGCGAGCCGTGACGATGAGGCCCGGCTGGATCAGGAAGGTCAGCGAGCCGACGCCGCCGACCACGTCGCTGTCGAATTCTCGTTCGAAATCATGGATGATGCAGGCAACGGTGCCATTATCGATCAACGCGCGCTGGTGCCGGTCGGTCGACAGCAGCAGATCCCGGACCGCCGTCGGCAAGCTGCCCGCTTCGGCGAACCAGCGCCGCGTCCACTGGTCGGTCAAATTGACGTGCAGCCAGCGCAGGTCGGCCTCGGCGGCGCGGGTCAGTGGCAGGTCGAGGTCGGTCCGATCGAGGCCGGTCGCCCCACCCGCGGTCAGGTCATAACCCCAGATCAGGCCGGAACGCAGCCCGCCAACCAAGGGCGACAAGGTCATGACGCGCCAGCCACGTCAGCGCGTTGCGCTTGGGCGGCAAAGGCCGACATAAGCTGGTCGATGCAGTTCACATCTTCCTGCTAGCACGAGATATGTGACGGCTGGCTGCTGCACGTCGCTGCCGAGTTAAAACTTGGCCATCGCCGGTACGCGGGCGGCAGCCGCAGCGGCGATGATCTCATCCTCCGGCACGACATTGACCTCGACCTTCAGAGTCTGGGCGCCGGGGGCGAGGATGATGCCGTCGATCGGCGCGACGTCGGAATAATCCCGACCGTTCGCCAGCACGATGTGGCTGGTCTGCGCCAGCACGGCGTTGGTCGGGTCGAAACCGATCCAGCCCTGGTCGTTGCCGCACCAGATCGAGACCCAGGCATGGGTCGCATCGGCGCCTTCAAGGCGAGGCCGGCCCGGCGGCGGCGAGGTGCGCAGATAGCCGCTGACATAGGCGGCCGGCAGTCCGAGCCCACGGACGCCGCAGATCATGATGTGGGCGAAATCCTGGCAGACACCATGGCGGGCCTCGAACGCCTCCAGCGCCGGTGTCGAAACCGTCGTGGCGCTTGGGTCATAGACGAAGTCGTTGCGGATGCGGGTCATCAACTCGGCCGCGGCATCGGAGACCGGGCGGCCGGGCGTGAAGCTGACGCGGGCGTAGTCGGTGATTGCCGCGATGATCGGCGTCCGCCGCGTCGGGTACAGGAAGCTGGCGGGGCTGTCCGCTGCCAGGCTGCGACTGGCATTGGCCGAAGCGCGGACGGCCTCCCAGGGGACGCTGTCGTGCAGGCCGAGCTGGACGCTGGTGCGGACGTCGACCCGCGATTTCGCCTCGATGATCAGCTTCTCGTGCGGGCGATCGATGATGATGGTCTGGGTCGCCTCGCCAAACGCGCCGCGGCCGTGGAGCGTGCTCGACGGTTCCGGCGTGACGGTGACCTTGCTCTCCAGCAGCGACTGGAGCCCCGCCGTCGTCGGCGTCAGGCGCAGTACGCAACGCGCAAAGCTGACCGGCTTTTCATAGGTATAGGTCGTGCGGTGGCCGATCTCGTAGATCATCCCATGCCCGCCAGCTTGATCGTCGGAACAGCCTTGCTGCCCTGCAGGAAATAGCGGTCGGCTATCGCCCCCGACAGTCGCATCAGGGTTTGCTCGAAGCCGGTGATCTGCTCGACCGTCAGGTTCGCGGCCTCGCTGGTTTCGACTTCGGTGCACAGGCGCAGGAGAATGCGGTCCGGCTCCTCCATCAGGCCGTCGGCGAGCAGCGACGGCAGTCCCTTGAGATGGTCTTTCAGCGTGTCGACCTGGAACGCCAGCGAACGCGTGTTGAAGCAATCCAGGATGACCATGTCGCGCACCGGCACCAGCGCCAGTCCGACGAGATAGCGGGCGCGGTAGGTGATCTGGCTGTCCGCGAGATCGAGCAACAGGTCGAGATCGTCGGTCGTCGACTCGTCGTGTGCGAAGGTCCGCGCGAGACGGCAGGCATTGATGCCGCGCTCGACCCGCCGACCCATGTCGAGGAAGCGCCACCCGGCGACACGGTTCATGTTTTCCTGCGCGAGGCCGGAGAGGGCGGCGAGGATCTGCAGCGCGCTCTCGACCTGTTGCAGTGCCTCGGCCTCGGAATGCGGAGCATGATCGGTCGCTGCCAGCCTGGTTTCGAGATCGACGAGCAGCGCCCAGAAGTCGGCGGACAGGCGTTCGCGCATGCTGGCCGCGGTTCGCCGGGCGCCGCGTACCAGGTAGATCACCGAGCCATAGGCCTTCTGGTCACGCAGCGCGTCGCGTGCCGCATCGAGCGGACCGCTGCCGAGCGCGTCCTCGCTCAGCGCGCCCCAGTCGATCAGCAATTGCTGCAACCCGGCCAGCGTCTCGCCGCTGCCGTGAATCGCGGTCTCCGAGACCATGAGGCTGGTACACAGGCTGCGAACCAGGCGCAGCGTCGCCTCGGCGCGCTCGATATAGCGGCCGAGCCAGAACAAATTGTCGGCCGCCCGGCTCGGCAGGTGGCCGAGGATGCGGCGGACCTTGACCTCGTCCTTGCTGGCCAGCAGCGTGATGCGCTCGACGGGTTGGTCGTCGATCACCCAGACATCGGCGGTGCGAGCGTCGGCGTCCATCGACACGGCGCGCGCATCGCGGCGTTCAGAGGTCCGGCAGAAGCCGCCGGGCATGATCTTGAAGCCGTCGGGCGTCCAGGCGGCATAGACGCGGAGCACGAAGGGTGCCGCCTCCAGCCGGTTGTCGCGGAGTACCGGCATGGTCGACAGCCGCACCACCTCCTGACCGACATAGTCGCCGGGTCGGTCGCGAAGCCGGGAGCGGAGCAGGGCGCGCTCGTCGCCGGACAGATCGGCGACGAGCCGTGCCTTCGACCTTTCGCCGTAGCCTGCGACCCCGGCGAAGGCCGGCCCGACGACCAGGTCGTCGAAGGTATTCTCGACGCGTTCCTGTTGAGCTGGCTGGCCGCACCACCAGGTCGCGACGTTGGGCAGCTTCGCCTCTTCGCCCAGCACCAGCCGGCACAGCTTTGGCATGAAGCCCAGCAGCGCCTTTGATTCCATCACACCAGTGCCGGGCATGTTGACCATTGCCACGCCACCGGCGCGGATCGCCTCCAGCAGGCCCGGCGTGCCAAGATGCGAGGAACCATTCAGTTCTAGCGGGTCGATGAAGTCGGCGTCGACACGGCGCAGGATGACGTCGGCGCGCTTCAGGCCGGCGATGGTGCGGACATAGACCTTGCCGTCGCGCGCCACGAGATCGTCGCCTTCGACCAGCAGGAAGCCAAGGTAACGCGCCAGATGCGCCTGCTCGAAATAGGTTTCGCTGAACGGGCCGGGCGTCAGCAGGCAAATCCGCGGATCACTGCGGCTGGCACTCGCTGCGAGCCCCTTGCGCAGCCCGTCGAAGAACGGCGCCAGGCGCTGGACGTTCATGGCGTTGTAAAGCGACGGATAGGCGCGCGACAGGACCAGCCGGTTTTCGAGCGCGTACCCGGCACCCGACGGCGCTTGCGTCCGGTCGTCGAGTACCCACCAGCGCCCATCGGGGCCGCGTCCCAGGTCGGCGGCATAGAGCGGCATGTGACGGCCGCCCGGCGGCTTCACGCCTCGCATGGCGCGAATGAAATCCATGCTTCCGGTCAGCGCGGCGGCGGGCAGGGCGCCGCTTTCGATCAGTTTTCCGGCGCCGTAGATGTCCTGCAGCACCGCCTCGATCAGCGTCGCACGCTGCTCGACCCCGGCAGCGATCTGCGCCCATTCGCGGTGCCCCAGTATCAGCGGCAGCGGATTCAGCGGCCAGCTCCGCTCGTTCTCCTCGCCGTATATCCGGTATGACACGCCGGTATCGCGGATGTGACGCGTCGCCAGGTTGAAGCGGCTCCGCGAATCGCTGTCCGAATACTCGGCGAAACCCGCCAGGAAGTTGAGCCAGTCGGCGCGCGGCCGACGCATGACGTCGAATAACTCGTCCGGCACGCCGGACAGGGGCCGATAGTCGCGCAGCCAGGTCGACAGCCGGTTCGCCGCCTCCGGCTCCAGGTCCGCCTGCTGCCGCGGTGGGCTCAGCGTCTCAACGGCCACGCGGGCGGCGCAGGTCGAGGGTCAGCGGAAACTCGCCGGTGCGCTCGGGCAGCGGTGGGCGGATGATGCCGGGCGTATGGCCATGCTCCTGGAAGCGTGCCTTGCGCCGCGCCTGCGCCTCATAGGCGTTGACCGGGAAGGTCTCGTAGTTTCGGCCGCCCGGGTGGGTGACGTGATAGACGCAGCCGCCGATTGAGCGGTTGTGAACCCTGTCGAAGATATCGAAGGTCAGCGGCGCATCGACTTCGCGCGTCGGATGCAGCCCGCTGCGCAGCTTCCACGCCTTATAGCGCACGCCGGCGATCGCGCCGAGCGATTGGCCGGTCGGGTTCATCGGCAACACGCGACCGTTGCAGGTGATGATGTGCCGCTCGGGGTTGAAGCCCTCGACCTCGACCTGCAGCCGCTCGACCGAGGAGTCGACGAAACGCACCATGCCGCCGCTGCCGCCTTCCTCTCCCATGACATGCCATGGCTCCAGTGCGTGGCGAAGTTCCAACGACACCGGACCGTACTGGACGCGACCATGCACCGGAAAGCGGAACGCCAGCTGCGCCTCGTACCAATTACTATCAAAGTCATAGCCGGCGTCGTTCAAGTCGGCCAGCACGTCCTTGAAGTCGCTCCAGACGAAATGCGGCAGCATGAAACGATCGTGCAGCGCCGTGCCCCAGCGCACCAGCGGCCCATCCTGCGGGTTGCGCCAGAACCAAGCGATAAGCGCGCGGATCAGCAACTGCTGTGCCAGGCTCATCCGCGCATCCGGCGGCATCTCGAAACTACGGAACTCGACCAGCCCGAGGCGCCCGGTCGGACCATCGGGCGAATAGAGCTTGTCGATGCAGATTTCGGTGCGGTGCGTATTGCCGCTGATGTCGGTCAGCAGGTTGCGCAATAGTCGGTCGACCAGCCACGGGGCGGGGCGCTTGGCCTTGGGGCCGGGGATCATGCTGAGCGCGATCTCCAGCTCGTACAGCGCGTCGTGCCGCGCCTCGTCGATGCGCGGTGCCTGGCTGGTCGGGCCGACAAACAGCCCGGCGAACAGGTACGACAGCGACGGATGGCGCTGCCAATAGATCAACAGGCTTTTCAGGACATCGGGGCGGCGCAGGAACGGCGAATCCGTCGGGCTGGCCCCGCCGACGACGACATGGGCGCCCCCGCCGGTGCCGGCGTGGCGGCCATCGGTCATGAACTTGTCGGCGCCGAGCCGGATAGCGCGCGCGTCCTCGTAGACACCGTTGGTGATATCCACCGCCTCGCGCCAGTTTGCAGCGGGCTGGACATTGACCTCGATGACGCCGGGGTCTGGGGTGACCTTGAGCACGCCGATGCGGGCGTCGTCGGGGGGCGGATAACCCTCGATACGGAGCGGCAGGCCATCGGCGGCGGCCGCGAGATGCGCAACGAGTTCGAGGTAATCCTCCAGCTTCGAAACCGGCGGCATGAAGACGTACAGCCAACCGTCGCGTGGCTCGACGCTCAGCGCAGTGCGCACCAGCGGCGGGGTTGCCGCTTTGCGCTTCTTGCTTGGCACTGCGGGCTGTAGATCGGCGAAGTCAGGCAGGGGGCCACGCTCGGCGTAGGGATCGAGCGGCACGATATGCGGGTAATCCTCGTCCGCGAGAACCGGCAGGGTGTCGAGTGGCAGCCGCAATCCCAGCGGGGAGTCGCCTGGAATGACGAACAGGCCCTCGCGCGTGAAGGTCCAGGCCTCGCTCAACCAGGCACTGCCTTCGTGTCGTCCGAACGGCCGGCGGATCGGCAGGACATAGCCGACGGTCTTCGATAAGCCGCCCTGCATGACGCGACGCAGACGAGTGCGAGCCTGCAGATCGTCGACTGTGATTGAGTCGAGCTCGATGTTCGCGGGCAGGTCGCCTTCGGCCTTGATGTAATGCAGCGCATCCTCCCGCGCCGGGATGACGAACGAGGCGTCGAGCCCAAGCCGTGCCGCCAGCCGACCAATCAGCGCCTCGGCATCGTCAATTGTCGCCGACGGCGCAACTTCGGTCCGCAGGTCGTCGGTGACGAGCCCGCTTGGCCAGACCGGCAGGCCGTCGCGACGCCAGTACAGTCCCAGCGCCCAGCGCGGCAGCGGCTCGCCCGGATACCATTTGCCCTGGCCGAAGTGGAGCATGCCGCCGATGCCGAAGCGGTCGCGCAGCCGGCGGATCAGCTGCTCGGCCAGCACCGGCTTGGTTGGGCCCGAGGCGTCGATCGTCCATTCCGCCGCTTCGAAATCGTCGATCGAGACGAAGGTCGGCTCGCCGCCCATGGTCAGGCGGACGTCCTGCGACTGGAGATCGGCCTCGACCTGCTCGCCGACGGCGTCGAGCGCCTGCCAGTCGACGTCCTCGAACGGCCGCGTGATGCGGATCGGCTCGACCAGCCGCTCGACCGACATCGAGAAGTCGAAATGGTCGGCCGGATGGCTGGAGCCGCCGGTGATTGCAGCGGCCGAACGGTAATGCGGCGACGCGGCGAGCGGGATATGACCCTCGCCGCACAACAGCCCAGAGGTCGCGTCGAGGCCAATCCAGCCGGCACCGGGAATATAGACTTCGGCCCAAGCGTGCAGGTCGGTGAAGTCGGTGCGCGCGCCGACCGGGCCATCGACCGCGTCGATGTCGGGCCGCAGCTGGAGCAGGTAGCCGGAGACGAAGCGCGCCGCGAGGCCCATGCGGCGGAACAGCTGGACCAGCAACCACCCGGAATCGCGGCACGATCCGAGGGCGAGTGCCAGCGTCTCGTCGGGGGTCTGCACCCCGGCTTCCATGCGGACGGTGTAGCCGACGGTGCGTGCGATCTCTGCGTTGACGCCGACGATGAAGTCGACGGTGCCTTCGTCGCGGGGGCGCAGGCGCTCGTACAGGGCTTCGAGACCGGGGCCGTCGTCGTCGACCGCGAGATAGGGCGACAAGTCCTGTGCCAGCTGCGCCGGGTATTCGAACGGCAGCGTCGAGGCATAGGGCTCGACGAAGAAGTCGAACGGATTAACGACCACCATCTCGGCGGCAAGGTCGACGGTGATGCTCAGCTCGTGCGTCGGCTCAGGGAAGACGATGCGGGCCAACCAGTTGCCGTGCGGGTCCTGCTGCCAGTTGATGAAGTGGTTGGCGGGCGTGACCTTCAGCGAATAGCTGGTGATCCGGGTGCGCGTATGCGGGGCAGGGCGTAAGCGCACGATGTGCGGCCCAAGCATCGCCAGCTCGTCGTACCGGTAGGCCGTGACATGGTTTAGCGCGACTACGACAGACAGGGCATTTTCCAGATTCGCCGTTGACCGCCGTCACCTTAGCGAGCGCTCCGGCCATCGGCAACGCAGTGTCGTATCAGTGTAACAATGAGGGCGTTGGCGGAGAGGGTGGGATTCGAACCCACGGTGAGGTCACCCCCACGACGGTTTTCAAGACCGTTGCCATAGACCACTCGGCCACCTCTCCGTCGGCGCCATTTCGGCGATTGTGGTCCAGCGTGCAAGACCGGGGTTGGCCGCAAGGGTGTCATTGTGCCACTAGGCGCCGGTGTATCGTTCAGTTCTCGCCTTTTTCGTCGCCTCCTCGATCGCCGCAACCGCGGGTGCGCAGGTGTTGCGCCCCGATCCGCTGCCCGACGAATCTGTCGTGCCGGTGGCCGGTGAAAGCAGTACGAGCAGCCCCGCCGAGACCGGCTTCCAAGGCTGGCTGTCGACCTTCCGGGCGCAGGCCCAGGGGCAGGGCATTCGCACCGAGACCCTGGATGCGGCGCTGGCCGGCGTGCAGTATTCGCCGCGGGTCGTCGAGCTCGACCGTGGGCAGCCGGACGACAACGGCTCGGGCGTGACGCTGTTCAGCGATTACCTCGCCCGGCGGCTGGAGCCGGTGCGCGAGGGCCGGGGCCGGTCGGCCCGCGAGCGGAACGCCGCAAAGTTGGCTGAAATCGAGGCGTCGACCGGCGTTCCGGCCACGATAATACTTGGCATCTGGGGAATGGAGTCGAGCTACGGCGCGGTAACCGGCAACTTCGATGTAATCCGCAGTCTCGCCAGTCTCGCCTATGACGGCCGGCGGCGGGAGCTGTTTACGCGCGAGTTGCTGGCGGCCCTGACCATCGTCGACCGCGGCATGGCATCCCCGGCCAAGCTGCGCGGCTCCTGGGCCGGGGCGATGGGCCAGCCGCAGTTCCTGCCGAGTTCTTTCGT
This sequence comes from Glacieibacterium sp., assembly GCF_965200405.1. Classification (GTDB taxonomy): domain Bacteria; phylum Pseudomonadota; class Alphaproteobacteria; order Sphingomonadales; family Sphingomonadaceae; genus Glacieibacterium. The sequence goes on from NZ_OZ241356.1 coordinate 2,990,614, forward strand.
GGCATATGCCGTCGACGGCAACGGCGATGGCCGCGCCGACATCTGGGAGTCCGACGACGACGTTGCCGCCTCGATCGCCAATTATCTGGGAAAGCACGGCTGGCAACGTGGCATCGGCTGGGGCGTTCAGGTCGCGGTGCCTGCCGACTTCGATCGCAGCAAGGTGCGGGACCTGGTCCAGCCGCGCGAGTGTACACGCGTACTGAGCAAGCACAGTCGCTGGATCACGCTTGGCGAGTGGCGCAAGCTCGGCATGACGCGTGCCGACGGCAACCCGTGGCCGGCAGACACGACGATGGCGACGTTGGTCGAGCCGGATGGCCCAAGCGGCTCGGCGTATCTGACCTTTGGCAACTACCGCACGCTGCTCGATTATAATTGCTCCAATTTCTACGCTTTGTCGGTGGCGCTGCTCGGCGATGCGCTCAAGTAGGGTCGTCCCAGCGCTGCTGATGCTGGCGGCCTGCGCGGGACCTGGCAAGCACCTGCCACCGCCGGGTGTCGCGCGCCCTGCTGCCCCCGCAGTCAAGATCGGGCAGCCGTACATCGTGCTCGGCAAGACCTATTACCCCGCAGACGACCGCGCGTACGACGTGACAGGGATTGCCAGCTGGTACGGGCCGACTTTCCACGGGCTCAGCACGGCGAACGGCGAGACGTACGATCAGGAGGGCGTCACCGCGGCGCACAAGACGCTGCCGATGCCGAGCTTCGTCGAGGTCAGCAACCTGGACAACGGTCGTACGCTGACAGTGCGGATCAACGACCGCGGACCGTTCGTCGATGGCCGGATCATCGACCTGTCACGCAAGTCGGCGCAGCTGCTCGGCGTCGATCGCCCGGGCACGGCGCATGTCCGGGTCCGCCGTGTGTTTCCCGATGGAGCGGTAATGGCGAGCCTAGCACCGCCGGTCCGCCCTCCCGTTGCCGTGCCTCTCCCGGCGCAACAGGTTTCGCCGCCCGAGATCACGATCCCCGCCGCGGTGCCCAACTCACCGCCGCCACCCGACGTTCCGGTTACCACGGTCGCCATACCCGGTGCCTCGGTCGGGACCGTATATGTCCAGGTGGCCGCATTGTCCGACCAGGGCCGCGCCGCCTGGCTGAGCGGCTTCCTCGCGCCGATCGGTCCGGTCGTTACCGAGCGCCTGCCGTCCGGGCTGACCCGGGTGCGGATCGGGCCATATATCGATGCGACAACCGCAACGCCGATACTGGCGCGCGTGCAGGCGGCGGGCTACACCGACGCTCGACTGGTTACCCCCCGACCCGGAGCTCCCTGATCCATGCGTTTTCTTGCCGCCTTCGCGCTTCTCTCGGTTTCGTCAGGTGCGCTCGCGCAGCAGATGCCGGTGTTCACCACCCCGGCGCCCTATGCCTATATGAAGGACCTCTCGAACGGCGCCGTGCTGTTCGCCAAGGGTGAGAACACCCAGATGCCGCCGGCGTCGATGGCCAAGATGATGAGCGTCTATGTGGCGTTCGACATGCTCAAGCGCGGCGATGCGAAGCTGACACAGAAGATCCACGTCCGCCCGGAGACCTGGAAGAAGTGGCATTCGCAAGGGTCGACGATGTTCCTGTCGGTCGACGAGGACGTCACCGTCCAGGACCTGCTGCACGGCATCGTCACGCTGTCGGGCAACGACGCCTGCGTCGTGCTGGGCGAAGGTCTGGCGGGCACGGAGGAGCAGTACGTCGCGCTGATGAACGCGATGGCCAAGAAGATCGGCCTGACCGGCTCGCAGTTCGCCAACACCAACGGCTGGCCCGACCCGAACGAGCACGTCACGCCGCGCGACCTGGCGATCATCGCCGAGCGCACGATCAACGACTTCCCGGGCCTCTACAAAATGTTCTACCCGGTCCAGCAGTTTACCTGGGGCAAGACGCTGGGCAAAGGCGACGCCATCGTCCAGGCCAACCGCAACCCGCTGCTCGGCAAGGTCAGCGGCGCCGACGGGCTCAAGACCGGCCACACCGAGGAAGCCGGCTATGGTTTCACCGGTTCCGCCGTGCAGGACGGCCGCCGGCTGGTCATGGTCATCGCCGGCCTGTCGTCGTTCAACGAGCGTATTTCGCAGTCGGTCGCCTTCATGGAGTGGGGTTTCCGCGCCTGGACGCAGCAGCTTATCGCTCCCGCCGGCAAGGTCCTCGACCGGGCGCCGGTCTGGATGGGCTCGGCCGATAGCGTCGGCTTGATGGGGCCGATCGACCTGAAGGTCACCGTGCCGCGTGGCTTCGGTGGCCAGCGCGTCGTCAAGATCGTCTACGACGGCCCGATCAAGGCGCCGATCAAGCGCGGGCAGGAAATCGGCACGCTGGTCGCCAGCGTTCCCGGCACGCCGGTGACGCGCACGCCGCTGGTCGCTGCCGAGGACGTCGGGACCGCAGGCTTCTTCGGACGCATCGGCTCGGCGTTCAGGACGCTCGTCCTCCGCAAGTGAGGCAGGCTCGCTTCATCACGCTGGAAGGCGGCGAGGGTTCCGGCAAGTCGACCCAGGTCGCCTTGCTTGCCGAGCGGCTGCGCGAGCGCGGCATCGAAGTCGTCACCACTCGGGAGCCCGGTGGCACGGAAGGTGCCGAAGCGATTCGTGAGCTCCTGGTCACCGGCAGCACCGACCGCTGGAGCCCGGCGGCGGAAGCACTGTTGGTCAACGCTGGCCGCGCCGATCATGTCGAGCGGCTGATCCGCCCGGCGCTGGCTGCCGGCAAATGGGTGATCAGCGACCGCTTCGCCGATTCGACGATGGCCTATCAAGGTGCAGGCAAGGGCCTGTCCGATGCTTCGCTGCGCAGCCTACATCATCTGTCTGCAGCCGACCTTTGGCCGGACCTGACGCTGGTGCTGGATCTGCCGGTCGAGCTCGGCCTCAGCCGTGCCGCGTCGCGTGCCGGTGGGGAAGGGCGGTTCGAGCAACACGATGCAGACTTCCACCAGCGGGTTTCCCTTGGCTTTCGCGATCTCGCCGCAGCCGAGCCGAGACGTTGCCGACTGATCGACGCCGACGGTGACCCGGCCTCGGTGTCAAGCCGCATCTGGGGCGAAGTCATGGCGATGGATGCGGTCGAGACGGTACTCGAACGCAATCCTGGCGAGCTCGCCGGCAACTCCGGCTCGGGAACCGCGCACCTCGGCGAAACCGACACCGGCGACGACTGAGGCATGCTGGTCGGGCACGCCGAACAATCCGCGGCGTTCCGCGATGCTTTCGTCTCGGGCAATTTCCACCATGCCTGGCTGCTTGCCGGACCGCCGGGCGTCGGCAAAGGCAGCTTTGCCCGCGCTGCCGCAGCTTGGGTGCTGGCTCGCGCCGCGGGTCCGCCGGTGGACGACAGCACCCTCGACGTCCCCTCGACGCACCCGACGATCCCCGTCATCGCCGCGGGTGGCCATCCCGACTACCGGGTGCTGGAGCGCACCAGCGACGACAAGGGCAAGCTTCGCACCGTCATCCGCGTCGATGAAATCCGCGCTCTGCAGCCGCTGTTCCGCAACACACCGGCGCTGAGCGACTGGCGCGTTGTCATCGTGGATGCTGCCGACGACATGAACCGCAATGCCGCCAACGCGCTGCTCAAGAACCTCGAGGAGCCGCCGACGGGGACGCTGTTCCTGGTCGTGAGCCATTCGCCGGGGCGCCTGCTGCCGACGATCCGCTCGCGCTGCCGGACGTTGCGTTTTCACCCGTTGAGCGAAACCGAGGTTTCGATTGTGCTGTCCGATGTTCGACCGGAGCTGTCGGCCGGCGAAGTTGCGGCGCTGGCTCGGGTCGCAGGCGGCGCACCGGGCCGGGCACTGCAGTTGGCGGAGGCGGGCGTCGAGGCGATGGAGCGCGATCTGGACAGTCTGGCGGTCGCGCGGGGTGGCGATGCGACGGCGCGGGCGCTGGCGCTGGCACGGTCGCTGTCGCTGAAAGCAGCGATGCCGCGGTACGAAGCCTTTCTCGACCTGGCCCCGTCATATCTCGCGACGGCCGCGCGGACGCGGACCGGCGCGCGTCTTGGACGGGCCTTGTCGGCGTGGGAAAAAGCCAACGAGCTGGCTGCATCGGCCGTGCCGCTGTCGCTCGAGCCGCAGGCGGTCAGCTTCGAGCTGGCTATGCTCGTCGCGACGCTGGCCGACTGAGGCTGTGCCAAGTCGCTTGCCAGAGTACGATGTGTTGGTGAAAATTCCCACTCGTTAGGAGCGGCAGTTCGGCGCGGTAGTGACGCGATACGGTTGGTTGAAGCTAAGTCATTGTATTGTTTGGCGACCTAGTAAACGACCGCAGTTGGCACACCGTTTGCAAAGCAGCTGGCATGGGACGTCGGATCGGCCGCCGCCCCAGACAGAGGAACTCCACCATGTTCGCCACCGCTTCTTTCACCCGCACTCTGGTCGCCGCAACAGGTGCCGCCATCGTTGCATCGACCTTCCTTTTCGCCGCCGTCGCGCCCGCATCGGCGCAGGATGTCCAGGTCCGCACCCGGACAGTCAGCTACGCCGACCTCGACCTTGCCAAGCCTGCTGGCCGCGCCACGCTCGACGCGCGTATCCGTGCCGCTGCCCGGTCGGTCTGCTCGGTGAACGCCACCAACATCGTCGATCGCCGTGCCGAACTCCGTTGCGCCAAGGCTGCTACAAGCGCCGCGACCCGCTCGTAATGAGACCGTCCGACACCGGCGACGAACGTCCCGTCGCCGGCTGCGGGCTCCTCCGACCGTGAAGCTGGTTGCAGCGACTGCGGAATGACCGCTAGACGGGTCGGCATGAAGCCCGCCCAGAACTACTATATAACGACGGCCATCGCTTACCCGAACGGCGCGCCGCATATGGGTCACGCCTATGAGGCGATCGCGACCGATGCGATCGCGCGCTTCCACCGGCTCGACGGGCGCAACGTTCGGTTCCTGACCGGGACCGACGAGCATGGCCTGAAGATCGCCCAGGCCGCACGTGCCGCGGGTATTGCACCGCGGGAGTATGTCGACGGTACCGTTCAAGCGTTCCAGCAACTGGTCGCCACCTTCGGCATTTCGCACGACCGCTTCATCCGCACCACCGACGCCGACCATTATGCTGCGAGCCAGGAGCTTTGGCGGCGAATTGCGGCGAACGGTGACATGTATCTCGACCGCTACGAAGGTTGGTATTCGGTTCGCGACGAGGCCTATTACGACGAGACCGAGCTGGTCGCCGCCTTCGATAGCGCCGGCGCACCGGTGAAATTGTCCCCCCAGGGAACGCCTGTCGAATGGACCGTCGAGGAGAGCTGGTTTTTCCGGCTGTCCAAGTACCAGGACCGGCTGCTCGCCCTGTACGACGACCCCGAATTCGTGCGCCCGACCAGTCGTTGCAATGAGATGCGCAGCTTCGTCGCCGGCGGGCTCAAGGACCTGTCGATGTCGCGGACCAGCTTCGACTGGGGCGTGCCGGTCCCGGATTCGCCCGGTCACGTCATGTACGTCTGGATGGATGCGCTGACCAACTACCTGACCGGCGCGGGCTTTCCGGCCGATCTGGATGCAGACGGGCAGGGCGAGTGGTGGCCTGCCGACCTGCACGTCATCGGCAAGGACGTCGTGCGTTTCCACGCAGTCTATTGGCCCGCATTCCTGATGGCGGCCGGCCTGCCTGTGCCGAAATCAGTGTTCGGCCACGGCTTCGTACTCAACCGCGGCGAGAAAATGTCCAAGTCTGTCGGCAACGTCGTCGATCCGCTGGCGCTTGCCGACAGCTTGGGTGTCGACCGCCTGCGCTGGTTCCTGCTGCGCGATGTCGCCTTCGGCGATGACGGCAACTATAGCCATGAGGCGATTGTCGAGCGCACTAACGCCGACCTTGCCAACGGTATCGGCAATCTGGCGCAGCGCGCGCTGTCGATGGTGGCAAAGAACTGCGACGGACGCATGCCTGAGGGCAGGGGGGACATCCCCAACTTTGCCGCGACGACCGAAGCTTACTTCAGCAACATGCGCGAGCTGCTGCTGCACCGCGGCCTCGAAGCCGTGATGTTGATGGTGTCCGAGGCAAACGGCTATTTTGCCGACGCCGCGCCCTGGACTCTGCGCAAGACCGATCCTGCTGCGATGGCTGCCGTACTGGCAACGACGCTGGACGCGACGCGGCGCATTGCAATTCTCGTCCTGCCGGTCATTCCGGTTGCCGCGGCACGCCTGCTCGATCAACTCGGCGTTGCTGCCGATGAGCGGACATTTGCCGCGCTCGACACACCCGTCGCTGCGGGGACGCAGCTTCCCGAGCCGCAGGGGGTCTTTCCACGTTGGGTCGACGCAGAATGAGCCTGCCAAGCTACCGTATGGTCGCATGCTAGTCCGCGTTGCCACCCCAACCGACCTTCCGGCGTTGCAGGCGATGATCACGCGCGCCATCATGCAACTTCAATCGCCGTTCCTGGAGCCAGAGCAGGTCGCCGCAAGCGCCACGATGATGGGCCTCGACACACAGCTGGTCGACGATGGCACCTACCTCGTCGCCGATCTCGATGGAGCGATGGCTGCCTGCGGGGGGTGGAGCAAGCGCGCGACCAGCTATGGCGGCGATCATTCTCCAGGGCGCAGCGCACGCCTCCTCGACCCGGATACCGAGCCGACGCGGATCCGAGCCATGTACACCGATCCGGCATTCGTGCGCCGAGGGCTGGGTCGCCTAATGCTTGCCGCTTGCGAAGATGCCGCTCGCGCCGCCGGTTTCCGCGAGGCGACGATGGTTGCGACGATGGCTGGCCTGCCGCTGTATCTCGCCTGCGGCTATGTCTCGGTCGAAGCTTTCGAGGATAGAAACGGCGCAGTCGCCGTGCCACTGGTTCACATGCGTAAGCCTTTGATATGACAATGCTCGTCGATAGCCACTGCCACCTCAACTACCCGGGCGTCCGCGAGGATCAGGCGGGGGTGATCGACCGGGCTCGCGCCGCGGGGGTCGGAACAATGCTCGGCATCAGCACCCGGGCGAGCGAATGGTCTGAGGTCATTGCCTTAGCCGCGGCCCATCCTGACATCTGGGCATCCGTAGGCATCCATCCGCACGAGGCAGACGCTCATCCCGACATCGACGCGGCCCGATTGATCGAAGCCGCCGACCATCCCAAGGTCATCGCCATCGGCGAAACCGGACTCGATTATTTCTATGACCACAGCGACCGGGACCGCCAGCGAGCCAGCTTCCGGGCCCATATTTCCGCAGCGCGTGCCACCAGCCTGCCGATCATCGTCCACACCCGCGACGCGGAGGAAGATACTGCTGCTATCCTGGGCGAAGAAATGGAGCAGGGCACCTTCACCGGCGTAATTCACTGTTTCACGGCGAGCCAGGCCTTTGCCGAACAGGTACTTGCACTGGGCTTCTACATCTCGCTCTCAGGAATACTGACCTTCAAGAATGCCCGTGACTTGCAGGCAACGGCGGCGACGATCCCCGCCGATCGGTTGTTGATCGAGACCGACTCACCGTTTTTAGCGCCTGTTCCGATGCGCGGTCGGCCTTGCGAGCCAGCGTTCGTGGCGCAAACTGCGGCGTTCCTAGCCAAGCTGCGCGGGCAGGGCGTCGAGACGATTGCTGCCGACACGACGAATAACTTCTTCAACCTGTTCAGCAAGGCGCAGCGGCCTTGAAAGGTTCAGCGTGAAGGTCACCATTCTCGGCTGTGGTACGTCGACCGGTGTGCCGCGCATCGGCAATGACTGGGGCGACTGCGACCCCGCCGAGCCGCGCAATCGGCGCCGTCGCTGCTCGATCCTGGTCGAGGTCGACGGCTACCGCGTCTTGGTCGACACCGGCCCGGACATGCGAGAGCAGTTGCTCGATGCAGGTGTGGCGAAGGTCGATGCCGTGCTCTTCACCCATGATCATGCCGACCACGCACACGGTGTCGACGACCTTCGCCAGCTTTTCCACAATATGGGCAGGCCAGTCGATTGCTATGCAGATGCCGCGACCTGGCAAGTGTTGAAGGACCGCTTCGGCTACGTCTTTGCAGGAACGTCCAGCTACCCGGCTACCGCAATTGCCCACGAACTGCCGGAGAGACTGGTCGTCGGCCCACTGGTTATCACCAACTTTCTGCAGGACCACGGAAAGATCGATAGCATCGGCTATCGATTTGACTGGAAGGAAAAGGCGGTCGTCTACTCGACCGACGTCAAGACGTTGCCTGAGGCATCGACGTTGGCCTTGACGGCACTCGACCTGTGGATCGTCGACGCGCTACGTCGAACGCCGCATCCGACACATAGCCATCTGTCGCAGACCCTCAGCTGGATCGATCATTTTGCACCCAAGCGAGCGATCCTGACTCACATGGACAACAGCATGGACTATCGCAGCTTGTCAGATGAGCTCCCGGCAGGAGTGGAGCCGGGTTACGACGGTCAAACCATCACATATGATTTAACATAATATATATTATCGGAATGACAGTCGTTAGGCCTTGTGACGCATCGCGGTGTCCGCTCGTACTCCACACTAGCGGTCAGCCTCGCTGACTGGCATGGAGGATCTCGTGAGCCTGTCTCCACCAGTTGAGCGGTCCGGCAATGCGACATTCTTTCGGGAGTGGCTGAGCAATCCGCTGCGCGTCGCATCCGTGGCGCCGTCCGGCCGCGCCTTGGCCGAGATGATGACGCGAGACATCGATGCTTCTTCGGCGCCGGTGATCGAACTTGGCCCCGGCACAGGGATCTTCACCGATGCGCTTCTCGCGCATGGCGTCCCTGAGGATCGGCTGGCGTTGATCGAGAAAGGCACGAGCTTCGCTGTGCTGCTGCGCCGTCGTCACCCGCTGGCGACAGTCCTGGAAATGGATGCGACGCGGCTTGGTCGAGCCATATTGTTCGGTGGCGACAAGGCGGGTGCCGTAATCAGCGGCCTGCCGGTCCTGGCAATGCCACCGCGCGTCGTCATGCAGATCGTCCACGGCTGCTTTGTGCATTTGCGCGAGGGCGGTGCGATGTACCAGTTCACTTATGGCCCCTCCTGCCCGGTCAAGCGCCAGATCCTCGATCGCCTCAACCTCCAGGCCAAGCGGGTCGGCGGCGCCTTCATCAACCTTCCCCCGGCTTCGGTGTACCGGATAACGCGGCGCGCGCCGATTTGATCGAGCCGCTCGTCGCCATTATGGCGCGCCTGCGCGACCCGGAAACCGGCTGTCCTTGGGACGTAGCCCAAAGCTTCGCGACGATTGCTCCCTATACCATCGAAGAAGCGTATGAAGTTGCTCAGGCGATTGCTGACAACGACATGACTGAGCTGCGCGACGAGCTCGGGGACTTATTACTGCAAGTCGTCTTCCACTCGCGCATCGCCGAAGAGGCTGGGCTGTTCGCGCTTAACGACGTGGTTGCCGCGATCGTCGACAAGATGACGCGTCGCCACCCACATGTCTT